>JANQPE010000034.1 GCA_028289565.1 Parerythrobacter sp.
CGTGTTTTTGTTTGCGCCCTCAGACGCCGGGCGCGGGCCGTCCAGCCCGCCTGGCTTCGGCCTGACCGGCCGTCGCGCAGTCGCGCTCTGGCTGTCGCGGCCAGGGTTCGGGGGGGCACCTCTTCGCACTTGCCGCCCCTCTCCACACTCGTCACCCCGACCTCCCTCGCACCCCCGCGACAGCGGGGGTCCAGGGTGGGACAGTGCGACCCGGCCACTCTGGATCCCCGCTTTCGCGGGGATGACGAAGGGTTGTGGGATGACGGAGGAAAGGGTGAGGGGTTTCCTTCCTAGGCCTCGATTTTCATCAGCTTGATCGCTGCCGAATCGAGCACTTGTCCGCCCACCCGCCTGGTGGCGTAGAAATGGACGAAGGGTTTGTTGGTGAAGGGATCGCGCAGGATCTGCGTCGCGCTGCGTTCGGCGATCAGGTAGCCGTGGCGGAAATTGCCGAACGCGATCGGGAAAGCGTTGCCGGCGATATCGGGCATGTCCTCGGCCTCGACCACCGGGTAGCCGAGCAGCCGGTCGGGCTGGCCGTCGACCAGGCCGGGCTGCCACAGGAACGCGCCGTCGCCGGTCTTGAGCTTGCGGATTTCGGCGAGCGTGGCCGAGTTCATCACGAAGCTCGCGCCCTGGCGATGGCCTGCCTTGAGCGCGTGGACGAGGTCGATCAGCACGGTTTCGGCCGTGCCGCCGAGCCCGTTTGCATCGCCCGAACCGACATATTGCAGGCTGCCGAAATCGCGCGCGCCGTCGCCCAGGACGGAAGTCGGCGCGGCCAGGAAGCCTTTGGGCTGGTCGGTGCCGTTGCCACTCACGAAAGCGGCGCCTTCGGCGCGGGCGAATTCGGTTGCGATCTCGCTCGCCAGCCAGCTTTCGAGGTCGAATGCGGCATCGTCGAGCATTGTCTGGCTTGCCGCCGGGCTGGCATATAGTTCGCCCGATGGTGGGGCGATTTCAGCGAATTCGGGCGTATCGGTTTCGGGGCGGGCGGCGGTTTCGGAAACCCAGCCGGACGCAGTGCCTCCCCTGGTCACCAGCTTGCGATAGCCCGCGCTGCCGGTCTGCACGACCTGGGCGATGGCACGGATCGGGCTGATGTCGACCAGCTCGCGAGCGATGACGGCGTCCACTTCCTGCGGGACGGCATAGCCGCCCTCGGCGGGCACCTGGCCGGTGATCGATTTCACTTCGGTGGTGGAGCCGCGGCGCAGATAGCCATCGATGAAGCCTTTGACTTCGGTGCGATCCCGCGCGCCGGAAAGGGCGGGGCGGGCGGCGCGACCGATCGTATCGACGCGTGCCTTCACCTCGTCGACATCGCTGCGCAGCATGACGATATCGGCCTCCGCCCTGTCCTGTTTCTCTTCGAGGACATCCTGGCGGGCGACGATATCGAAGCTCGCTTCGAGCGGGTCGGTCGCAGGCGTGTCGATAGTGATTTCGGTATCCATGAGGGTTGCCTTTCGTTGGGGTGAGGGAGGGAGTGGTAAGTGAAAGGAGCAATGTCCGCGGTTGCTGTGGAGTCGTTTGTTTTGCCTCAGGCGCAAACAAACAACTCCGGCTAAACCAGCAGATGCACCCGTGCAGCATGCTGCAGCGGGTGCGTGACGAGGCTCACTTCAAGCATGTCGATATCCTCAAGCACGCGGCCCGATGGCGTGTGCCGGTATTGACGCGCGCGATAGCCGAAGCTGAGGCCGTCCACCTCGCGCCGCGCGAGCAGCGTCGCCGCGCGTCCCGTGGGGTCGTCGAGCCGGGCGATCACGCGCAGGCCGCGAGCATCTTCCATGGCACTCTCGACCCAGCCGATCCTCCGGCGGGGGCGGTGCTGCCAGTATAACGGCAGAGCGGCATCCCGCTCGGCCAGCGTGCGCTCGAAGGCGCCCGGGCGGATGGTATCGCGGTCGGCATCGGCACGATCGAACAGCGCCGCGTAACCTGCCAGCCTCACGCCAGCATCTCGCCGACGCCGAGCCGGACCGCGATCCCGACCAGCAGCAGTGCGAGCACACCGCGCACGATCCATTCGACCGCCGCCTTCCACGCGCTCGCCTTGGCATCGCGCCACGCGCCGAGCAGTTCGCGCAATTCGTCGATATCGTCCTGCGCGCCTTCGTCGCCGAGGCCGAGCCGGACCAGGGCCCGATCAGCGCCGATCGCGGAGGATTCCTCGACGATGGCGCGCAGGGTCGCCAGGTCGCCGCCATCCTGCGCCGCTTGCCCGATAAGGCGAGCGAGCATGTCGTCATGCTTCATGGCGTGTCTCCCGTTTCGAGGCCCAGCAGGGCGCGTTTTTCCTTGTCCGACAGGAAGCCGGCCTTGTTCACTTGCTTCCACAGCCGCTCGCGGTCCTCGGACAGTGCGGGCACGCGATCGAGATCGACCGCCAGCGTGGCACCGCCCTGCGTCGCGGGGAACCATGGCGCGAGGCCGTGCGCCAGTCCGGCCAGGATCTTGCCCGCCAGCGGCAGCAGGGTGAGCCGCCATAGCGCGCGGTTGGCCTCGCGGTAATTGGCATAGGTATTGTCGCCCGGCAGGCCGAGCAGCATCGGCGGCACTCCGAAAGCGAGCGCGATGTCGCGCGCGGCCGCGGCCTTGAGCGTGGCGAAATCCATGTCCGCCGGACTCAGCGCCATGCTCTGCCAGCGCAGCCCGCCATCGAGCAGCATCGGTCGCCCGGCATGGGCATGGCCCTGATAGGCGGCGGCCAGCTCGGCCTTGAGCCGCTCATATTGGTCGGTCGTCAGTTCCGCGCCACCGTCCGTTTCGTACATCAGCGCGCCCGAGGGCCGCGCGGCATTTTCGAGCAAGGACCGGTTCCATTCGCTCGCTGCATTGTGGATCGCGATCGCCTGCCCGGCGGCGGCGAGCGACCCGGCACCATAATGGTCGTCGCCCGGATGGAAGCTTTTCAGATGGACGATCTCGGGCCAGCCGGCCGCGTCCTCGCAGGCGATTTCGAGCGTGCGATCGGCCAGCCGGTAGGCATAGGCATCGGGCCAGCCATCCTCGCCCGGCACCACCGACACGCGTTCGGGTCGCAGGGCGAACAACTCGACCGGCTGGCCCGCGCCGTCCTTGATCACCTGCACATAGGCGTTGCCGTGGAGCAGCAGGTGCGCGGCGACCGTCTCGATCAGCGACTGGCCCGCGCTGCCGGCGGTAACCAGCCCGGTCAGCGTTTCGTCGGCGGGCAGCAGCGGTGCGCTGCCGACCCCTTCCACCACGATCCGCACCGCGCGTTGCGCCACCGGGTTGGCGACAAACCCCTCGCGGATCGAGCGCGTGTAGTCGAACGGGCGGCGGGCCGGGCTCTCGAAAGCCGTCGCCCAGGGCGAAACGAAGCCGCGCGCAATCGGCACGCGTGACTCGCCCCCGCCCTTGAAGGCGGAAGCCAGGGTGGTGAGGAAGGACATGGGAAGGTTCCTTGCGTCGTTTAAAAAACAAAACCCCCGGACATGCCGGGGGTTGTGAAGGGGAATATCTGTTTGTTGGCGTCAGGGCCGTTTTGGCCGATAATCGCGGGCGTCAAGGCAGCGATCATGGGTCGCTCTGTCAATTCGGATCCAGTCCGTGCGATTGATTCCCTTCACCATTGGCGTTGCCGGGCTGTGGGGATATGCCAATGCAATCTTGATCCATCGGTTTTGTTCATTCGAAATCACGCGTATCTCGTCCGCCACTTCGGACAAATCCTGATCGCGACAAAATAGCAGGGCAACATCAAAGGCGCGGCTGTGCGCCATCCGGATGACGTCGATCGCGATGCGGACATCGATGCCTTTCTCGTCCCCATCGAGAAATGTATGAGTCGTCCCGTCGGGAAGACGAACCGTCTTGTTCCTGTAGCGTAGAGACCGGGTATAGACATGGACCCCTTGGCGACCCATTTGAGCGCCTTTTGCAGTCCAGAAGTGATTCCAGAACGGATTGTCCGCGGTATCGGGTATCCCGGTGTTAGAATCTCACTTCTTGGCATTGCCAGCCTTGTTGACGACAAATATCTTCAGCGAGTGCGCGCGGATCGTAATTAGAGTATGCGTGCCCAAAAGCCGCCTTGGCTGAGTGGAACAGATTCTGACCATCAAAAAATGCGATGGCGCGCTTTTCCTCGGGTTCAACAGGCATAGCCTTCCTTATCGTGCCTTTTGGTCGAGATAAAGTCAGCTATGTCATGAAGATAACCCAACCGGAGGCCGCTCAAGGCGGCGTGTCCGATGGGAGAAAAGTTGATGCGCCATGTATGAGGTATGATCGATTACCGTCAAGTTAATACATGATTCAAGCCATCTCATTGTTATTCAAAACCATAATATCAGAAGCTCAGAATCCGCGGCCTCCTGCGTCGCCCCAGCATCAGCTCGGTCAGCGCCCAGACCAGCGCGTCGGCGCGGTCGGGGCTGGCGCCGGGGCCCCGGTATGCGCCTCCGGCCAGCAACCCGCACAACTCGTCCTCGAGCTGCGCGAACATCCCGGCGTGTCGCACGCGGCCCGCTTCGTAGAGCGCGGCGACGGGTTCGGCGCGGGCGGCCTTGCCGCGGCTGGCATGGACCAGCTTGAGCGGTAGCGAAATATCCGCCGCGCGCAGCACGCTGGCGACCATCGCGCCGCCCTGATTGGCTTCGGCGATCACCCGGTCGGCCCGCCATGCGCGCGCGGTGGCGGCGACCGCGCGCGCCCAGCGTTCGGGTGTCGGTTTTTCGACCGAGCAATCGGCGAGCACGCGCCCGATCCCGTCGCTGCCCAGCGCGGCGACGACGATCCCGCAGGCATCGCCTTGGGCGCTTGCCGGCGGATCGACGCCGACGACCACGCGGTTGTTTTCATATCTGTCGTCCGCCTCGCGGCATTCCTCGAGCAGCGCGCGGCTCCACAGCGCGCCCTCGATATCCTCGAGCAATTCGCCATCGAGTTCCTGCCGGCCCAATTGCGACGCTCCGTATTCGCGACGCATCGCGGCGATGAAATCCCCGGGCAGGTGTGCCGCGTTGTGTTCGGTCGCACCGCGCGTCACCACCGTATCGG
>JANQPE010000048.1 GCA_028289565.1 Parerythrobacter sp.
AACGGCCTGTCCAATGCGGAGGATCCGACCAAACCGGAAGATCCCTATCCGCGGGTCAAGGCGCTGCGCGAAACCATGCGCAAGGAAGGCGTTTCGGAAGATGTGCCAATCGTGATGGCGGGTGGCGTGTGGTTCCTGCGCGAATGGGACGATTGGATCGACAACCCTGAACTTGGCAAGATCGCTTTCCAGTTTGGAACGCGTCCTCTGCTGACCGAGGAAAGTCCGATTCCGCAAGGCTGGAAGGACCGTCTGCGTACGCTCGACGAGGGCGATGTGCTGTTGCACAAATTCTCACCCACCGGGTTCTATTCGAGTGCGGTGAAGAACGATTTCCTCTACGACCTCATGCACCGCAGCGAGCGGCAAATTCCCTACAGCAAGGTGGAGGCGGGCGAGCATACCAGGCAGCTCGATGTCGGTGTGCGGGGCAAGAACTTCTGGGTTACACCGAAGGATTATGAGCGGGCGAAGGCCTGGTTCGGAGAGGGGCATACCGAAGCGCTCAAGACGCCCGATGACACGATCATCTATGTGACACCTGACAAGCGCGATGAAATCCGCAAGGATCAGAAGGATTGCATGGGCTGCCTGTCGCATTGCGGTTTCTCGTCATGGAAGGATCATGACGACTACACCACCGGCCGTCTGGCCGATCCGCGCAGTTTCTGCATCCAGAAAACCTTGCAAGATATCGCCCATGGCGGCCCGACCGAAGACAATCTGATGTTTGCCGGCCACGCGGCGTACCGGTTCAAGCAGGATCCGTTCTATTCGAACAACTTCACCCCGACCGTGAAGCAGTTGGTGGACCGGATTCTGACGGGGGACTGACCCGTAGCGGGTATGACTACGCCAGCCAGCCAACCGCCTTCGCTATGGCGCTGGTCTAACGAACTGGTTGCTGTTCCCAAGGTGATCGCCAACACGCTTCGCAAACCGGTTGACCATACGGCGTTCGGCAAAGACAGGCCTGTCTTTGTGATTCCGGGAATGCTTTCTGGTGATCGTTCGACTGTCCTCTTGCGTCGTTCGCTCGATGCGGCGGGATTTAGATCAATAGGCTGGGGACAAAGGTTCAATACCGGCGCTACAAACGCGACTATCGACCGCGTTGGTGAACGGCTGAAAGAGCTCGTTGAAAGAGAAGGCCGGCCTGCCATCTTGATAGGGTGGAGTCTCGGCGGGCTCTATGCGCGGCTGCTAGCATTAAGATTTCCGCAGTATGCCGCAGCGGTTGTAACGATGGGTTCGCCCATTTCGGGAGATCGTCGTGCCAATAACGCCTGGCGGCTTTACGAGGCGCTCAACGATCATTCAGTTGATGATCCGCCTTTTCCGGAAGAACTATCGACCAAACCAGCTTGCCCGACGATTGCCATCTGGTCGCACCGCGACGGCATTGTTGCGCCCGCATCTGCGCGAGGTACCGAGAATGAGCGTGATCGCGCTTTCGAACTGCCTTATCGTCATTTCGAGTTCGGAGTTTCACGGGGTGCCATTCGCGCCTTGTTCGATATTCTAGAACAAGCACTTGGTTAGCCCTTCAATCCGTTTCCCGCACCCGTTCGCCGTGGCTGGTGATATCCAGTCCTTCGCGTACCTCGCCGCTATCACTTGCAGCAAGGTTTGCAGGTTGCGCAAGGGCAGGTGCGGCGACGCCCATAAAAGCAAGAAGTCCGCATAGACGGTGGATCATTATCCTGCTCCCCGTTCGACGAAATCATACCAAGGCGTCGAGCACCTGATCGGGCGGGCGATGGCCGTCGGCCCAGAAACGGATATTGGCAATGACTCTTTCGCCCGAGGCAGAGCGGCCTTCCGCAGTGGCGCTACCGATATGCGGTAGGGTCATGACATTGGGATGGGCCAACAGGCGCCCGTCGACATTCGGCTCGTCCGGGTAGACATCGAGCCCGGCACCGGCGAGCTTACCCGATTCGAGCGCGGCAATCAGTGCTTCCTGGTCGATCAGGTCTCCGCGCGCGGTATTGATCAGCGAAGCACCGGGTTGCATCAGCGCAATCCGTCGCTTGTCCATGAAACCGATCGTTTTTTCGGTAGAAGGGCAATGCAGTGTCAGAACATCGGAAGCGGCAATCAGATCGTCGACATTCTCGACATATCTTGCCCCGAACATGCTTTCCAGGGCACGGGGCAGGCGTTTTCGGTTGTGATAGGCGATTTCCAGGCCGAAGGCTTTTGCGCGGTGCGCCACCGCTTGTCCGATCCGTCCCATGCCAACGATCCCCAGCATCTTGCCGCCAAGCTGCCGTCCAAGCATCCCCGAAGGAGCCCATCCCGTCCATTCGCCGCGCCTGACGAGCGACACTCCTTCGCGTATCCGGCGTGGAACGCCGATAATCAGAGCCATGGCAAGGTCAGCCGTATCGTCGGTGAAAACCCCGGGAGTATTGGTGATGATGATCTTGCGTTTCGCGGCAGCGGCCAGGTCAATGTGATCCGTTCCGGCACCGAAATTGGCGATCAGTCCAAGCCCATCCCCGGCTTGCTCGATAAGTTTGGCGTCGATCCGATCGGTCACGGTGGGAACGAACACGTCGCAATCGCGCATGGCCGCGGCCAGTTCGTCACGCGAAAAGGGTTCATCCTCGCGATTGAGTCGAGCATCGAACAGCTCTTTCATCCGAGCTTCGACATCGGGCATCAAATGCCGTGTGACGATAATGCGGGCCTTGCCTTCGATCCGGCGGCGCGGAGCGTGGTTGTCCTGATCCATCGCCTTGGCGCTAGGACCAAGCGGGGTTGCCGGTCAAGCGGCAGCGGTAGCGGGGCTGCGGATGACGTCTTGAAGCCTGGGGGAAAATGACCGTAAGATATTCGCATGCGCATCATTCTTTCGACCATCGCCCTTTTCCTCTTCGCGATTTCCGGCATCGCCTCGGCCCAGACCAGGGAAACACCGTATTGGGCGACGATCGATACCGAAGAACTGAATATGCGTGTGGGTCCGAGCAGGGCCTACAAGATCGAGTGGGTCTATAAGCGCAATGGGTTGCCGGTGAAGGTTGTGCGCGTGCATGAAGGCTGGCGGTTGATCCAGGATTCGGAGGGAGCGCAAGGCTGGGTCGTAGCACGCATGCTGAGTGCGGAACGCGGGGCAATAGTCGTTGGCGTGGAACTGGCAGCGATTCGTGAAGCGCCTGCGGATAACGGCAGGCTGAAATGGAATGCGGAGCCGGGTGTGATCGGCAGGCTGGGCGATTGCGAGTTGGGCTGGTGCGTTTTCGATGTCGGCGGTCGCAAAGGCTATATGAGAGCCGAGCAGCTATGGGGCTCAGGCGAACCCTGACGCCAAACGGTCCGCGCAAAATGAAAACGCCAAACGAAAAGGGCGACCCGAACGGGCCGCCCTTTCAAACTTCTCGGTAAAGAAAATCAGGCTGCCGGTTCGGCTTCCGCTTCTTCTTCTACAGGACGGACGGTAACGGTTTCACCGTTCGGCCCGGTGGCAGTCCAACTGCCGTCTTCGGCGGTATCACCATCGGTCCAGCATGATTCCTCCGAACCTTCTTCATCGCTGGTGAAGCAGGTCTTGCCGTCGGCCCAGGTCCATTTACCTGTGCCGCTGGCCTCACCATCGACAATATCGGAATAGGTCCCGTCGGCATTCATTTGCGTACGGGCTACCTGGCCTTCTGCCGTGGTCACTTCATACAGGCCGGCTTCAGGGCCGGTTGCAACCTCTGCAGGCGCTTCCGTTTCGGCCGGGGCTTCGGCACCACCACATGCGGCGAGACTGGCGACGCCGGCGAGCAAAATCAGTTTCTTCATCAAGTTATTTCTCCCTTGCGAAGCGGCGTTCCTAGCACTGTCGAATGAGAGGTGCGACTCCAAAAATGTCAGACGAGCTCGATTGCGACTGCGGTTGCTTCTCCACCACCGATGCACAGGCTGGCAATCCCGCGTTTGCCGCCTTGTTTCTTCAGTGCGTTGAGCAGGGTGACGATAATACGAGTTCCGCTGGCGCCGATCGGATGGCCGAGCGCAGTGCCGCCGCCATTGATGTTTATCTTGTCGTGCGAGATGCCGATGTCGCGCATGGCGAACATCGCAACGCAGGCGAAAGCTTCGTTGACTTCCCACAAATCGACATCCTCGACCGACCAGCCCGTTTGTTCCAGAAGCTTCTCGATCGCCCCGATCGGAGCGATGGTGAACTTGGCCGGTTCCTGCGCATGAGCCGCCATGGCAACGACCCTTGCGACCGGATCGAGATTCTGCTCCCTGGCAACGCTTTCGCGAGTCAGGACTACCGCCGCCGCGCCGTCCGAGATCGAACTGGATGTAGCGGCCGTGATCGTGCCGTCCCTCGCAAAGGCGGGTCGCAGGGTCGGAATCTTGTCAGGGCGGCCGCGACCGGGCTGTTCGTCCGTATCGACCATATGCTCGCCTTTACGAGTCGTCACGGTCACCGCAACGACTTCATCGGCAAAAGCACCGCTTTCGATCGCAGCGTTGGCACGACGGAGCGATTCGATGGAATATTCGTCCATCTCTTCGCGGGTCATCTGGTATTCGTTGGCGGTATCCTGGGCGAAAGTACCCATCGCGCGACCTTCCTCATAGGCATCTTCCAGGCCATCGAGGAACATGTGATCGTAAGCGGTATCATGGCCGATACGCGCGCCCGAGCGGTGCTTCTTGAGCAGGTAAGGGGCGTTGGTCATGCTTTCCATGCCTCCCGCGACGACCATATCGACAGTGCCCGAGGCAAGTGCTTCCGCACCCATGATGACGGTCTGCATGCCGCTGCCGCAAACCTTGTTGACCGTGGTGGCCTGGACCGATTTCGGCAACCCTGCCTTGATGCTTGCCTGTCGGGCCGGCGCCTGGCCGAGGCCTGCGGGAAGGACGCAGCCCATATAGGCCCGGTCGAACTTGTCGCTCGCCACGCCGGACCGTTCGACGGCAGCCTTGACGGCAGTGGCACCGAGGTCAGTTGCCGAGACATCGGCCAGTGCACCTTGCATGCCGCCCATGGGGGTGCGTGCATAGGACAGGATTACGACCGGATCGGAGGATGAAAACTGGGGCATGAGGAGGAGCCTTTCGCTTGGAGGTATCTGTTCGACGAAGGGTCTAATGTTGCACTGCGGCAAAAGCAAACCGGATACCACACGCTTGTCATTTTCCCGCCAATGGGGGAGAGTCGGTGGCAAAGTGAAACCCGTGGAGAGAGAAATGACCGATCCTACCCCTGCAGACCTCGAAGCCCTGCTGAAGAAACAGCGCGATGCCTTCACCGCCGCCCGTCCGGAAGACATGGGCTTACGCAAGGACCGGATCAGGCGTGCCATCGCGTTGCTGGTCGATAATGCCGATCCGCTATGCGACGCGATGAATCGGGATTTCGGCAATCGCAGCCCGTTGCAGAGCATGGTGACCGATATCGTCAGCACGGTGAATTTCGGCAAATATTGCCTGAAGCACATGGACCAATGGGCCAGGCCGGAGAAACGCAGGGTGCAATTCCCGCTCGGCCTGCTTGGGGCAAAGGCGCAATTGCGTTACGAACCCAAGGGCGTGATCGGCATTCTGAGCCCGTGGAATTTCCCGATTAACCTGTCTTTTGGCCCGCTGATGCAGATTCTTTCGGCCGGCAACCGCGCCATGATCAAGCCGAGCGAGTTCACCGAAGAGACTTCGGAGCTGTCCAGGCAATTGTGCGAGAAGTATTTCGAGGAAGACGAAGTCGCGTTCGTGACCGGCGGACCAGAGGTGGCCCATGCATTCTCTTCGCTTCCGTTCGACCATCTCGTGTTTACCGGCTCGACCGCGACCGGGCGCAAGGTCATGGAGGCTGCATCGAGGAACCTCACGCCCGTTACTCTGGAATTGGGCGGCAAGTCGCCGGTCGTGCTCGGCCGCGGCGCCAATTTCGAACAGGCGGGCGAACGGATCGCCATGGGCAAGATGATGAATGCCGGGCAAATCTGCCTCGCGCCCGATTATATGTATGTACCTGAGGACAAGGAGGACGCGGCGGTTGCCGCGGTCGAACTGGGCGTACACAACATGTATCCGACGCTACTCGGCAATGACGACTATACCTCGATCGTCACCGATCGCCATTTCGACCGGCTGCAGGACATGGTTGCCGATGCACGCGACAAGGGTGCCGAAGTGATCGAGGTCAACCCGTCGGATGAGGACTTCTCCTACACCAATACCCGCAAGATGCCGCTGACGATCCTCAAGAACGTCAATGACGACATGCAGGCGATGCAGGAAGAAATCTTCGGTCCGGTCCTGCCGGTGAAGACCTACGCGCAAGTCGGCGAGGCCATAGACTACATCAACGAAAAGGATCGTCCGCTCGGCCTTTATTATTTCGGCGATGATACCGATGAGCGCGAGGAAGTGTTGCGGAAGACGATTTCCGGCGGGGTAACTGTCAATGACGTGATCTTCCACGTTTCAATGGAAGATCTGCCGTTCGGCGGAGTTGGCCCATCGGGTATCGGCTCTTACCATGGGCCGGAGGGCTTCAAGGAATTCAGCCACGCCCGTTCGGTTTACGCCCAATCCAAGCGCGATATTGCCGGATTGGCAGGCTTCAAGCCGCCTTATGGCAAGGCAATCAAGAAAGCGATCAACAGCCAGTTGAAAAAATGACAGTGATGGAGCCTTCACCGTAGCGCTGGCGCCCGCAGGATGTTCCATGACTGGGCCAAGCCGCTCACGCCGGTCTTCAGCTTGTTGGGATAGACAGGGAAAACCGCGAAAAAACCGGGTTTCGGCCCCTTGCACCGCGCGGGGGAGAGGACTAGGGCGCGGCTAACCTTTTGCAGCCAGTCGAGTCACTCCTTGGTCGACCTAAGCCAATACCTGCCGATCCTGATCTTCCTGGTCATTGCGCTCGGCCTGTCCGCTCTCTTCGTATTCCTGCCGATGGGCGTTTCCCGGCTTACCGGGGCGCATAATCCCGATGCGGAAAAACTCAGCGAATATGAGTGCGGCTTTCCGGCCTTCGAGGACCCGCGCAGCCAGTTCGACGTACGGTTTTATCTCGTGGCGATCCTGTTCATCATCTTCGATCTGGAAGCGGCATTCCTGTTTCCATGGGCGGTCAGCCTGGACCTGACCGGCTGGCCGGGCTGGATCACGATGATGATCTTCCTGTTCGAGCTTGCGGTTGGCCTGGCCTACGCCTGGAAAGTGGGGGCGCTAGAATGGGAGTGAACGAGACCTTGCCCGCCGCGGCCGAAATGCCAACAGCCAAGCCGGGCGAAATCCGCCAGCCTGATGCGGAGTACTTCCACGCCCTGCAAACCGAAGTGAATGACAAGGGCTTCCTCGTCACCAGCACCGAAGACCTGTTCCAGTGGGCGCGCACGGGCAGCTTGTGGTGGATGACGTTCGGCCTCGCTTGCTGCGCGGTCGAGATGATCCATGTGAACATGCCGCGTTACGACATGGAACGTTTCGGCGTGGCTCCGCGCGCTTCCCCGCGCCAGTCGGACGTGATGATCGTGGCCGGCACGCTGTGCAACAAGATGGCCCCTGCCTTGCGCAAGGTCTACGACCAGATGTCCGATCCGAAATACGTGATCAGCATGGGCAGTTGTGCCAATGGCGGCGGCTATTACCACTATAGCTATTCGGTCGTTCGCGGCTGCGACCGGATCGTTCCGGTCGATATCTATATCCCCGGCTGCCCACCGACGGCCGAGGCATTGCTCTATGGCGTGATGCAGTTGCAGCGGAAGATTCGCCGCAGCGGGACGATCGAGCGGTAATATGGCCGTGCTGCACTCCGCCCCGAAATTCGCCTCGAACGAAGGTGTAAAGGATGCGCTGTCGAAGGCGCTCGGCGATCGTCTGGTCGAAGCGCGGGAAGAGCACGGCGAGATTCTGCTGACAGTGAAGCGTGAAAGCGTCGAGGATGCGTTGCGCCTGTTGCGCGACGATCATGAATACCAGCAGTTGATGGAAATCGCCGGAGTCGACTATCCGGAGCGCGAAGAGCGGTTCGAAGTGGTCTATATGCTGCTGTCGGTTACGCGTAACCACCGGGTGATGGTGAAGGTTTCGACCGATGAAAACACACCGGTGCCGACTGTTACGACGCTCTGGCCCAACGCCGGGTGGCTCGAGCGGGAAGTGTTCGACCTCTACGGTGTCGTGTTTGCCGGCAATACCGACTTGCGCCGTATCCTGACCGATTACGGATTTGAGGGGCATCCCTTCCGCAAGGACTTCCCGCTCACCGGTTATACCGAGCTGCGCTATTCGGAAGATGAAAAGCGCGTCGTTTACGAACCGGTCGAGCTGGCGCAGGATCTACGGCAGTTCGATTTCATGAGCCCGTGGGAAGGTGCGGATTACGTTCTGCCCGGCGATGAGAAGGCCGAAGCCGATAAGGAGGACGACGCATGAGCATCCAGCTCGAAGAATCGCCCACCACCGGCGACGAGGTCATCTCCAATTACACGATCAATTTCGGGCCGCAGCATCCGGCGGCGCACGGTGTGCTGCGGATGGTGATGGAACTGGATGGCGAGATTATCGAGCGGATCGATCCGCATGTAGGGTTGCTCCATCGCGGCACCGAGAAGCTGATCGAGCACAAGACCTATCTCCAGGCGCTGCCCTATTTTGACCGGCTCGATTACTGCAGCCCGCTGTGTCAGGAACACAGCTACGTCCTCGCGATCGAGAAGCTGCTTGATGTAGAGGTACCCGAGCGCGGGCAATATCTGCGTGTGCTGTTTGCCGAGCTGACGCGCATCTGCAACCACATGCTCAATATCGGCGCGCATGTGATGGATGTGGGCGCGATGACACCCAATCTGTGGGTGTTTGAGCTGCGCGAAGACTGCATGAACTTTTTTGAGCGTGCCTCAGGCGCGCGGATGCATGCAGCATGGTTCCGTCCCGGTGGTGTGCATCAGGATGTGCCCGAACAGCTGCTCACCGACATTGGTGAGTGGATCGATGGCCGTCTGCCCGAATTGTTCGGCGATGCGATGAGCCTGGTGCTCGACAACCGCATTTTCAAGCAGCGCAATGTCGATATCGCGCATGTGAGTAAGGAAGACGCGCTGGCCTGGGGTTTCTCCGGCCCGATGATCCGCGCGGCAGGCATCCCGTGGGATTTGCGCAAGTCGCAGCCCTATGACGTCTATGATCGGATGGAATTCGACATTCCCGTCGGTACCAATTCGGATTGTTACGACCGCTTCATGGTGCGGGTGAAGGAAGTTTACGAGAGCGCGAAGATTATCAAGCAGTGCATCGCCGAGATGCCGCAAGGCCCGGTCGCGAGCACCGACGGCAAGGTCTCCCCGCCCAAACGCGGCGAGATGAAGCAATCGATGGAAGCGCTGATCCACCACTTCAAGCTCTATACAGAGGGCTTCCACGTGCCCGCGGGTGAAGTTTACGTGGCGACCGAAAGCCCCAAGGGCGAGTTCGGGGTGTACCTGGTCGGCGACGGGTCGAACCGGCCCTATCGCTGCAAGATCCGCCCGACCGCTTTCAGCCACCTGCAAGCGATGGATTTCATGTGTAAGGGCCATATGCTGCCCGACGCAACCGCCATCCTCGGCGCAATCGACGTGGTGTTCGGGGAGTGTGACCGGTGAAGCGCGATTTGAACCTATGGGATATCCTGATCGGCGTTTTCTTTGGCGCTGCGATCTCGATCTTGACTTTACGCCTTGGCGGCTACGTCGACAGCAATGTTTCGGTATGGGGTAATGCCATCGGTCTCGCCGCAAGTGTGCTGATTGTTGTTCGCCTGCTGAACCAGAAGCCTTTTAGAAAAGCCCATGTGGCACATACGAAAGGGCAAAAGACGGATGGCTGATCGTCATATCGCACCTGATACGCCGGAACTGCGCGAGTGCTGGGGGGCGTTCGAATTTACGAGCGAGTATAAGGCGAGGGCCGACAAGGCTATCGCGCACTATCCGGAGGGGCGCCAGAAATCGGCGGTGATGCCGCTGCTCGATCTGGCGCAGCGTCAGGTTGGCGAGGAGACCGAAACGCAGGGCTGGCTGCCGCTGCCGGTTATCGAATATGTCGCGGGCTATCTCGACATGCCGGTGATCCGGGTGCTCGAAGTCGCGACCTTCTATTTCATGTATAACCTTGTTCCGGTTGGTAAATATCACGTGCAGGTATGCGGTACGACGCCCTGCATGCTGCGCGGATCGGACGATATCATTTCGGCCTGCAAGAAGCGCGGGATGAAGAAGGGCGAAGTGTCCGAGGACGGATTGTGGACCCTCACCGAGGTCGAATGCATGGGCAATTGCGCCACCGCGCCGATGGTCCAGATCAATGACGGGAATTACGAGGACTTGACGCCCGAGCGGCTCGATGCAGTGCTGGATGCGCTTGCCGCGGGCGACCAGCCCAAGGAAGGCACGCAGGAGCCGGGGCGACATACGAGCGAACCGAGCGGCGGACCGACGGCGCTTAAACAGATGGTCGACGCCAATCACGACTACCGGAGGGATTGGTGATGGATTTCCGTTTCCCCGTCATTGCGAGCCTCGCACGGCGAGGCGCGGCAATCCAGGGCTGGCTGGCAAGGGGACTGGATTGCTTCGCTACGCTCGCAATGACGAGTGAGGAGGCGGTCGTATGATTCTCGAAGACAAGGACCGCATCTTCACCAACGTCTACGGCTTTCAGGACTGGGGTCTGAAGGCGGCGCAGACGCGCGGCGACTGGGACGATACCAAGGCGCTGATCGCCAGGTCGCAGGACGACATTATCGAGGAAATCAAGGCTTCCGGCTTGCGCGGGCGGGGCGGAGCAGGCTTCCCGACCGGCCTCAAATGGTCGTTCATGCCCAAGGAATCGAAGGATGGGCGCCCAAGCTATCTGGTCGTCAATGCCGACGAGTCCGAGCCGGGCAGTTGCAAGGACCGCGAGATCATCCGCCACGATCCGCACAAGCTGATCGAGGGCGCGCTGTGCGCCGGCTACGCAATGCGCGCGCGGGCGGCCTATATCTACATTCGCGGCGAGTTCATCCGCGAGGCGGAGACGTTGCAGGCCGCGATCGACGAGGCCTATGATGCCGGTCTGATCGGCAAGGACGCATGCGGATCGGGCTACGATTTCGACGTCTTCATGCATCGCGGCGCGGGTGCCTATATTTGCGGCGAAGAAACCGCGATGATCGAGAGCCTGGAAGGCAAGAAGGGCCAGCCTCGGCTCAAGCCGCCGTTCCCGGCGGGCGCGGGCCTCTATGGCTGCCCGACCACGGTTAACAATGTCGAGAGCATCGCGGTCGTGCCCACGATCCTGCGGCGCGGCGGCGCGTGGTTCGCCGGCTTCGGGCGCGAGAACAATCACGGGACCAAGCTGTTCCAGATCAGCGGGCATGTGAACAATCCCTGCGTCGTCGAGGAAGCGATGAGCATCCCGTTCGAGGAGCTGATCGAAAAGCATTGCGGCGGCATTCGCGGCGGGTGGGACAACCTCCTCGCGGTGATCCCGGGCGGTTCGTCGGTCCCGCTGGTGCCCGCCGACCAGATCCGCGAAGCGCCGATGGATTTCGACGGGCTCAAGGATCTGGGCTCGGGCCTTGGCACGGCGGGCGTGATCGTGATGGACAAATCGACCGATATCGTCCGCGCGATCAGCCGGATCAGCTATTTCTACAAGCACGAAAGCTGCGGCCAGTGCACGCCCTGCCGCGAGGGTACGGGCTGGATGTGGCGCATGATGGAGCGCCTGCGGACAGGTGATGCGGCGATCGAGGAAATCGACATGCTGCAACAGGTTACCAAGCAGGTCGAAGGCCACACGATCTGTGCGCTCGGCGATGCCGCCGCCTGGCCGATCCAGGGTCTGATCCGCCATTTCCGCCCTGAACTCGAACGCCGGATCGAGGAACATAACGCGCAATTCGCGGAGGCGGCGGAATGATCCGGCTGCTTGCATGCCTGGCTGCTATCGGCCTGGTTTCGGGCCTTGCGCATGCACAGCCCAGACCGCGCCTTGAACAGAACGTTGCCAAGCAACGCGCCGCGCTTGACCATTGGACCGGTTGTATCGCCGCCGAGGAAGAACAGCGCGTGCGCGCGGTTCTCAAACTCGATTATCGCGACGACGGCTACAAGTCCGAACTGGCCGATCTTTCGCGTACGCGTGTGAGCCGAGAGTGCTTCGATTCGATTCCCCGCCGCTACCGCAAGATGCGCCTGACCGGTTTGCCATTTGCCGGCGGTCTCGCCGAGAAGATCATCGAGATGGACGAGGAGCCGCTGCTCGCCCGTTTGTCAAAGGCTGTCCTTTATCCCGAAATCGAGGCTTTCTCCTATACCGACAGGGTTGCGACCTGCACTGTGCGCGGTGCCCCGCACCTCGTCGCGGCGTTGCTCAAGACCGGATATGAAACCGAATCCGAGCTTGCCGCGCTGGCCCAGCTCGCACCGACTGTCGGTTACTGTTCACAGGGCGGTGCAAGGATAGAAGCGTCACCGCTGGCCATGCGTTCGATGCTGGCCACCGCCTCTTATCGCTTGCTCGCTGCCGAACCGCCGGGAAGGGAAGAGGCGTTCGTTGGCTGTCTGGCGGACAAGGACCCGGTTCGGATCGCTGCAATTCGCGATGCGAATAGCCAGGAGGCGTTCGTTGCCGCAATGCGCGAAGGTACGAAAAAGTGCGACGCCGATATAGACCGATTCAGCATGGGCAAGTTGTTCAAGGCATTGAACGTTCACGGAAAAGATAGTCCGGAGAGGGCGGAATGAAACGTGCCTTGCCTTTCGTCGTACTTGCCGCGCTGATTGCGATTCCCGCGAGCGCCCAGCTTGCTCCCGGGGTATCAGGATACTCGACTGCGCCAACGCAGGCCAGCGAAGCCGAGTATTGGATAATGATCCGCAAGCTTGGACTGTGCCTTGCCGACAGCAAGCGCGATCAAGCCGTGGCCTTTCTCGCTACGGAGCCGGGATCCACCGAGGAAGACGAAGCGTTCGACAATATTTTCCATCGGTACCGCAACCGCTGCATGGGCAACTTCATCAATGCGAACATCATACGCGGGCACGTCCGTGGATCGATTGCCGAGGGCTTGGTCAGATTGATGCCTGAAGATCGGGTGGAACGCGCGCTGGCCGTGGCACTATCCCCACCGGAACATGTCGCTTCGCTGCATGACTTCGCCGAGTGTTATGTTGCCAATAACCCGCTTGTCGCGCGCGAGTTCCTTTTGCAGACGAAAGTCGGAACCAAAGGGGAGCTGGAAGCTGTCAGGCAAATGGCGGTAAACTTCGGGCCTTGTATTCCCAGTGGTGCCGAAGTCCGGGTCGACCCGGTTGATGTGCGCATGGCCGTTGCCGAAGCCTTGTATCGTGTTGTGCACGACATGCCGGCCGAACTCTCAGAGGGTAACGAATAATGCCCAAGGTAACGGTAGACGGACAGGCACTCGAAGTGCCGGACGGTGCAACCGTCCTCCAGGCATGCGAGCTGGCGGGCAAGGAAATTCCGCGCTTCTGCTATCACGAACGGCTGAGCATTGCCGGTAATTGCCGCATGTGCCTGGTCGAAGTGAAGCCCGGACCGCCCAAGCCGCAGGCAAGCTGCGCGCTGCCCGCCACCGAAGGGCAGGAAATCCGTACAGACAGCGCAATGGTCAAGACCGCGCGCGAAGGCGTGATGGAATTCCTGCTCATCAACCACCCGCTCGATTGCCCGATCTGCGACCAGGGTGGTGAATGCGATTTGCAGGACCAGGCGGTCGCTTATGGCCGCGGCGGCTCGCGCTACGACATGAACAAGCGCGCGGTGACCGAGAAATATATGGGCCCGCTGATCAAGACGATCATGACCCGCTGCATCCACTGCACCCGCTGCGTGCGCTTTTCCGAGGAAATCGCGGGTGTCGATGAAATCGGCGCGATCGGTCGCGGCGAGGATATGCAGATCACGACCTATCTGGAGCAGGCCGCGGAACACGAGCTGTCGGCGAATGTGATCGACCTGTGCCCGGTCGGCGCGCTGACTTCGCGCCCCTACGCGTTCGAGGCGCGTCCGTGGGAGCTGAAGAAGACGCTGAGCATCGACGTGTCGGATGCTGTCGGCGCGAATATCCGCCTCGACAGTCGTGGGCGTGAAGTGATGCGCGCGCTTCCTCGGATCAATGACGAAGTGAACGAGGAGTGGATCTCCGACAAGGCACGCTACCAGGTCGATGGCCTGAGTAGGCGCCGGCTCGACAAGGTGTTTATCCGCAAGCGCGGAAAATTGCAGCCCGCGACTTGGGAAGATGCTTTCAAAGCGATTGGCAAGCAACTGAAAGGCAAGGACAAGTCGAGCATCGCGACCATCGCAGGTGATTTGGTCGATTGCGAGACGATGTTCGCGGCGAAGGCGCTGCTGGGCGCGCTCGGTTCGGACCTGCTCGAAGGGCGCCAGACGGGGATGGATTACGACACTTCGAACCTGGCGGCGGTGAATTTCAACTCGACCTTTGCCGGAATCGAGACCGCTGATGCGGTGCTGATCGTCGGCAGCCATGTCCGCTGGGAAGCGCCGCTGGTGAATGTTCGCATTCGCAAGGCGGTGAAGAATGGCGCGAAGGTGTTCGTGGTCGGATCCGAATGGGACACGACCTATCCGGCGACGTTCCTCGGCAACGATCTGGGCGTGCTCAACGACCTGCCTTCAGACGTAACCGAAGCTTTCGACAAGGCCGAAAACGGCGCGGTGATCGTTGGCGGGGCGGCGCTCAAGGGCGCGCATGGCAAGGCGCTGGCGCTGGCGAACGAGTGTGGCGCGGATTTCAACGTCCTGCATTTCTCGGCTGCGCGGATGGGCGGTTTGATGCTCGGCTACGCGCAGAAGGGCGGAATGGCCGATATCGCCGCCGCCAGCCCGAAAGTGCTGCTGGCGCTCGGTGCGGACGAGATGGATTTCGAGCCGTTCGCGGATAGTCTCAAGGTCTATATCGGCCATCACGGCGACAGGGGCGCGCATGCGGCGGATATCGTGCTGCCCGCGGCGAGCTATGCCGAGAAGGATGGCACCTATGTCAATACCGAGGGTAGGGTGCAGTTCGCCGAAAAGGCGGTGTTCGCTCCGGGCGATGCACGCGAGGACTGGACGATCCTGCGCGCACTGGCCGATGCGCTGAAGGTCGAGGTCGGTTTCGACAGCTTCGACGAATTGCAGAGCGCGATGATCGAAGCCGTGCCCGCGCTGGGCGAGGAAGGGCTGGCCGATTTCGGTAAGCTCCCGAAAGCAGACGGTTCGGCCAAGGCAGAGGGCACGCTCGAAGCTTATCCGATCAAGGATTTCTACCTCACCAACCCGATCGCCCGCGCCAGCGCGGTGATGCAGCAATGCTCTGCCGAGCTGCTGCATGGCGGCGAAATGCGGGAGGCGGCGGAATGATGGGGTATTTTGCCATGGCCGTGGCTGCTTTGGTCATTGGATTTCTGCTTTGGAAAGCGTTCCGTCCAGGAGACACCGTAGAACCAGGGCCGGAAAACAACTGGAAGAATGCCGATTTCGCGTCGAGGGAGCGCGTTGGGAATTGGGCGGAGGGTTCGACCCATCCCAAGAATGACTCAGGAACCGGAGGGATTTTGCTATGACCGAATTCTTCCAATCCCTCGGCATGTCATACGAATGGGCGTGGGGCGTCGCCACGCTGGCCGGCATCCTGCTGATCGCTCTCCCGTTGATGCTGGCGGTGGCGATGATCATCTATGTCGATCGCAAGGTGTGGGCAGCGATCAATTTGCGGCGCGGGCCGAATGTGGTCGGGCCGTTCGGCCTGCTCCAGAGCTTCGCTGACGGGCTCAAGGTGTTTCTGCAGGAAACCATCATTCCCTCGGCGGCGAACAAGGGCATTTTCCTCCTCGCGCCGATCATCACCTTCACCGTGGCGCTTGCCGCCTGGGCGGTGGTGCCGTTCAGCGCGGAAATGGTGCTGGCGGACATCAATGTCGGACTGCTCTACATCCTCGCGATCAGTTCTCTGTCGGTTTACGGCGTGGTGATGAGCGGGTGGGCGTCCAACTCGAAATACCCGTTCTTTTCCGCCATGCGCGCCGCCGCGCAGATGATCAGCTACGAGGTCTCGATCGGCTTCATCCTGATCTGTGTCGTGCTGTGGGCGGGTACCTTCAACCTCAACGAGATCGTGCTGGCGCAGAAGGGGCACGGCTTCGGGATCGTCAACGGCTATTTCTTCAACCTGCTGCTGTTCCCGATGTGGGTGGTGTTCTTCATCTCCAGTCTCGCGGAAACGCAACGCGTGCCGTTCGACCTGACCGAGGCGGAAAGCGAGCTTGTCGCTGGCTACCAGACCGAATACAGTTCGATGAGCTTCGCGCTGTTCTGGCTCGGCGAATACGCCAACATCCTGCTGATGTGCATTCTCAATGCGATCCTGTTCTTCGGCGGATGGCTGCCGCCGGTCGAGTGGGAGCCGCTCTACATGGTACCCGGGATCGTCTGGTTGCTGCTCAAGACGTTCCTGTTCTTCTTCCTGTTTAGCTGGGTCATGGCGACCGTTCCGCGCTATCGCTACGACCAATTGATGCGGCTCGGGTGGAAGGTGTTCCTGCCGCTGAGCCTAGTGTTTGTGGTGCTGATTTCGGGTTACCTCATGTACACGGGGCATTTCGCATGACCTCCGTCGCCCACCTCATCAAATCGTTCACCCTGTGGGAGTTCGTGAGGGCGCATGCCCTTACGCTGAAGTATTTCTTCAAGCCCAAGGTGACGATCAACTATCCGTTCGAGAAGAACCCGCTATCCCCGCGTTTCCGCGGCGAGCATGCACTGCGCCGTTATCCCAATGGCGAGGAGCGCTGCATTGCCTGCAAGCTGTGCGAAGCGGTGTGCCCGGCGCAGGCGATCACGATCGAGAGCGAGCCGCGCGCGGACGGATCGCGACGCACCACACGCTACGATATCGATATGACCAAATGCATCTATTGCGGTTTCTGCCAGGAGGCGTGCCCGGTGGATGCAATCGTCGAGGGACCGAACTTCGAATATGCGACCGAAACGCGCGAGGAACTGCTCTACGACAAGGCGAAACTGCTGGCCAACGGGGACAAGTGGGAGCGAGCGATTGCTGCTAACCTTGAAGCCGATGCGCCGTATCGATAGGGGGCCGCGCGTGACAGGGGCAACCATGATTTCAGACGCGGGCGTCATCCCGGCTTTCGCCAGGGTGACGGAATTGTCATGATCCAAACCTTCGCCTTCTATCTGTTTGCGGTTCTCGTCATTGCCAGCGGTGTCATGACCATCACCGCGCGCAACCCGGTGCATTCGGTGCTGTGGTTGATCCTTGCCTTCTTCAACTCTGCCGGGCTGATGGTGCTGGTAGGGGCTGAATTCATCGCGATGCTGCTGGTGATCGTCTATGTCGGAGCCGTGGCCGTGCTGTTCCTGTTCGTGGTGATGATGCTCGACATTGATTTCGCCGAACTGCGCGCGGGTTTCATGAAGAATTTCCCGCTCGGCATTGCGATAGCACTGGTGCTGTTCGCGGAAGTCTGGCTCGGCATCGGCGCTTACCGCGCCGGCGCGCTTGAACTGGGTACGCCCGATGGCTCGGGAGCACCGCTGCTCGGTGAAAGCAACATCGAGAGCCTGGGAGCGTTGCTGTATGGCAAGTACCTGTTCCTATTCGAAGCCGCGGGTATCATCCTGCTGGTGGCGATGATCGGTGCGATTGTACTGACCCACCGCCCGACCAAGTCCGCCCGCGGGCATCAGGATATCGGCAAGCAGGTCTCGCGCCGACCCGAGGATGCGACGGTGATGACGCAGCCCGAGGTCGGGAAGGGGGTCGAGCTGTGATCGGTATCGAACACTATGTCACCGTTGGCGCGATCCTGTTCGTGATCGGCGTGCTCGGCATCTTTCTCAACCGCAAGAACATCATCGTCATCCTGATGGCGGTCGAGCTGATCCTGCTCGCAGTGAATATCAACCTTGTCGCCTTCAGCGCGTTCCTCGGCGATCTGGTTGGACAGGTATTTGCGATGTTCGTGCTGACCGTTGCGGCGGGCGAGGCGGCCATCGGTCTGGCGATCCTGGTCATCTATTTCCGTGGACGCGGCACAATCGCCGTCGACGATGTCAACCGGATGAAGGGGTGATGAGCATGCGCCTCCTCAATCCTGTCATTCCCGCGAAAGCGGGAATCCAGCTTACTTGTCTACCGGATACCAAAGATAGCTGGACCCCCGCCTTCGCGGGGATGACGAAGGAGTCTTAGAGCCCGTGGACAACCAAATCCTCCTCATCGTTTTCCTGCCTCTGCTAGCGGCGATCGTCGGCGGGTTGGGCAACCGCATGCTCGGCAACACCACGGTCAAGTCGATCACCACTGGCGCGCTGTTCGTGTCCTGCGCCTTGAGCTGGCCGATTTTTCTTGGCTTCGTCGGTGCTTTCGGCATGGAGAGCGAGGCCACTGTCGTACCGGTCCTGCAATGGGTGCAATCGGGCAGTCTGACGTTCGACTGGGCGTTGCGGGTCGACACGCTGACGGCGGTGATGCTGGTGGTGATCACCACCGTTTCCGCGCTCGTCCACCTTTATAGCTGGGGCTATATGGAAGAGGACCCGGACCAACCGCGCTTCTTCGCCTATCTCTCGCTGTTCACTTTCGCCATGTTGATGCTGGTGACGGCGGACAACCTCGTCCAGATGTTTTTCGGTTGGGAAGGAGTGGGGCTTGCATCCTATCTGCTGATCGGTTTCTGGTTCCGCAAGCCGAGTGCCAATGCCGCTGCGATCAAGGCTTTCGTGGTCAACCGGGTAGGGGACCTCGGCTTCATGCTGGGGATTTTCGGCGCGTTCCTGGTGTTCGGAACGACCTCAATCCCTGAAATCCTCGAAGCGGCGCCGTCGATGAGTGGGGCCAGTATCGGCTTTCTCGGGATGCGGGTGCAGACGATGGATGTTCTCTGTATCCTCCTTTTCATCGGTGCGATGGGCAAGTCGGCGCAGCTTGGCCTGCACACCTGGCTGCCAGACGCAATGGAAGGCCCGACCCCGGTTTCCGCGCTGATCCATGCGGCGACCATGGTGACGGCGGGCGTATTCATGGTCTGCCGCCTTTCGCCGATGTTCGAAACCGCGCCGGTCGCATTGGCGCTGGTGACATTCATCGGCGCGGCGACCTGCTTCTTCGCCGCGACGATCGGTACGACGCAGTGGGATATCAAGCGGGTCATCGCCTATTCGACCTGTTCGCAGCTTGGCTACATGTTCTTCGCCGCCGGTGTCGGCGCCTATGGCGCGGCGATGTTCCACCTGTTCACGCATGCCTTCTTCAAGGCATTGCTGTTCCTCGGCGCTGGTTCGGTCATCCATGCGATGCACCACGAGCAGGACATGCGCTATTACGGGAATCTGCGTAAGCATATCCCAATCACCTTCTGGGCGATGATGGCCGGCACGCTGGCGATTACCGGTGTCGGCATTTACTGGCTGCATGCCGGCTTTGCCGGGTTCCACTCCAAGGATGCCATTCTCGAAGCGGCGTTTGGCCGTGGAACCGAGATGGGCCAATTCGCCTTCTGGATGGGGGCAGTCGCCGCTCTGCTGACCAGTTTCTATAGCTGGCGCCTCATGTTCCTGACCTTCTGGGGCAAGCCGCGCTGGATTGAAAGCGAGCATATCCAGCACAGTATCCACAAGACGCCCGAAGAGGCGGGTACGGACACGACCGGCGGATACCATCCGCATGAAAGCCCGCTGTCGATGCTGGTTCCGCTCGGAGTGCTGTCGTTGGGGGCAATCTTTGCAGGTTGGCTGTTCAGCCATGCCTTCCTCGATAGTGCCGAGTTTTGGGGAGGCTCCATCTTCTATAATGAAGCATTGATGCACGAGATGCACGCAGTGCCGCTATGGGTAAAACTGGCCGCGACTATCGTGATGCTGCTCGGCCTGCTGGGCGCATGGTTCGCCTACATCAAGGACACATCCATTCCGGGCAAGTTCGTCGAGCAGTTCCGGCTCGTCCACCGGTTCGTGTTCAACAAATGGTATTTCGACGAACTCTACGATTTCCTGTTCGTGAAACCTGCCTTCTGGCTAGGCCGCGTGTTCTGGCAGCGCGGTGACAAGGGTATTATCGACCGTTTCGGACCCGATGGCGCAGCGTGGGTTGTCTCCAAAGGCGCCGCGGCAGCAAAGAGGGTCCAGTCCGGTTATCTCTATAGCTATGCGCTGATCATGCTCCTTGGCCTGGTCGCAGCGATCACATGGGTGCTGGTGTGATGGGCGGTTTCCCGATCCTTTCCGTAATGCTTGCTGTGCCGTTGGTCGCGGCGGTCGTTTGCCTGTTTCTTGATGCAAAGCCTGCGCGTTGGGTTGCGCTGTCCGCGACGCTCGCGAATCTCACGCTCGGTATTCTGCTGTGGGTGAATTACGATATCGGCGGCGCCCAGTGGCAGTTTCAGGAAGAGGCCCGGCTTTTCGCGGGCTTCAAATATGCACTCGGCATCGACGGGATAGCACTGCTGCTGATCGTACTGTCGGTTTTCCTGATGCCGATCTGCATTCTCGCCAGTTGGGAAGCGATTCAAAAGCGTGTCGGTGAATACATGGCGGCTTTCCTGATCATGGAAATGCTCATGATCGGCGTGTTCGCGGCGCAGGATCTGTTCCTGTTCTATATCTTCTTCGAAGCGGGCCTGATCCCGATGTACCTGATCATCGGTATCTGGGGTGGGCAGGATCGTATTTATGCGAGTTACAAGTTCTTCCTCTACACGCTGCTTGGTTCGGTGCTGATGCTGGTCGCGATGCTGTGGATGGTGAACCAGGCCGGCACGACCGACATCCCGACGCTGATGCAATACGATTTCCCTGCCGGCGCGCAGACCTGGCTATAGTTGGCCTTCTTCGCCAGCTTCGCAGTGAAGATGCCGATGTGGCCGGTGCACACCTGGCTGCCCGACGCGCATGTCCAGGCACCCACGGCCGGTTCGGTGATCCTTGCCGGCGTGCTGCTGAAAATGGGTGGGTATGGCTTTATCCGATTCAGCCTGCCGATGTTCCCCGAAGCGAGCGCGCAATTCGCCTGGCTAATCTTCGCACTGTCGATGCTGGCGGTTGTCCTTACCAGCCTGATCGCTCTGGTGCAGCACGACATGAAGAAATTGATCGCTTATTCCTCGGTCGCGCATATGGCGATTGTCACTGTCGGCCTGTTCGCTTTCAATGTGCAGGGCCTGGAAGGCGCGATGATCGTGATGTTGAGCCACGGTCTCGTATCGGGTGCCCTGTTCCTGTGTGTCGGCGTGATCTACGATCGCCTGCATACGCGCGAGATCGACCGTTATGGCGGCCTTTCGATCAACATGCCCAAATATGCGCTGTTCTTCATGCTGTTCACGATGGCGAGCATAGGTCTGCCGGGCACGAGCGGCTTTGTCGGCGAATTTCTGAGCCTGGCGGGGATTTATCAGGTTTCGAGTTGGGTGACGCTGGTGTGCACTACCGGTATCATTCTTGGCGCGGCCTACATGCTCTACCTCTACTGGCGGGTCGCCTTTGGCGTGCAGAAAAACGAAGACGCCGCTGCCATGCCCGATCTCGACAAGCGCGAATGGTTGATGCTGGCGCCGATTGCTGCTGCCGTATTGTGGATGGGGATTTATCCCGAGAGCTTCCTCGCGCCGATGCGTCAGGATATCGCCGCGCTGGAAGCACGTATCGCGCGTGCTGCGCCCGAGGGCGATGCCAAGCTGGCCGCAGGCGAGCCACAACCTCACGCGGCGAATGCCATCCAGCATGGCGAAGCGGAGGGAGGTCACTGATGGACTATCGCATCTCCCTCTACCTTACCGCACCGGAAATCTTTCTGGCAGTGAGCGGTCTGGCGCTGACGCTCCTCGCTGCATGGGGTGGGCGCAAGGTTGCCCGGCTCACGACCATCCTGGCTGTCGCGGCAATTTTCGGTGCGATGGCGATTACCGGCGAATATTTCACCAATCCTGCATTCGAACTGGGTGGCGATGCGTTCAGCGGTCTCTATCGCATGGATGCGTTCGGTAATTTCGCGAAGCTGCTGATCTATCTGGCGGCAATCGGTAGCCTGATCGTGGCCCCGCGCTTCTTCGACAGCGGGCGTGAATATCGACCCGAATACCCGTTGCTGGTGGTATTCAGCGCTGTAGGCATGGGCATGATGGTATCGGCGGTCGATTTCATCACGCTGTATATCGGTGTCGAACTGACCGGTCTGTCGTCCTATGTCCTCGCATCGTTCATGCGTAGCGACGGCCGTTCCGCGGAGGCGGGGCTCAAATATTTCGTGCTCGGCGCTCTTGCGTCGGGTATTCTGCTCTACGGCATCAGCCTGTTGTACGGTTTCACCGGCAGCACCAGCTATCTTGCGATACGGCCGGTGCTCGACGGTACGATCGGCACAGGCACTCTGTTCGGCCTGATTTTCGTTCTCGCAGGCCTGGCTTTCAAGATTGCGGCGGTACCGTTCCATATGTGGACACCCGACGTTTACGAAGGCGCTCCGACCCCGGTCACGGCCTTTTTCGCCACGGCGCCCAAGGTTGCAGCGATCGCGCTGACGGCGCGTGTGGCACTCGACGCTTTCGGGGCGCAGGTCGATGCCTGGCGCCAGATCGTCATTTTCGCTGCGCTGGCTTCGATTGTCGTCGGCGCTCTCGGGGCGATCGGGCAGAGCAATCTCAAGCGCCTGTTGGCTTATTCCTCGATCAACAATGTCGGCTTCATCCTGATCGGTCTTGCCGCTGCTACAGTGGGCGGTACGAGCGCAATGCTGATCTATCTGGCGATTTACGTCACCATGTCGCTGGGCAGTTTCGTCGGTCTGCTGATGTTGCGCGACGAAGACGGTAAACAGCTTGAGACATTTGCCGATATCTCGGGCCTCTCCGCCGCGAGGCCGGCATTGGCATGGTGCCTGCTCGCATTGATGTTCAGCCTGGCCGGGATCCCACCATTACTGGGTTTCTGGGGCAAGTTCGTCGTTTTCCAGGCTGCAGTACAGGCTGACATGGTGCTGCTTGCAGCCATCGGTATTGCCGCCAGTGTGATCGGTGCATTCTACTACATCAAGTTCATCAAGGTGATGTTCTTCGATCAGCCCGGCGATGTGGTCGTGGCCAAGGGCGATCGCGCGCACTGGGTGTTGCTTGCGATCACGACGCTGATCGTTTCGCCGCTGGGTTACCTGCTGACGCCCTGGCTGGGCGAATGGGCAGGCAAGGCGGCGTCCGCGTTGTTCTTTGCTGTCTGATGGGTGCGGTTTGATCGAAACGGTCGCTGAAACCGGTTCCACAAATGCAGATCTCGCCGCGCGCCTTCGCATGGGGGAGCGGCTGCCCGAAGGCTATTGGCTGGTCGCCGATCGCCAAACAGCCGGAAGAGGGCGGCAAGGCCGCGAATGGTTCGATGGGCGAGGCAATTTCATGGGCTCTACCGTGATCCGGCTCGGCGAGTGCGATCCGCCTGCGCATTCGCTGACCCTGGTCGCGGCGATGGCCCTCTACGAAACGATATTGCCGCTGTTGTCCGATCCGTCGCTGCTGATGCTCAAATGGCCGAACGATCTCCTGCTTGCGGGCGGTAAACTGTCGGGCATTCTGCTCGAGCGAGAAGGCGATGCGGTGATTCTCGGGATCGGGGTAAATCTCGCTGCGGCACCGGATTTGCCCGATCGGCCGAGTTCGGCGTTGTCCGAACATGTCCCGGCACCCGTGCGGGGTGCGTTTGCTGCTGCACTGGCCGCGAGCCTGGCGGGCGAATTGCACCGCTGGCGCGAATTCGGCCTGGAACCGATGGTTCGGCGCTGGTTGGTCGCAGCCCATCCCGAGGGGACGGTGTTAAGCGTGAGTGACGGGCCGGGGGAGCCGCTTACAGGTAAATTTGCCGGACTCGAAAACGATGGATCGTTGAAGCTGCGCTTGGCGGATGGCTCTACCCGTGCCATCCACGCAGGCGATGTCATGCTTGGATAGGAAATAGCCCATGTTGCTGGCTGCCGATGTCGGAAATACCAATGTCGTCTTCGCCGTGTTCGACGGCCGGGAAATCAGGGCGCGCTGGCGCATCGCCACCGACCGGCGCCGTACCGGTGATGAATATGCGGTATGGTTGATGCAACTGCTCGAACTGGAAGGTATAGCGAGGGGGGACATTACTCAGATCATCTTCGCTTCGGTCGTCCCGCGTGCCGATCACAACCTTACCGTGCTGGCGCAGAAATATTTCGGGATCACGCCATTGGTCGCAGGGCAGGGTTCGGCCGAATGGGGATTCGAGATCGATGTCGAACAGCCCAGTTCGCTCGGTGCGGACCGGGCGCTCAACATTCTCGCTGCACATGAAAAATATGGCGGGGATCTGGTGGTGGTCGATTTCGGCACCGCGACGAAGTTCGAAGCGGTCGATTTCAACGGCACCTACAAGGGAGGGATTATTGCTCCCGGGATCAACCTTTCGCTCGACGCACTCGTCGGGAAGACGGCCAAGCTTCCGCGTATCGCCATCCGCGCTCCGGAGAACAGGAGTGTGATCGGGCGCAATACCGAAGACCAGATGCTGATCGGTGTGTTCTGGGGCTATGTTGCAATGATGGAAGGACTGATCGCGCGCATGAAGGGCGAGATTGGCCGACCGGCCAGGGTTGTGGCAACCGGCGGCCTTGCCATCCTGTTCGACAAGCAGACCGACATCTTCGACGAAGTCTATGCCGACCTGACCATCGAAGGCCTTGCCATACTTGCCGAGCGTGCCGCTCGATGAGCAGGAAACCATGAAAAAGGATTTCACGCCGGAAAAAGAACTGCTGTTCCTGGCACTCGGGGGTTCGGCCGAGATCGGGATGAACGTCAACCTCTATGGTTGCGACGGCAAATGGCTGATGGTCGATCTGGGCATGACCTTCGGAGCCAATGAGTACCCCGGCACGGAGCTGGTTTTCGCCGACCTGGAATTCATCGAGGATCGCGCAGACGACTTGCTCGGCATCGTGCTTACTCATGCACATGAGGATCATATCGGGGCCGTACCCTATTTCGCGGCCGAGCTGGGGGTGCCGCTCTATGCCACGCCGTTCACCGCCGATCTCGTCCTGCGCAAGCTCGAAGAGGCGGGGATCGCAGGGGATATCGAACTGAATGTGATCGAGGAGGATCATGGCCGGATCAGCCTTGGTTCTTTCGACATCACCTACGTCCCGCTTGCCCATTCGATCGCCGAGGGTAATGCGTTGCTGATCGATACGCCTTACGGTCGTATCTTCCACACCGGCGACTGGAAGTTGGACGAAGAGCCGATCATCGGCGAACCGACAACCGAGCAAGAGCTCACCGGAATGGGTGATGACGGCGTGCTTGCGCTGGTGTGCGATTCGACCAATGTCTTCAATCCGCAGCCGAGCGGTTCCGAAGGCGCTGTATATCGAGGTTTGCAGGAGGAGGTCGCGCGCCACGCCGGCAGGCGAGTTTTGGTGACCACCTTTGCCAGCAATGTCGCGCGGTTGCAGACCTTGGGTGACGTAGCGCGCGAAACAGGCCGGCAAATTTGTGTTGCGGGGCGCTCCCTCGACCGGATCATCGCGGTGGCGCAGGA
>JANQPE010000062.1 GCA_028289565.1 Parerythrobacter sp.
GGTTTCCGTTTCGAATCCCCCTCACCGGGTTTCAAGGGACACGATGACGGAACCGGCAGGGAATTGATCCGCAAGCCGAAACCGCCCCTGCCGGATCCACGGCTGGTCCGCCGGATCATCCATCAGCGCCAATTGCGTGCGCGCTATTTCGACAGCAACCTGTTTGCCGACCCGGCATGGGATATCCTGCTCGACCTGACCGCTGCGCGGGCCGAACATCAGCGTGTGTCGGTCACGTCGCTATGTATTGCCAGCGGTGTCCCGCCCACCACGGCACTGCGCTGGATCAGGCAGATGGTCGATGCGGGGCTGCTCGAGAGGGTCGAGGACGAAACCGACCGTCGCCGGGCTTTCATCGCGCTGAGCGACCGGACGGCAGAAGCCATGGCCCGGTATTTCGCCGAGCTTGGGGTCGGGAACGGTACGTGATTCTATTCCTTCCCGCGGCAGACGATAACGGATAGTCCGTCGGGCCAGTCCCCATCGTGCGGCCAAGTGTGTCTGGCCGCATCGGCCCGAGCCCGTTCGAGTATGGCGGGAGGTGTGTCGACCGCGGCGAATATCGCATCGGCTACTCCGAGCATGCGCGCTTGCCCGATGGTCAGGTCGTCGGGATTCTCGCTGATGAGTTCGATGGCGACCTGCCTTGCCTGCATCCGCGAGTTGCCGGTTGCCAACCATTCCCCGAACCGGTCGGCAGCGTCCGGATCGAGTGGATCGAGTATACCGCCTTCGTCGAGTGCCGCATCGAGTGCATGCCTCCTTCCATCCGCGTCCGGGTAACGCTGACGCAATGTCTCGCGGGCATCGCGCAGTTTTCGCGTCAATCTGCCCAGCGATTGCGGCAAGAGCTTTTCCAGCCGCAACCGCAATTGCTTGGCCAGGCCGGCGGATGCCCCTGAAGTGGACACCGCGATCAGCACCGGTTCGCGATCGAGGATGCTCGGCATGGTGAAATCGCACAGGCCGGGCCGGTCGGCCACGTTGACCAGCAACCCTTTCCCGCGCAGCCGATTGGCGATGGCCTGCGCTTCGCGTTCATTGGAAACGGCCACGAAAGCCAATCTTGCATGATGCGCTTCGGATTCCCCGCATGGAATGCCACCTGCCCGTTCGACCAGCCTGCGCCTGGCCTCTGCCATGTCGCCTTCGCCGGCCACGACGATACGCTGCCCGTTCACCCGGTGGAACAAGGGCAGCGAGCCGATCATGCGAGCCACTCCGGGACGCGTTCGGCATCCATGATGTCGCTAGCGCCGATCCGGTCCGCGACGGTTGCGAACCGGTTGCCGTCGACCATGACCTCGGCCACGAATCCGCGGCTGTTATAACTCGATGCCATGGTCGCGCCGTATGCGCCTGCGGTGCGGAAGACGGCGAGTTCGCCTGCCTCGAGATCATCGCATTCGCGCGCCATTGCGAAAGTGTCTCCGGTTTCGCAGATCGGGCCGACGATATTGGCGATCATGCGGTCTCCGGTCGGCGCGACACCTTCGAAAGTATGCCAGGCGCCGTACATTGCCGGTCGCGCCAGGTCGTTCATTGCGGCATCGACCACCAAGAAGGGGTGCCGCAAGCCGCTCTTCACCCGGATGACGCGCGTGAGCAATATGCCTGCGTTTCCGGCAATCACGCGGCCCGGCTCGAATGTCAGCGTTACATCCCAGTCGCGTGTAACGCGGTGAACCATCGCTCCGTACTCGGCTGGCGATGGCGGGTTGTCACCTGGCTTGTAGGGGACGCCGAGCCCACCGCCCAGATCGACATGCGACACGGTCAGGCCCGCCTTGCGCAACTCGGCAACCAGCATGCCGACCTTGCCGAAGGCGGTTTCGAGCGGTTCGAGCGAAGACAACTGGCTGCCGATATGCACCGCCACTCCGCGCATGGCGAGACCGGGCAGGGTGGCCAGGCGCGCGTATATCTCGGGTGCATTGCCGATCGGGACGCCGAACTTGTTATCTGCCTTGCCGGTCGAGATCTTGTCGTGCGTGCCTGCATCGACATCGGGGTTCACCCTGAGGGCGCATGGGGCGGCCATGCCTCGCCCGGCAGCGATCCCGGCCAGCTCGACCGCTTCTTCGGTGGATTCGAGATTGAACTGCCCGATATCTTCGTCCAACCCGTATTCGAGTTCCGCGCGTGTCTTGCCGACACCGGAAAAAACGATGTCCCGAGGCGCCATTCCGGCTGCAAGTGCCCGCGACAATTCGCCACCCGAAACGACATCGGCGCCATAACCCTCGCGTTGCAGGACTTTGAGAAACGCCAGATTCGGGTTGGCCTTGACCGCGAAGGCGATATGCGGGGCATCCAGTTCGGAAAGCGCGTCGCGAAAAACGCGTGCATGCCGTTCAATGGTCGCCCGCGAATAGACATAGACCGGCGTTCCAACTGCCTCGGCAATAGCGGGCAGGGGCACGTCTTCGGCGTGCAGGATACCGTCTCTGATCGAAAAATGGTCCATGCGTTCGCCTCTTGCCGATCAAGCGTCGCCGAGTCGAGCAAGTGCTGCTTGCAACCCGGCTAGCTTCTATTCGGGAGGAAGGTCGAAGGGATCGTCTTCGCGTTCTTCGGAGCGTCTGCGCAATTCCACGCTACGCTCGGGCGCTGCCTGCGGCTCCAGTTCGATCAGTTCATTGGCTTCCGGCCGGACTTCGGACCCATATGGTGCCACGGGCAGGTGTTCGTTCGCGAGCGGTTCGAGATCGGCCTTTTGCCCGCAGGCCGTGAGAGCGACGACACCTGCAAGCGTTGCGAGTATACGCATCAATCCTCCATTCCGAGTGCGTCGCGTGCCTCGGCGATGCGTTGCCTTACCTGATCGGGCGCCGTGCCACCATAGGAACTGCGCGAGGCCACCGAAGCATCGACCGACAGAGCGCCATGGACCCGTTCGTCTATCCGCTCATCGATTACCCGCAGATCCTCCAGTGGAAGCTCTTCCAGCGATACCCCTCGTTCCTCAGCCAGTTTCACGACCGCTCCGGTAATATGGTGCGCCTCGCGGAAGGGGATATCCGCCTCGCGCACCAGCCAGTCGGCAAGATCGGTTGCGGTGACATGGCCCAGTGCGGCGGCCTGGCGCATGTTTGCGGTGTCGAAAGTGCTGTCGGCCACCATGCCGGTCATTGCGGCAACCGACAGGGCAAGCAGGCCTGCTGCCTCGAACACCGGTGGTTTATCGTCCTGCATGTCTTTCGAATAGGCAAGCGGAAGGCCCTTCATGGTTATTGCCAGCGCTGTCGCCGAACCGATAATCCGCCCTGCATGGCCGCGCACCAGTTCGGCGGCGTCGGGATTCTTCTTCTGCGGCATGATCGAGCTGCCGGTACTCAGCGTGTCGGGCAGCCGGACGAAGCCATAGGGCTGGCTCGCCCAGACGATCAGTTCTTCAGCCAGCCTGGACAAGTGCAGCGCGCACTGGCTGGCTGCAAACAGGTAATCGAGCGCGAAATCGCGATCCGACACCGCATCGAGGCTGTTGGCGGTCGGGCGGCTGAAACCGAGTGTGTCGCTGGTCGCCTTGCGATCTATCGGAAAGCCCGTTCCCGCAAGCGCGGCCGAACCGAGCGGCGATTCATTCAACCGCGCCCGGGCATCGGCGAACCGCGAACGGTCGCGGCGGATCATCTCGTAATATGCCATCAGGTGATGGCCCAGCGTGACCGGCTGAGCGGCCTGTAAATGGGTGAAGCCCGGCAAGATGCTGCTGGCATGTTCGCCTGCGCGATCGACAAGCGCCCGCTGGAGTTCCGCCAGCCCGGCATCGGCTTGGTCGATCGCTTCGCGTACCCACAGGCGGAAATCGGTTGCGACTTGGTCGTTCCGGCTTCGTGCCGTGTGCAGCCGTCCGGCGACCGGCCCGATCAGTTCCGTCAGCCGGTTTTCGGTCACCATATGGATGTCTTCGAGATCCCAGTCCTCCGGAACGCCGTCTGCCTCGTATTCCGCAGCTACCCGATCAAGACCGTCGGCGATGCTTGCTGCGTCTTCCGCCGAGACGATGCCCTGGGCGCCCAACATTGCTACATGCGCCTTGCTCGCGGCGATATCCTGGCGCCACAATATCTTGTCGAACGGGATCGAAGCGTTGATTTCGCGCATGATCGCGCTAGGTCCTTCGGCGAACCTGCCACCCCACATCGCATTACCCCTTTGGGTATTGGAGTCTTTCGTGTTGTCCCGACTGTCGCTCACGCTTGTCGTCCTGCTTTTCGCCCTGGCCGGCTGCGATAGGGAAGCGCCGGTAGAGGCGCAAGCGGGCGTTGTCGATCGGGCGCAGGCGGGTGCATTGATGCCGTCGGTGAACCTGACCGATCCGGACGGCAAGATGCTGAATCTGGGAGCGCTCCAGGGCGAACCGGTGCTGGTGAACCTGTGGGCGACATGGTGCGCGCCCTGCGTGGTCGAAATGCCGATGCTCGACGACCTGGCCGATGAACTGGATGGCAAGGTGCGCATCGTGACGGTGAGTCAGGATCTGCGGGGCGCCGAGCGGGTCGTGCCGTTTTTCGAGAAGCGGCAATTTCGCAATCTGGAACCGTGGCTCGATGCGGAAAACCGGCTGGGCCTTGCGATCGAGAGCGGCGTGATGCCGACCACAGTGCTGTACGATGCTGGCGGGCAGGAAGTCTGGCGCGTTGTCGGGGAATACGACTGGTCGAGCGAAGAAGCGCGCGTGGCGGTGCTGGAGGCCGTGGAATAGGGTTGAAGCTCACGCTTGGGAGCCTTGTCTCGAACCCTTTGCTATCGAAACTGGTGGGCGATGACAGGCTCGAACTGCCGACCCTCTCGGTGTAAACGAGATGCTCTACCAACTGAGCTAATCGCCCGCGCCAGCTTGGCGGTGCGCTGCACATAGCGTGCAATCCTCCAGAATCAATTGCCATTGACGAAAATCCTGCATCTGCCGAGGACATTGCGGTTTGTCAGTGCACACCCTACGGGGCGGCGGATGAGCGCATCACATCTCAAAATCCTGGCCACCGGCGGCACGATCGCCGGAATTGCAGGTTCCGCGATCCGGCATGACTATCGACCGGGGCAGATCGATATAGAAGACTATCTCGAAAAGGTTGGCGGCCTCGGCTTGGAAGCCGAGTTTTCAGGTACGCAGATCGCGAATATCGGGTCGGAAGATATCGGGCCAGACGTGTGGATTCGGCTCCATGAAGAGATTGCGTCGGCACTGGACGATGCGGATTGCCACGGGATCATTGTCACGCATGGCACCGATACTTTGGAAGAGACCGCGTTTCTGCTGGACCTGACATTGCCGATGACCAAGCCGGTGGTTCTGGTCGGGGCCATGCGACCAGCCGATGCGGTTGGCTATGACGGGTTGAGGAATTTCGCCAACGCCGTCCGGGTTGCAAGTGATCCGGAAGCCGCGGGACGCGGCGTGTTGGTGGTCATGGGAGACAGGGTTTTCGCCGCGCGCGACGTGCGCAAGGTGCGAACGCGCGGCACTGATGCCTTTCGCGGGTTCCCTCGCGATTCGATCGGTCTCGTCACCCCGTCTGCGCTCGATTGGTTCGGTGCACCTTGGCGTAGCGGCGAAGCGGCTTGCTTCGACTTTGGCACAGCCTTGCCCGAAGTGGTCATCCTGTATGTCTTCGCCGGCATGACGCCTGAAATCGCGACGCGGCAGGTTTCCGGTCAAACGCGCGGGGTGGTTGTAGCCGGGGTGGGCGAGGGGAACGTGCCTGATCCGGTACGGCAGGAACTGGTGCGGATGCGTCAGGACGGGCTGCCCGTCATTCGTTCGAGCCGGACCGATGAGGGGCTGGTCGATCGCGAGCCAGAAGACGATACGAACGGGTTCGTGGCCGCCCGGACTCTCAATCCGCAAAAATCGCGTATCCTGCTGCAACTCCTGCTTGCTGCCGGGGAAACGGATGCTGGACGCATCCAGGCAGAATTCGACCGCCGCTAGGGCGTGACGAGATATTTCTCGCCGGTCTTCATCGCGCGATAGTCAAGCGCTGCGTCTTTCTGCAGCATTTCCTCCAGCGTCACCTTGCGCTTGTAGTTGCTGGCGAAGGTGGTGGTGATGTTCGACAGCACGCGTTGGCGCATCCGGATCATCACTTCCATTCCCGCCCTGGCGAGGAACGGAGTCAGCAGCCAGCCCGAAACGGTCCATTGCAGGCCGTAGGAAGGCGTCAGAATGGTTGGGCCGAGGTCGAGTCGGCCATACATGTACATTTTCTTGTCCTGGCTGGAGCCATAGCGGCTGAATTCGCTCATCCTGGAAGCCGCGACCTGTTCCATCGCCTTGAGGCAGGCATCGGTCATTGTTCCGCCGCCGATCGGATCGAAGCCGAGGAATGCACCGGTCGCATCGATGGCCGAGCGGAGCCGGTCCATGAAATCGTCGTCGGACGAATTGACCACATGGTCCGCGCCCATGCCTTTCAGCAGGTCGACCTGCTCTTGCTTGCGCACGATATTGACCAGCTTCATCCCGTCCTCCTGGCAGATGCGGTTGAGCATCTGGCCGAGATTGGAAGCGGCGGCGAGATGGATGATCGCGTCGTGCCCCTCCATTCTGGCGGTTTCTACGAAGCCGAGCGCGGTCATCGGATTGACGAAAGCCGAAGCGCCGTCTTCCGAAGATACGTCACCCAGCGGCAGGCACATGGTCGCCTCGGCGATGGCGTATTGCGAAAAGGCCGTGCCCGGCACGCAGGCGACGCGCTGGCCGTCGAGCGCTTTCGCCATGTCGCTGTCGCCGGTCGCGATCACCGTACCCGCACCCTCGTTGCCGACCGGCAAGCGTTGGCCGTGGCGTCCCTTCGCCCCGGACAGAAACGGTTCGGGCATTTGCGCTACGAGCCTGCCGTCGGAGTATTCCGCATTTTCGAGATTGGCGGCGCTGAACAGCAGGGCGAGGTCCGAAGGGTTGATCGGCGCGGCCTCCATGCGGACCAGCACCTGATTACCGGTCGGCTCGGGGAAGGTCGACTCGGCTACCTCCACCGTCAGCGTGCCGCCAGCATCGAGCGTCGTGAAAATCTGCTTGCCGGTAGTCGTCATACTGGTTCACCCCATTCTGTGATTGCGAGCGACCGCAGGTCGCGCGGCAATCCATGAAACAACCTTCACCCTCGCATAAAGCCGGTAGGGCGGGTTCATGGATTGCTTCGTCGCTACGTTCCTCGCAATGACGAGAGGATACGTCAATCGTCGGGATACAGCGCTCTTACGAAGTAGAGGCCGTGGGGCGGGGCATTAAGGCCCAGTTCCTGCCGATCGCGTGCTTTCAACGCCTGCTCGACCCGTTCTTCAGGCCATCGGCCCATGCCGACGAGCGCGAGACAGCCGACCATCGAGCGGACCTGGTGGTGCAGGAAACTGCGCGCGGCGGCTTCGACGACGATCTGGCCGGCCCCATACGGACTTTCGGCGCGCCTGACATCGAGCCGGTCGAGCGAGCGGACCGGGTCCTTTGCCTGGCAATGCGCGGAACGGAAGGTAGTGAAATCGTGCCGGCCGACGAGCGCCTGCGCGGCGCGATGCATGGCCTCGGTATCGAGTTCCTGCGGTACCTGCCAGGCGCGGTTCCTCTCCAGGGCCAGCGGTGCGCGGCGGTTGGTGATCCGGTATTCGTAAGCCCGTCCGATGCAGGAAAAGCGTGCATGCCAGTCATCAGGCACATGCAGGCAGGCGGTAATCGCGACCGGATCGGGTCGCAGATGCGCATTGAGCGCTTCCATCAGGCGAAACGGCGTGAGGTCCTTTGCGATATCGAGATGGCTGCGCATGGCGATCGCATGGACGCCGGTATCGGTTCGCCCGGCGGAATGGAGCGTGACGCCTTCCCCGGTCACGGCGAGGGCGGCATCTTCGATCGCCTGTTGCACGCTCGGTCCGTGCTTCTGGCGTTGCAGACCCTGGAACGGCGTGCCGTCGAATTCGATGGTGAGCGCGAAGCGGGTCAAGC
>JANQPE010000060.1 GCA_028289565.1 Parerythrobacter sp.
TCATGTCCGTCGCGCGCAGAAAACCGCGGCGCCGTTCAGAATGGCGCTTACTCCGCCGGGATCGCTCCGTACCCTAGCTTTGCGCGGCAGCCTTGCCGACCCGCAGGTTTCGCCCGGCGGTGCGGCACTGATCTGGGTGTTCGATTTCAGCGAGAGCGAGAGCGAACTGAACCGTTTGCGCGAAGAAGCAACACGGGCACAGGGGGATTTCGGTGCCTTGGTGGGCTTGATCGAAGCGGCACCTTTGCCGATGTGGTTTCGTGGCCCCGACAGCCGTTTGCGTCTGGTCAATGCAGCCTATGTCGAAGCGGTCGGCGCGAAAGACGCTGATGATGCCGTGAAACGGCAACTCGAGCTGATCGAAAAGGTGGACGGGTTGAGCCCTGCGCAAATCGCGGAGCAGGCTGCCGAGCAGAAGATGCCGATCGAAAGGATCGTCGCGGCGACGATTGGTGGGCAACGCCGTTCGCTACGGGTCAGTGACTTGCCGCTCGGCAAGGAAGGGGTGGCGGGCTACGCGGTCGATATCGAGGAAATGGAGGAACAGGCGCGCACTTTTCGCGCCTTCCGCGACGCACAGCGTACCATGCTCGACCAGCTTTCGATCGGCGTTGCGCAGTTCGATCCCGGACGCAGGCTTGCCTTCGCCAACCAGCCGTTCCGGCGTACTTTCGGCATTTCGCCCGGTACGGTCAGTACGGGGGTGGCGTTCGAACGCTTGCTGAGCGCTGCTCGCGAAGCCGGGCGTACACCGGAGGTAAGGGATTTCCCCGCCTGGCGTACCGAACGGCTGGAATGGTTCAACGCCGACGAAACGCAGGAAGAACCCTGGCCGCTATCCGATGGTACGCATTTGCGAATGGTCGCGCAGCCGATGCCCGATGGCGGCCTGGTATTGATTGCCGAGGATCGTACCGAGCAGCTTGCGCTTTCGGCTACTCGCGACACGCTTTTACGCACACGTACCGCGACCTTCGACAGCTTGTTCGAGGCGCTCGCCGTATTCGCTCCCGACGGGCATCTGCAATTGTGGAATCGCAGCTTTGCCGGGACCTGGGGACTTGAGCCCGACCAGCTCGACGAACATCCGGCTGCGGAGCGCCTGCTTGCTGCTGTCGCGCCCAATCTGGCCAACCCCGGACAGGCCAAGGCGATCGGTGAGGTTATTCGCGCGGCGACGCTCGACCGCAAGGAGCAGGGGGGGCGGATCGCTCTGGCTGATGGCCGCACGCTCGAATTCGCTGGAATACCATTGCCTGACGGTAACGGCTTGCTGACCGTGCTCGACGTTACTGCCAACGAGCAGGCCGAGGCGGCGCTGCGCGAGCGCAATCAGGCGCTGGTCGAGGCCGATGCGATGAAAACACGTTTTCTTGCCAATATGTCATACGAATTCCGCACCCCGCTGACATCGATTGGCGGGTTTGCGGAGATGCTGCAGGCCGGTGTGGCCGGCGAGCTGTCAGAACAGGGGCGCGAATATGTCGAAGCCATCCTGCAATCGGTCGGTCGCCTGACCGAGCAGGTGGAAAACGTCCTCGACCTGTCGCAGAGCGAAGCCGGGTTGCTCCCGCTTGCCAAGGAGCGGTTCGAACTGATGCCGTTTGTCACGAAGGTCGTGCGTCAACGGGAAGAAGCAATCGCGCGGGCCGGAATAAGCCTGGACCTGCGCGGCAGCTCGGTCGGCAAGGTCGATGCCGATCCACGCCAGCTTGCTCGAGCATTGGGGCACCTGCTGGACAATGCCCTCGAAGCCACACCGAAAGGAGGGAAGATCCTGATCGATATCTCCAAGAAGCCCGATGGTGCGCGAGTGATCGTTTCCGACAATGGACGGGGCATGACTCCTGATGAACTTTCGCGTGCACTCGATGGTTTGCGCCGCAGTGCTGATGGACAGGGTCTGGAGCGCAGGCAGGGGCTGGGTATCCCGCTCGCTCGCCAACTGATCGAAGCACATGATGGCACGCTGGAAATTCTCTCGCGCAAGGGGGCGGGAACGACCGCGACGGTCCACCTGCCGTGAAGGTTCGGCTTTCCGACCTCGACGCGATGGCGGCATTCGGTGCACGGATCGCAAAGCGATTGCGCGCGGGCGATGTCGTTGCGTTGCAAGGCAGGTTGGGGGCCGGCAAGACGACCCTGGCCCGGGCGGTATTGGTTGCACTCGGGCATGAAGGTGAAGTGCCGTCGCCGACTTTCACAGTACTGGAAACATACGATGCCGAGAACATGCGTGTGCCGGTCGTCCATGCCGATTTCTATCGCCTGGAAAGCCCCAAAGAGGTCGTCGAACTTGGTCTGGACGATTATCGTGATGGTGCCGCCTTGCTTGCGGAATGGCCCGACAATGCCGGGGGATTTGCCCATGAGGCTGAATGTCTGTCGATCGCATTGGAAATTGCGGATGAGGGCCGGTTGGCGATTGTCGAGGGTGGTACGGATTGGCTAGGGCGCATGCCATGAGCGGACTTCCCGAAGGCTTGCAGGAATTCCTCGCGAATGCAGGTTGGGGAGAGGGACGGGTTGATCCGATCGCCGGAGATGCATCTTTCCGCCGGTATTTTCGCATTACTGACGGTGATCGGAAAGCGATGCTGATGCATGCCCCGCCGCCTGAGGAAGATCCCGGGCCGTTCCTGCATGTCGGGCGCTGGCTCACCGATTGCGGACATCGCGCGCCTCAAGTCTATGCCGAGGATTCGGTCAACGGATGGATTCTACTGGAAGATTTCGGCCAGGACCGGATGCGTGACTGGCTGGATGACAATCCCGGCGGTGAAGAGGGCGCCTATTGTACGGCTATTGATGCGCTGGTCGAGTTGCACCGGTGCAAGCCCGGCCCATTCGGGCCATACGACATGGCGACCTATCAGCGCGAAGCTGCATTGTTTATTGAATGGTATTGCCCGGCGATCGGGCTTTCGGTCGACGAGAAGGGGTATCACGCAGCATGGGATCGGGTGCTGTCCCCGTTACTCGACAGGCAGCGACCCGGCGTGACCGTATTGCGCGATTACCATGCGGAAAACATCATGCTGCTGGATCCGCTGGCCGATGGCACCGGGGAGCAGGGGCTGATCGATTTTCAGGACGCTCTGATCGGTCACCGGGCTTACGATCTCGTATCGTTGTTGCAGGATGCGCGGCGTGATGTTTCTTCCGGTCTCGAGCGGCGCATGCTTGATCGGTACTTGGCAAAGACTGGCGAAGATAATGTCTTCGAGGCTGACTATGCCCGGCTCGGTGCCCAGCGAAACGCCAAGATCGTGGGCATTTTTTCACGTTTGCGGAAACGCGACAACAAACAGCGCTATCTCGCTTTTATCCCTCGTGTATGGGAAGCGATGGAACGGGATCTGAAGCATGAAGCGCTTGGGCCGGTGACAGCCTGGTTCGATAGCAATATCCCGCGCGAGATACGCGACGCTTACGGAGGCGATATCCAGTGAAGGACCTGGTTAGCGACGCAGCCATGGTGATGGCTGCCGGTATGGGCAAGCGCATGCGTCCCCTCACTGCCTCGCAACCCAAGCCGCTGGTGCGTGTAGCCGGAAAACCCCTGATCGATCATGCGCTGGACCGATTGAAGGATGCCGGTATTGCCAGGGCGGTGGTGAATGTTCATTACCTTGCCGATGCACTCGAAGCGCATGTCCGTGAGCGGGATGTACCGAAGGTGACGATCTCCGACGAACGCGAAGCACTGCTCGAAACCGGTGGCGGGATGGTAAAGGCTCTCGATCTCCTGCCGGATCCGTTTTTCTGTCTCAATGCCGACAATATATGGCTCGACGGGCCGCGGGATGCCTTTCACGACTTGTCGCAGCGCTGGAATTCGGAGCGGATGGATGCCTTGTTATTGCTGGTGTCCCATGCACGCGCAGTCAATTTTCGCGGACCAGGCGATTTCTACATGAACGATGAGGGATTGATTGCACGTCGTCGACCTGAAAAAGTAGCCCCGTTTATCTATACAGGCATCCAATTGGTGTCGCATCGCCTGTTGCGTGACAAAAAGGAACGTAAATTCTCCACCAATGAGTTGTGGGATCGTGCGATCGGGGAAGGGCGCCTTTATGGTGTCGGCTTTACCGGGCAATGGTTCGAAGTCGGAACACCGCAAGCCATAGCACCTACTGAAGAAATGTTGAGGCGTGGCTGAGCGGCGTGGCCCGCAAGTCTATTCCATTGCCGCGCATCGCGGCTTTGCCGACGCGCTCGTAGCAGGTCTCGTCCCGCGTTATTCCGACAACGAGCTGGGTCTTGCCCGACTGACCCTGATCCTGCCCAGCACGCGTGCGATGCGCACGGTATCTGAAGCGCTCATTCGCTATTTCGGTGCCGAGGACATGGCCGGCATGCTTATGCCGCGCATGGCAGTGGTCGGCGATCTCGACCTCGACGAGACGCTCGGCCCTCTGCTTGATCCGCTCGGGGCTACCGATATTCCGCCCGCGGTCGAGCCGATGCGACGCTGGTTGCGATTGGCGGATCTCCTGACACAGGAGATGGGGGAAGCCGCTCCGCGCGGCAGCGCACTTTTACGTCTCGCAACCGAGCTGGCCTTGGCAATGGATCGCTTGCTGGTCGAGGATATCGCACCCGAAGCGTTACTGTCCGATCAGGTGCTCGACCTCTTGGGCGATCTTTCCGGTCACTGGCAGGATAACCTGCGCTTGTTCGCACGCGTTCAGGCGCGGTGGTTGGCGGAGCTACAGGAGCGCGGTGAGCTGGATGCCTCGGCCCGGCGCAATCGCCTGTTCGA
>JANQPE010000091.1 GCA_028289565.1 Parerythrobacter sp.
AGATCGCCGATGCTCCGCTCGACCAGCACGGCACGACTTTCCGCAAGCTGATCAACCGGAAATATCCCGATCTCGACATCAGGCACTTCCACCATGCCGGCAACAGTTCGGGGGTGGTCGACGGCGCGGCGGCCCTACTGGTGGCGAGCAAGGACTATGCGCGCGAACACGGTCTCGAACCGCGTGCACGCATCGCCGCAACCGCCAATATGGGTGACGATCCCACACTGATGCTCAACGCGCCGGTTCCCGCTGCCAGGCGGGTACTCGAAAAGGCCGGGCTGACGCTCGACGATATCGACCTGTTCGAGATCAACGAGGCCTTCGCCGTGGTTGCCGCCAAGTTCGTCCGTGATCTCGGGCTCGACTGGGACAAGGTCAACGTAAATGGCGGCTCGATCGCGCTGGGCCACCCTATCGGAGCCACCGGGTCGATCCTGATCGGCACCATGGTCGACGAACTCGAGCGCCGTGATCTCAGGCGCGGCCTCGTGACCATGTGCGCGGCGGGCGGCATGGCCCCGGCGATCATCGTCGAACGCGTCACCGATTTCGTCGATTGAGGATGCCAGCATGGACGACCTGATCGGCCCCGTCTCGCGCAGCTATATCTCGCAACGCACGCGGCTTCACTATGCGGACTGGGGCAACCCGGATGCGCCGCCGCTGATCCTGCTCCATGGCGGGCGCGATCATTGCCGTAGCTGGGACTGGACCGCCCGCGAATTGCGCAAGGACTGGCATGTTATCTGCCCCGATCTGCGCGGCCATGGCGACAGCGGGTGGAGCCGCACCGGCTATTACCCGGTGATGGGTTATGTGTTCGACCTCGCCCAGTTGGTCATGCTCAACGACCTCGCCCCGGTGACCGTGGTCGCGCACTCGCTGGGTGGCAATGTCGCCTTGCGCTTTGCCGGGCTGTACCCGGACAAGGTTCGCAAGCTGGTTGCGATCGAAGGCCTCGGCCCTTCTCCCGAACGGCAGGCCGAACACGAGAAAACGCCAACGCATGAGATCTGGGGCGACTGGATCGCCAAGAAACGCGATTCCGCAGCCCGCCAGCCCAGGCGCTACGATACTTTCGAAGACGCTTTGAAGCGCATGCATGATGCAAACAGCTACCTGTCGGAAGAGCAGGCGCTGCATCTCACCCAGCATGCGGTGATGCGCAATGAAGACGGGACGTTGAGCTGGAAATTCGACCCGCATCTCCACGCCTGGCCGCCCGAGGATATCACCCATGCCGCGCTGGAGGAGCTGTGGGGCCGGATCACCTGCCCTACCCGGTTGATCTACGGTAACGACAGTTGGGCCTCGAATCCGGAAAAGGACGGGCGGATCAAGCACTTCGAAAATGCAACCGTGACGGATTACGACAGTGCCGGACACTGGGTGCACCATGACCGGTTCGACGATTTCCTGGCGGAGCTGCGGGGCTTCCTGTGAGCACCGACCCGGAGACCATCCCGGTCATCGTCGGCATCGGCCAGGTCAACGACCGGCCCGGCGATCCGCTGGAGGGGATGGACTCGGTCGAGTTGATGATCGCCGCCTTGCGCGAAGCGGGTCGCGATGCGGGAGGTGACAACTGGCTGGCCGATGCGGACTCGCTGGCGATCGTCTCGCAGCTTTCGTTTCCCCATCTCAATCCCGCGCTGGACACCGTCTGCGAAGCACTCGGCGCAAGTCCTGCTCACCGGTTCCAGACCGCCCTGCCCAATGGCGACAGCCCGATATTGCTGCTCCACGAGGCAGCCAATCGCATCGGGGCCGGAAACGCCAGAATCGCGTTGGTGACCGGCGGCGAGGCATTGCGAACGGCCGGTGCACGCGCCAGGGCGGAAGCCGCTACCGAAGGCAAGGACCACCGCCACAACCCCTTGCGCGATGCACCGCATCGCAAAACGCAAGGCTATCGCCAGAACTACGGCCTGACCGTCCCGGTCGACATATATCCGCTCTACGAGAATGCCGGGCGAACGGCGTATCGCCAGACATTGACCGAAGGACAGATGGAAAGCGCTGCGATCTGGGCACGAATGTCGCAAATTGCCTCACAGACGGAATCGGCCTGGATCCGGACACCCCTATCCGCCCGGGAAATCGCGACCCCCAGCGAGAACAACCGCCCGATTGCCTTTCCCTATACGAAATTCACGGTCGCGAATTCATTGGTGAACCAAGGCGCGGGTTTTATCGTGACCAGCTTCGCGGAAGCGCAGCGGCGCAATGTACCGGAAAACCGGCTTGTCTTCGTCGGCCACGGCGCGGCTGCCCATGAATCCGGAGATTTCCTCGCTCGCGAGAATTTCGTGCATAGCCCAGGCATGGAAGTCTCGATCCGCCAGGCACTGAAATCGAACGAACTATCCGGCGCCGACCTCGACCATGTCGAACTCTATAGTTGCTTCCCCTGCGTTCCCAAGATGGCCCGCCGCATTCTCGACTGGCCTGCGGACCGCGACACAACCGTTTTCGGCGGGCTTACCTTCGGCGGCGGTCCGATCGGCAACTATATGAGCCATGCCGTTGCCTGCATGGTCGAGCGGCTGCGCGGCACCGACGAAACAGGCCTGTTGTTCGCCAATGGCGGCTATGCGACACATAACCATTCCATCGCCCTGTTCGGTACGTCGCGCGGGCATGTTGCGTTCCCGCAGGACTTCGACTTCCAGGCCGAGGCTGACGAAATACGTGGGCCTGTGCCCGAACTGGACGAAAGCTATTGCGGTCCGGCCACGCTCGAAACCTACACCGTCCATTACCATCGCAACGGTACGCCACGACTGGCCACCATAGTAGCGCGCACACCCACAGGCGCACGGACGCTGGCGGCAGTCGTGCCAGACGAGGTACCCACTATCGCCTGGCTGACATCGGGTGACTGCGATCCCGTGGGCTCATCAGGTACGATCGTACAAGGCGAAAACCAATTGCGTATCTGGCAAGCGTCCCTGCCAGCCCACCCCGATCGCTAGCAGGTCAGGGGGAGCCGGGCTGGTGTGCCGTTCGAACCCGCAACGGCCCCGACCTGAGAGATCGCTATTGCTTGTTGCTGAAGAGCCGGAACGCCCGCGGCGAAAACCCCGTTGCGAGACGGAACTGGCGGGTAAAGGTGCTCTGGTCTGAATAGCCTGCATTTTGGGCAATCTCGGCGATCGCGCTTTGCGTATCGCGAAGTTGCTGCTGGGCAAGGTCGAGCCGCTGTTTCAGCACCCATTGCCCCGTCGTCAAGCCGAAGGCCTGCCTGATCCGCCGATCCAATCGATAAGGCGACAGGCCCGTGATCGCCGCCAGGTCCGCAACCGACGGCGGCAAAGACAGGTGACTGCGAACATAGTCGATCACCTCCGCCAGCTCGGCATAGTCGCCATCCGGCATGTCGGGAGTCCGCAGGTCCTGGGAAATGCCAGCAACTCCACCGATTTTTCCCGCTGCTTCGAACACCGGAAACTTGCTGGTCAGGCACCAGCCGACCCTGCGGTTGGGATAGACATGCAATTCCAGCCGTTTTTCGATCGGCAGCCCGGTCCGGATCACCGAGCGATCCTGTCTTTCGTAACTCTTCCCCAACTTGGGACCCAGTACCTGTGACGGATAGCGGCCAATCAGCTCGGCCTTGCTCTCCAGCCCCGAACGCACAACGAATGTCGTATTGACCGAAAGATACCTGCCGGAAGCATCCTTGGTAAAAAACACCACGTCGGGAAGGCAGTCGAACAACTCCTCCGCGAGGGAGTCCTGACGAAAAGCCTCGGGCCGCGAAGTCATGCCCGGCCGAACCATTGAATATGCAAAAAGTCAAGTTTTGCTTCCACACCCCGCCAAGACGGCTGTCGAATGCGGAGGATATGCTACATGCGATCCGGATCGCCGCCTGCAGGCGGCGACCGGCCGGAACGACGGATGCGGAGGATCGCCATGATGGAAGAAAGCGGCGTCTTTGCAGGATGCATGCCTGCGCTGATGACCCCTTGCGACAGTGCGGGAGAACCCGATTTCGATGCTCTCGCGCGCAAGGGAAGAGAGCTGGTCGATCTGGGCATGGACGCGGTTGTCTATTGCGGTTCGATGGGCGACTGGCCCTTGCTGAGCGACGAGCAGCGCAAGGAAGGCGTCCGCCGCCTGTGCGAAAACGATATTCCCGTCATAGTCGGCACAGGTGCGCAGAATAGCGCGCGGGCCGTGGCCATCGCGGAACATGCGGCTTCCATCGGAGCTGCCGGGCTCATGGTCATCCCGCGAGTCCTGTCGCGAGGTGCGGCCACCGCTGCCCAGCGCGATCATTTTTCCGCGATACTCGCAGCAGCTCCGGAATTGCCTGCGGTAATCTACAACAGCCCCTATTACGGGTTCGAAACCGACGCGGAACTGTTCTTCTCCCTGCGCGAAAGCCATTCGAACCTGATCGGTTTCAAGGAATTCGGGGGCGCGGATTCGCTGCGTTACGCCGCCGAGCACATCACTTCCGGCAACCCCGGCCTGACCTTGATGGTCGGTGTCGACACGCAGGTCTATCACGGGTTCGTCAATTGCGGCGCCAGGGGCGCGATCACCGGAATCGGCAACGCGCTGCCACGCGAGGCACTACGGCTCGTCGAGCTTTGCCGGCTCGCGGCGGCGGGGGATGAACGGGCACGCATCCTCGCCCGACAACTGAACGAAGCGCTGCACGTACTTTCGACCTTTGATGAAGGCCCCGACCTCGTCCTCTACTACAAGCATCTCATGGTTCTCGAGGGCAATCCCGAATACGAGCATCACATCCACCCCGCCGACCGACTGAGTCCATCCCAAAAGGCCTATATCGAGGACCAATGGAAGCTGTTTCGCGCATGGTGGGGCAGTTGGCCGGGAGCGGTTTGACCGCCATGCGCGTAATCGATTCACATACAGGTGGCGAGCCGACACGCGTAATCATCGAAGGCGGACCCGACCTCGGATCCGGCCCGCTACCGGAGCGCAAAAAGCATTTTGCGGAACGGTTTGACGGATTCCGGCTTCGGACAGTGCTCGAACCGAAATGTTCGGAGGCGACAGTCGGCGCATTGTTGTGCGACGATGTCGCGCCCGGATGCAACGCCGGAGCGATCTTCTTCAACAACACCGGCTATCTGGACATGTGCGGGCACGGTACGATCGGCCTGGCTGCAACTCTGGCCTATCTCGGCCGGCTGGAACTCGGACAGCACCTGATTGATACGCCAGCGGGTATCGTCAGGATCGACCTGCTATCGCCCAACAAGGTCACGGTGGAGAATGTTCCCAGCTATTGTTTTCGCAAGGACGTGGTTGTCGATGCAGGTGATCTGGGGCCGGTCACCGGAACGATCGCATGGGGCGGGAACTGGTTTTTCCTGGTCGACCAGAGCCCTGTGCCGCTGCTCGCGGACAATATTCCCGCACTTACCGAGGCTGCCACTAGGATCAAGCTGGCTCTGGCCGCCCAGTCAATCCGCGGCGCCGATGAAGCGGAAATCGATCACGTGGAATTTTCCGGGCCGAGTCCCGCACCGGGTGTCGACGGCCGGAACTTCGTCTTGTGCCCGGGCCTGGCTTACGACCGTTCCCCCTGCGGTACCGGGACCAGCGCGAAAATGGCGCACCTGGCCGAGACCGGCCGGTTGGAACCGGGCCGGACCTGGGTCCAGGAGAGCATTATCGGGAGCCGCTTTCACGGCTCGTACAGCTATGACGAACACCATCGGCTCATCCCGTCGATTACAGGGGAAGCCTTCGTCTTCGCCGATGTCCGCCTCGTCTCGCAACCGGGCGATCCTTTCGAACACGGCATCGGATAATGGCGGGACGACCGGAAACGGAAACTGCGGTCGTCATCGGTGGCGGTATTATCGGCATTGCCTGCGCGCACTATCTCGACGAGGCGGGTTACGATGTTACCGTGATTGAGCGTGCCACCGTCGCCGGCGCCTGTTCGCACGGAAACTGCGGCTACATCTGCCCCAGCCATATCCTGCCGCTGACGACCCCCGATGCCTTGCGCAGCGGATTTCTGTCGCTGTTCGATCCTTCCGCCCCCTTCCGCGTGAAACCGCGCCTCGATATCCGTTTCCTGCGCTGGATGTGGGAATTCGCCCGCAGGTGCTCGGAGCGCCGCATGATCGACAGCGCACGGCATCTGATGACCATTCTCGAATCTTCCGCGGACGCATATCGTCGCCTGCTGAACGGGGGCCGGATACCGTGCAAGTGGCAACAGGACGGCTTGCTCTATGTCCTGCGAAGCGAGGCCGGCGCCCACGATTTCGCCCGGACCGACGCATTGCTTGGCGAACGGTTCGGCGTCTCGGCACGATGGATCGAAGGAAGGGATTTACCCGGCTTCGACCCCTCCCTGAAGCCCGGCCTGGCCGGCGCCTACCTCTATCCCGGCGATGCCAGCCTGCGCCCGGACCGGCTCAATGCCGCCTGGGTCGGGCGGCTCAGGGAAAGCGGCGTAACCTTCGTCGAGAATTGCAGCTTCGAATCGGTCGAGCGCGTCGGGCGGAGGGCATTGCGGATACAGGCGTCCGGAACGTCGCTAAGCGCGGACCTGTTCATCCTGGCGACCGGCGCGCTCAGCGGCAAGCTGGCCCGGCATTTCGGTGGCGCCTTGCCGATAGAGCCGGGCAAGGGATATTCGATCACGATGGACCGGCCCGCTCCTTCGCCGGGCCTGCCCATGCTCTTCCCCGAACATCATGTCGGGATCACGCCCTTCGACGATGGTTTTCGCATCGGGTCGATGATGGAATTCGCCGGTTTCGACGAGACGATACCCGAGGCCCGGCTGGCCCAGCTTCGCGCGGCCGTGGCACCCTATCTCAATGTCAGGCTGCCGGTCGCCAACACCGAGGAATGGTTCGGCTGGCGCCCGATGACATGGGACAGCCTGCCGATCATCGGACAGGCACCGGGCTTCGACAATGTCTATCTGGCAACCGGGCATAACATGCTGGGAATGACCCTCGCCCCGGCCACCGGAAAGCTCATCGCGGAACTGGCCACGGGATCAGTACCACATATCGACCCCGAACCGTTTTCACCCGCCCGTTTCTAAATCCTCCCACCGCCCCGGTCCTTGTCCAGGCAAGGAACGGCAGATTGCAACCCGTCTGGATCGATCATATTGACCGGATCGTTGCCGACATAGCGATAGAGGTTCATCCCGTCGTCATAGCCGATCGGGTCGGTCTGCAGGAACCG
>JANQPE010000116.1 GCA_028289565.1 Parerythrobacter sp.
CGACAGCTCCCTGTCATCGCGCCGGATTGCCAGCTCGAGATCGAACCGTGCGCGAAAGGCAAGCTCGTCAAGCGGTCGCGGCTCGCCCGGAGCCGGCCGGCGGCCGAGCGTGATGTCGACCTGCGTCCCGGACTCGATTTCGTCGAGCGACATGGTACGCGCCACGAGTTCGGTCACGCGATTGGCGTCCCCCGCCCCGACTCCCGCGCGCTGGAGCATGCGGGCGAAACTGTCACCGCGCACTAGAGTGGCCAGCAATTCGACGGCCGGTCGTTCGGGAGCCGATTCGAGCGGGACCACGGCCTGCGTCGCCCCCATCCGCCGCCCACTATCGGCGCCGAGTGCCAGAGGCATGATCATCTGGCTGCGGAATTCGTCGCGCGCCGGTTCGTCAAGCTGCATCGCAGGAGCTGCCTTGAGCGGAGCAAAATCGGGCCAGAGGGTCAGGGCAAGGGCGGACAGGGCGATCAGCGTGCCCAATCCGCGAAACCACCGGCGCGAACCGATTTCCTCGGCCAGGTCGGGTGCGAGATCGAGCTGGCCGAGCTTTTCCGATGCCTCGAACCGCCACGCATCGTACTTTTCAGCCAGCCCGCGCGCGCGATGGATCACGTGCGGCTCGCCACGGTCGATTATCTGGGAATGCGACAGCCTGGCGACACGCCAGCAGTCGGCATCCGCCGATGAGGCGGCGGCGGCTGGCGTGTCGCGCAGTTTGTACAAAGCGGCCTCCCAAGGGACGAACCCTGCCGGGCCGCCCTAGCGATACGGCCCGTCCATGCTGTTCCTATGCGCGGAAACCGTGCCCTTTTAAAGTTAATACCGACTTAAGCTGCGACGATCCGACTCGCCTGTCCGACAGGGTGTTACCGGCAGCTCTTTGCAGTTGCCGAGCCGTCCGCACACTGGCAGAATCGTGGCGTGAACCGACCTGCTCGCGAAGATCCCGTCATCAAGGCAGTCCTCGGCCCCACCAATACCGGCAAGACCCATCTCGCCATCGAGCGGATGTGCGGCCATTCCTCGGGCGCGATCGGCTTTCCGTTGCGGCTGCTTGCCCGCGAGGTCTACGACCGGGTGGTCGCGATCAAGGGCGAGAGGCACGTCGCTCTGATTACCGGCGAAGAGCGGATCGAGCCACCGCAGGCGCGATATTTCTGTTGCACGGCCGAGGCAATGCCCCGCAGCGCGGATCGATATGCCTTCGTCGCGCTCGACGAAGCGCAACTGGCGGCGGACCGTGAACGCGGCCATGTCTTCACCGACCACCTGCTCCATGCCCGCGGGCGCGAGGAAACCATGCTGCTTGGGGCAGCCACTCTCGAGCCGGTCGTTCGCTCGCTGGTCCCGAACGCCGAAATCATGGAGCGGCCGCGCTTTTCGACTCTAAGCCATATCGGCCCGCGCAAGCTGTCGCGCCTGCCGCCGCGCAGCGCAGTGGTCGGCTTTTCCGCCGAACAGGTTTACGCGGTGGCCGAAATGCTGCGCCGGTTTCGCGGCGGTGCCGCGGTGGTGATGGGCGCGCTCAGCCCCGAAACCCGCAACAAGCAGGTCGAACTGTTCCAGAATGGCGAGGTCGATTACATCGTCGCCACCGATGCGATCGGCATGGGCCTCAACCTCGATATCACCCATGTCGCCTTTGCCGCGCTGACCAAGTTCGACGGCCAGCGCAAGCGCCGCCTCGAACCTGCGGAAATGGCGCAAATCGCCGGGCGGGCCGGACGCCACCAGAAAGACGGCTCTTTCGGCATGCTTGCCGGAGCAGGAAACCCCGGTGGAACGGCGCCCGAATTCACCGAGGAAGAGGTTCATGCGATCGAGGAGCACGGCTTCGCGCCCCTGACCGGGATCTTCTGGCGCAATCCCGAGCCACGCTTCGACACTCTCGCAACGCTCGTGGCCGATCTCGAGCGCCGGCCCGAAGAACCCGGACTGGCCCGCGCGCCCGAAGCGATCGACCTTGCCGTGCTCAAGTGCCTGGCGGAGGAGCCGCTGGCCGGCACCATCCGGGGTACGGCCCAAGTGCGCCGTTTCTGGGACGCCTGCCGCCTGCCCGATTTTCGCGCTGCCGGCCCGGAAGCGCACGCCCGCTTCGTCGCTCGGTTGTGGCGGGACTTGCACGACGGCTATATCGGCGCGGATTATGTCGCCGCGCAAATCGCCCAACTCGACCGTATGCAGGGCGATATCGATACGTTGCAGGGGCGTATCGCTGCGATCCGTAGCTGGACCTATATCTGCCAGCGACCCGACTGGGTGCTGGCGCGCGACGAGATGGCGGCACGCGCAAGGGCTGTGGAAGCGCGCCTGTCCGATGCGCTACATGCGCGACTGACCGAGCGATTCGTGAACCGGAGGACGGCGATCCTGATGAAGAACATGGCCCAGAATCCTGCCCTGCTACCGGTGGAACTGGCGGATGACGGCACGCTTTCGGTGGAAGGCGAGCCGATCGGTACGGTTCGCGGGTTTTCCTTCGCCGTCGATCCCAAAGCCAGTCATGTTGATCGCAAGATGCTGCTTGCCGCAGGTGAGAAAGCCCTCCCGAAAATACTGTCGCAGCGCGCGCGGGAGCTCGCCTCCGCCGGGTTCGAGGAAGTAACGCTCGTAAAGGGCGTCATTCGCTGGGAAGGCCGGCGGCTGGCGAAACTGGATATTTCCGGCAAGCCGGCCAAGCCGGCAATCAAACCGGAGCGCGAAGTGTCGATCCTGCCCGAAGCCGTGCGCGGCACGTTCCTTGCGCAACTGGGTGTGTGGCTGGAAGCGAAACTCGCCCCGCTTGAACCCCTGGCCGAGCTGGAAGCCGCCACGCATGATCCGGAGGCGGGATCGGAAGCCCGCGCCCTTTTGCTCACCCTGCTGGCGGGCAACGGCTATGTCGCGCGCGAAAAGGCAGGGTTGCAGCACCTGCCGAGGGAATTGCGCCCCTTCCTGCGGCGTCTTGGCGTCACTTTCGGCGCGCTCGACATCTTCGTTCCCGCGCTGCTCAAGCCTGCCCCGCGCACCCTGCTTCATGCCATCGGTGCGGATCGCCGCCCGCTGCAGGAAGTGATGCTGCCGGTTATCGGAGGAGGCGCGAAACTGCCTGCCGGCTATCGTCCCGCGGGCAAGCAGGCAGTGCGGATCGATATTGCCGAAAAGATCGTTCGCGCGGCACATGAAGCGCGCGGCAAAGCCGGCAAGCGCCACTTCCGGGTGGATCCCGCACTCGCAATCTCGACCGGCCTGGCTGAGGACAGCTTCCGCCGCCTGCTCGGCGCGGCGGGGTTTCGCGTGCGCAACGGCCGCACCCTGGCTGACGGAGCTTTCGGCCCACCCGCACCGCCCGGTTGGGAATGGCGTCCATCGCGGCGCAAGGCCGGACGGAACAGCCAACCGCAAGCGCCCGAAGGCGGTGGGGCCTTCGCCGGGCTGGCGGATCTCGTTCGCTGATGCGAATCGATCTGGCGCTCTGCCGGCTCCGTTTCGTCAAGACCCGTGCACTCGCCCAGGCCCTGATCGAGGCGGGACACGTGCGATGCAACGGCGGACGCGTAACCCGAGCCAGCCAGCCGGTGAAAGCGGGAGATATCCTCACCATCCCGCTCGGCCAGGCAGTGCGGGTGGTCGAACTGGTCGCGCTCCCCGAACGCCGCGGACCGGCAGCCGAAGCACGGTCCTGCTACCGAGTGCTTGACCCGGATGGCCAAACCGCCCTAGCAGCCGATCAAGGCTCCGCCAGCTAAGGGGAATACGCCGCAATGACCTATGTCGTCACCGACGCCTGCATCAAGTGCAAGTACACCGACTGTGTCGAAGTCTGTCCGGTGGACTGCTTCTATGAGGGCGAAAACATGCTGGTGATCAATCCCAGCGAATGCATCGATTGCGGCGTGTGCGAACCCGAATGCCCGGCCGAGGCGATCCTGCCCGATACCGAAGACGGGCTGGAAAAGATGCTTGAGATCAATACCAAATATTCGGCCGAATGGCCCAATATCACGAGCCAGAAGGAACCGCCCGAGGATGCCGACGAGCACAAGGGCGAAGAGGGCAAGTTCGACAAGTATTTCTCGCCCGAGCCCGGCGAAGGCGACTAGAACCCTCCCGCGAAACCGGCCGACCCGACCCGGCTCGGATGCGTCCCGCTTCCGGACATCTCTTCGCGGTTGCAGCATAAGACTCGCAATTTTGTTGCGATTGTGCTATATAATATGAGCATCTGCACCGGTCTGGTCCCGGTTGCAGGCTGGACAGAAGAAAGGTCAGGACCAATCGCATCAGCAGGAACGGGCTTCGGCCGCACCCCGGGGGAGCGGCTTGAGGAGATTTGACCGTTTGTTGCGAGACCCTGGCGAACGAAAGGATTTTTGCATGGCAGGCAAGGCACACGCCTTCGATGTTGGCGATTACGTAGTCTATCCCAAGCACGGCGTCGGCCGCGTGGTCGAGCTTCAGAACGAGGAAATCGCCGGGATGCAGCTCGAGCTATACGTGCTGCGCTTCGAGAAGGAGCGGATGACGCTCCGTGTTCCGACCAACAAGGTCGAATCGATCGGCATGCGCAAGCTGTCGAGCGACAAGACGCTGAAAGAGGCCATGGAAACGCTCAAGGGCAAGCCCAAGGTCAAGCGCACCATGTGGAGCCGCCGGGCGCAGGAATACGAGGCGAAGATTAATTCGGGCGATCTGGTGTCGATCGCCGAGGTGACGCGCGACCTGTTCCGTCCAGACGACCAGCCCGAACAGAGCTACTCCGAGCGGCAGATCTTCGAAGCCGCCTCGAGCCGCCTCGCGCGCGAACTGGCGGCGATGGAAAAGACCGATGAACCGACCGCTCTGGAAAAAATCCTCGACGTGCTGCGCGAGCATGCGCCGCAATATTACAACAACGAGGAAGAAGACACCTGATCGGCGGGCAGGCATTTGCTTTCGACAGGCGTTCGATTTCGACAGGGGCCGTCCGCAGGGGCGGCCCTTTTTCATGCGTGGCTTGAAGGATGGGTGGTGCTGTATTATATCGCTAATACGCATTGCTTGCACAGACTGATGGAGAACGCGCATGTTCAACGATATCCTCAGGGCCGTCGGCCCGATCGTCGCCGCGGCGATGGCAGCCAGGTCCGGCAAGTTCGACAGCGGACAGTTCCGCTTCGACAATGGCCATTTCCATTTCGACAGCGAGCTCGAAGGCGCGCCGCTGGAAGAACTCGACCTTACCGGGGGGGCGCCTGAGAAGATCGTCCTTTTCGGATCGACCCATGTGCGCATCATCAAGGGCAAGACGTTCCGGATCAAGACCGTTGGCGACGGCGCGGATGCGCTGCGCTTCTCGCTAAGCGAAGGCAGGCTCGCCATCACCCGCAGCAATCGCCCGGGCGATCCTGATGGTTCGGCCAGCGTCAAAATCACCATGCCCGCACCGCGTAGCCTGGTGATTGCCGGATCCGGAGTGATCGAAACCGGCACACTCGCGAAATCGGCAAAGATCGTCATCGCAGGGTCGGGCGCAATCGAGCTGACAGGTATCGCCAGCGAACGCCTCAAGGCCAATATCATGGGCTCGGGACATCTGCGCGCGAGCGGGGCGGTCGACCGCCTCAAGCTCAATATCGCCGGGTCCGGCTCGGCCGAAATGGCCGGTCTCGAAGCAGCCAAGGCGAAAATCGCGGTCGCGGGATCGGGCAACGCCGCTTTCGCCAGCGACGGTACGGTGGAAGCCAGCATGATGGGCTCCGGCTGCGTGACGATCCACGGGCGCGCCCGTTGTTCGGTCCACTCGATGGGATCGGGCCAGATACGCTGCATCCCGCGCGAGGAAGCCGCTCCGAAGCAGAAACCGAAGCCAGGGAAACGCGCCAAGCCCAAACCGGCCAAGACTGCGAAAACCGCAAAGGGGCGTGCGAAGCCCAAGGCAGCCACCAAGGCGAAACGCAAGCCGGCAAGCAAGAGAAAGAAATCGTCCTGAGCGCGACTGCCGGGACAGGAAGGGAGACGACAGGTCATGAAACGCATCTTCAAGCGCACATTTGCCCCGCTGGCGGCAATCGGACTCGCCGCATCGGTCGCCGCATGCGATATGGATATCAGAATGGACGGCGACGGCGTACCGCTCGCTGAACTCGACATGTCGGGCGAGGCGCCGAGCGAAATCGCACTCGCCGGGCCGGATACGGTCATCGTCAGCGAGGGTGATGCGCTCACCATCACGGTCGAGGGGCCGGACGAAATCAGGGACCGCATGCGGTTCGAACGCTCCGCCGGCAGCCTGACCGTCTATCGCGAAGGCGACATTCGGGACGATGACGGGAAGGCCACCGTGAGTGTGACCGTCCCCGGCCTGCGCGCCTTGACCGTGGCCGGATCGGGCACGATCGAGGCGCCGTCGCTCGATGGCAATGCCGAAGTGACCATCGCGGGTTCGGGCACGGCACGCGTCACCGCCATCGATACCGACAGGCTGGAAGTCGATTCCGCCGGATCGGGACGTTTCGAAGGCTCTGGAACAACCGACAGCCTCGAACTCAATATCGGCGGATCGGGCAGTGCCGAAATG
>JANQPE010000022.1 GCA_028289565.1 Parerythrobacter sp.
CTCAAGGCATCGGCAGTGGTCGAATCGGGCGGCGTGTCGAGCATGCGCACGCGCTCGACATAGGCGTCGTCGTTCTCGACCTGCGTGGCGATGCGATCCATGATCGTCACCGCTTCGACCGGCCATTCGCCCGCCGCGGTTTCCGCGCTCAGCATCACCGTATCGGCGCCGTCATAGACGGCATTGGCGACATCGGACACTTCGGCCCGGGTCGGGGCGGGGCTTTCGATCATCGATTCGAGCATTTGCGTGGCGACGATCACCGGCTTGCCGGCATTGCGCGTGGCATTGACGATTTTCTTCTGCAGCGGCGGGACTTCTTCCGGATTGAGCTCCACGCCCAGATCGCCACGGGCGACCATCACCCCGTCGGACAGCTCGATAATCTCGGCCAGCCGCCGTACCGCCATCGGCTTTTCGATCTTGGCGCACAGCGCGCCCTTTCCGGCCATCAGCTTGCGTGCCTCGGCGAGATCCTCCGGGCGTTGGACGAAGCTGAGCCCGATCCAGTCCGCACCGTGTTCCATGGCGAAGGCGAGATCCTTGCGGTCCTTTTCGGTCAGGGCCGGGATCGGCACTTCGGCATCGGGCACGTTCACGCCCTTGCGGTCGGAGATCACTCCGCCGACTTCTGCCGAACACAGGATTGCGTCCGCATCGGCGCGGATTACCTTCAACTGAACCTTGCCGTCGTTGATCAGTAGCCGCTGGCCCTTTTCAAGCAGGCCGAACAGTTCTGGATGCGGCAGCTCGACGCGGGTTTCATCGCCGGGTTCGGGGTCGCGGTCGAGCGTGAAATGGCCCGAATGACGGATTACCGCCTCGCCGTTCTTGAATGTCCCGACGCGCAGCTTGGGACCCTGCAAGTCGCAGAAGAGCGCGATCGGGCGGGCGAATTCCCTCTCCAGCGCGCGAATCGCCGCGATCGTTTCGGCATGTGTCGCATGGTCGCCATGGCTCATATTGACCCGGAAGGCATCCGCGCCCGCCTTGAACAGCTTGCGCAGCACATCCGTATCGCGCGTGGCCGGGCCGGTCGTGGCGAGGATCTTGACCTTGCGGCCCCTGGGATCGAGTCTGTGGGGATCGAGCCTGCGGGGCCCGAGTCTGCTGGGGCCGAGTCTGCTCGGATCGGGCTTTTCCATAATGTGCGCCTATGCCAGAGGCATGTTGCAACACAAGGATGAACGGACATGACCGCGAATACACCCGACCCCCTCGACCAACTGCCCGATGCCGTCGCCGCCGCGGCGTTTCGCCGGCTGGTGCGCCATTTGCGCCATCGCCACGATGCGCAGAATATCGAACTGATGGGCCTGTCCGGCTTCTGCCGGAACTGCCTGGCCGACTGGATTCGCGATGCCGGCTATGAGGGCGACAAGGGAGACGCACGGGCGCTGATCCACGGGATGCCGATGGACGAATGGAAGGCGACCCGCCAGAAACCGGCGACGGATGAGCAGCTCGCCGCGATGGAAGCGAGTATCGCGCGGAACCGGGCGGAATAATCGCGTGGAATACCTGCAGGACCGGTTCACCCGCTCCCGGCCTGCCGCTACATCGCGGCCAACCGATTCTCACATATTGGAGTTACCCTGACATGGCCGAAGCCACCGACGCGCGCGCTCAAGCAGACGAAGGCGTTAGCGCGACAGATGATAGACTGCGCCTGTTGATCGAGCGCATCGAGCGCCTCGAAGAGGAAAAGAAGGGCATCGCCGACGATATCCGCGATGTCTATGCCGAAGGAAAAGCGGTCGGTTACGACACCAAGATGATGCGGCAAATCTATCGACTCAGAAAGATGAAGCCGGACGATCGAGCCGAAATGGAAATGTTGCTTGAGACGTACAAGGCGGCTTTAGGCATGGGCTAGCTGTCAATCGGATTCGGCGATTTTCCTGTACAACTCTGTTGTTTCGGGATCGCCAGCGCGGAGTTTTGCGAACACGTCTTGAAGATCTCCCAGGTAACGCTTTCTCGTGGTGACCGACCTCGCCATTGAAGTTGTAAACTGCTCGAGCAACCAAAACATAGTTTCGACGGCCTGATCGACTTCTTCACCGCTCAATTGAAGATCGTCCGACGATCTTGGGTGGGTGATGCGATTTCGCAATCCACTGACGCGACTCAGAGCTTCCCATTCTGACCTGGAGAAATCGATTGTTTCGTCGTCGTTTATTCTGTCCGCGATACGTGCGATGAGCCCAATCATGGAGCGCAGCGGAAGATAGCGCGTCTGTGTCGATGTTTTTCCGGTGTCGCTGACCGTAGTAACTGACTCGGTCAAAGCCAGCTCTTCTTCCGCCTCAAGGCCATATGTGTTTCGTGCAGCATCGACAATTGTTTCGCGAAAAATCCATGCATACCCTTCGATTGCGGCGTAAGTGGTGCGCACGACGTCGCGCCGCGACATTTGAGTGTCCGACACATTTCTTCTTTTGAACGCCGCGTTGACATCACTCAGTAACATGGTGGCAAAGCTGTCTTCGATTTTCCGTTTCACGCCGGACACCCTTCTTTCGATCAGAATAAAGCCTAAGTTGTCCGATGATAAAACCAATCGAAAGGAACATTAGCATGGCAGGCCCCTGGAAAGACGCACGCGGCATCACTGTAACCACCACGCATACGATCGAGGGGCAGCCGATCCGGGAATATCTCGGCGTGGTGACCGGTGAGGTGATCGTCGGGGCGAACCTGTTCCGCGATCTGTTCGCCAATATCCGCGACATCGTCGGCGGTCGTTCGGGTTCCTACGAACGCATCCTGCGCGACGCGCGCGAACAGGCGATCGAGGAATTGCAGGCCGAATGCGGATCGCGCGGCGGCAATGCGGTGGTCGGCGTCGATCTCGATTACGAAGTGATCGGCGACACCGGCTCGATGCTGATGGTCAGCGCGAGCGGCACGGCGGTGAAGGTCTGAGGCCGGGCGGGTCGTGAAGGTCGAACGGCTCGGACCGGGCGACGGGCGGAAGCTGGCCGCGCTCAATGACCTGTTTGCCGAGGTTTTCGACATGCCGACGGAATACCGGGGTTCGCGACCGGATCCGGCTTATGTCGAGGAACTCCTGGCCGATCCCGCGATCGTGCTGCTGGCGGGCCGGATCGGTGACGAGCTTGCCGGTGCCCTTGCCGCCTACGAGCTTCCCAAGTTCGAGCAGGCGCGCCGCGAATACTACATTTACGATCTGGCCGTACGCGAGCGTTTTCGCCGCCGGGGCGTTGCCACGGCGTTGATCGCCGAGACGCGCAGGATTGCCAGGGCGCGCGGAGCGTGGACCGTGTTCATCCAGGCCAATACCGAAGCCGAGGACCAGCCCGCCATTGCTCTCTACCGCAAACTGGCGCGCAGCGAGGAAGCCGCGCTGCATTTCGATATCGAGCCGTAAGCGTGCTTCAGTCGGCCAGCCCGGTGGCGAGCAGGACCAGGGCAATGATTGTCCCGTTATGCAGGGCATGCAGCAGGATGCTCGACCACAAGCCATGGCGGACGCGCACATAGCCCAGCATCGAGCCGAGGATGAATTGGGGGACAACCAGCGGCAGCAGCATGGCGAGCGTGCCTTGCTGATAATTGAACAGGTGCAGCAGCGCGAAACCCAATGCGCTGGCCCAGAAGAATACCGGGAACAGCCGGGCAAACCAGCCCATCGCATCGCGCCTGCGCAGGGCCAGCAGCACAATCAGCGCCAGCATGATCGCGGTGACGAAAATGCCCGCTCCGATCATGGTGGAGGTATCGCCTGCCCCGACGGTCCGGTCCGTCGCGACAAGAGCAATGCCCGACGAAGCGAGGGCTATCAGGGCACCGGCCAGGAGATGCCCGGGCCGACCGGACAGCCAGCTTCGAAATGCCAGCTCTTCCAGCAGCGGTGCGGCCAGCACGATCAGGGTGATCGCCGCGATATTCAGGTCGAGGTCGGCCAGCTCGTTTTCGGGCAATTCGAACCCCAGCGCGACCACGATTCCGGCAAGCAGCAGGAGCGAGGCCATGATGAGCATGTCGAGCCCGTAAATTCGCAGGACGGCGCGCAGGCCGGGCCTGTCGATACCGTCCGCCCTGGCAGGCAAGCGCGGTGATTTCAGGAAAGCTGCATAGCGCCGCCATTCGTCGCGTGCGGAATTCGCTGCGGGAAGGCTTGAGGATTGCATCGTCATGTGGCTATTGCGGCCCTTCATTCCCGCGACCGGGACCTACTACTCAAGTCGAAACAAGCGAACCCCATGGCAGGCCATTCCAAATTCAAGAATATCATGCACCGCAAGGGTGCGCAGGACAAGAAACGGTCCAACCTCTTTTCCAAGCTTTCCCGCGAAATCACCGTGGCGGCCAAGATGGGCGCGCCCGATCCGGACATGAACCCGCGCCTGCGTCTGGCGGTCAACAATGCCAAGGCGCAATCCATGCCCAAGGACAATATCCAGCGGGCGATCGACAAGGCGAGCGGAGGCGACGAGGAAAATTACGAGGAAGTCCGCTACGAAGGCTACGGCCCGGGCGGTTCCGCGATCATCGTCGAGGCGCTGACCGACAACCGCAACCGCACCGCCACCGCCGTGCGCACGGCGTTTTCCAAGAACGGCGGCAATCTCGGCACCGAAGGATCTGTCGCGCATGGTTTCGAGCGCAAGGGAATGATCGAGTATCCGGCCAGTGCGGGCGATGAGGACACGGTCTTCGAAGCTGTGATCGAAGCGGGCGCGGACGATGTCGAAAGCGACGCTGGCGGCCATGTCATCTGGACCGAGATGGAAGCGCTGCACGAAGTGGCCGGAGCGCTCGAAAAATCGCTTGGTGAAGCGGAGAACGTAAAGCTG
>JANQPE010000031.1 GCA_028289565.1 Parerythrobacter sp.
AAGTGGGTATGCTGTTGTTGCCCGTTCAGCCCGGGCACGTCATACGGGCAGGCATGAAGTCAATCATGTTCGCGCCGCTGGCGTTTTCCCTCGCTTTCATTACCCCGCTTGCCGCCCAGAATGCGGATGGAGCCAAGCCGCCAGCCGCCGCTGAAGAAACCGCCGATCGCACCGCGATCGAACCGACGCGCGGCTGGGATCCGGGCGACTGGAATCTCGAGGACAGCGAATTCACACCCGAAGCCGGTTGGGTGTTCGGCAAGCTCGATAACGGGCTACGGTATATTATCCGCAGAAACGACAGGCCGGAAGGCACAGGGCTGGTGCGAATGGAAATCGCCGCCGGCTCGATCGACGAGCGCGACGGCGAGCGCGGTTATGCGCACTATGTCGAACATATGGCTTTCAACGGTTCGACCAACGTGCCCGAAGGCGAGATGGTCAAGCTCCTCGAACGGCTCGGATTGGCTTTTGGCGCGGATACCAACGCCTCGACAAGTTTCGACCGCACACAATACAGGTTGAACCTACCCAAAAACGATCTCGAACTGCTCGACACGGCACTCATGCTGATGCGCGAGACTGTTAGCGAGCTGAATTTCGACGAGGAAGCTGTCCAACGCGAAAAGGGTGTGATCCTGTCCGAGCGACGCGTTCGCAACAATTACCTGCTCAAGAACATCGTCGATTCACTCGAGTTCGCCTTTCCCGGCTCGCTGGTGTCGCAGCGCCTGCCGATTGGCACCGTCGAAACGCTCGAATCCGCTAATTCGGACAAGCTGCGTGCTTTCTGGGAACGCGAATATGTACCTGCCGACACGGTTCTGGTTGTCGTCGGCGACTTCGATCCGGCAACGGTTGAAGCGACCATCACCGAGCGTTTCGGAGACTGGGAGGCCCGCACTTCTCCCGACCAGCCGGATGCCGGGCCGGTCGACCCCGATTATGCCGGCAAAACCGACATCTATCTCGATCCCGCCCTGACCGAGAGTATCGCCTTGATCAGGCATGAACCCTATGTCGAGCGACCTGACACTATCGAAGAGCGACGCAAGAGCCTGTTGCGCCGGGTCGGTTCGCAGATTCTCGGTCGCCGCTTCCAGCGCCTGCAGCGCAGCGAGGATCCTCCCTTTCGCGGCGTCAATATCTCCAACAGCAAGTTTTTCGAGGCGGCTCGCTCCACGCAACTTTCGGTCAGTACCGAAGAAGGTGCCTGGGAGCGCGGTCTCCAGACAGCGATCGACGAGTATCGCAGGGTACTGACTTACGGTGTTACCGAAGCCGAAATCGCCGAACAGGTGAGCAATGGACGCAATGCGCTGGAGAATGCCGTCGCCAACGCGGCAACCCGTGGCAACGGACAGTTCGTGTCGCGCGCATTCGACATGGCACGCGGTGAAGGTGTACCGGACAGTCCCGCGGAGCGGCTTGCCCGGTTCGAGGCGACGGTACCCGAGATCACTCCGGCAGCCGTTCTGGAGGCCATGCGCGAGGATTTCATCGGGCTCGATAACCCGCTTATCCGCTTCGCCGGCAAGACTGCGCCCGAAGGCGGGACCGAAGCCTTGCGGGCAGCCGTGCAAGCGGCTTTCGCGCGCGAAATCGCACCGCCGGAAGATACGGACACCGTCGAGTTCGCCTATACCAATTTCGGAACGCCTGGAGAGATTGTCGAGGACGCCCGGACAGAAAACCTGGGCATTCGCAAGATTCGCTTCGCCAACGGTACAATGCTCAATCTAAAGCCGACCGAAATTGCAGATGACCGTATTTCGATCAGGATCGCAATAGATGGCGGGCGCATGCTGCGCGGCAAGGACGATCCGCTGGCGGTCGAACTCGCCAACCTGTTGACCTCCGGAGGCCTGGGCAAGCATAGTCGCGACGAATTGCAGTCCATCCTTGCCGGGCGTTCGGTCGGTGGGTCTTTCGGCGCTGGCGCAGAGGTTTTCTCCGCTTCGCGCGGCACGACGCCGCGCGATTTCCGGCTGCAATTACAGTTGATGGCCGCCTATCTCTCCGATCCCGGCTACCGCCCCGAAGGACTCGGGCCATGGCGCAAGGGATTGGACGATTTCTTCGCCCGCCTCGGCAGGACACCCGGCTCGGCATATGGCGAAGGTATCGGACCGATCCTGTCGGATGGTGACCCGCGATTCACCCGCCAGCCGATCGAGGCTTATCGTGAACTGGATTATGACGGACTGCGGACGACCATTTCGGAGCGGTTGGAAAATGGTGCGATTGAAATCGGTATCGTCGGCGATTTCGACGAGGACCAGGCGATCCGCCACGTCGCCGAAACATTCGGCGCACTGCCGCAGCGCGAAAATGAGTTCCGGGCCTATGACAACGGCCGTCGCGACCGCACGTTCACCGACAAACGCGGACTCCATATTCTCACCCACGAAGGCGAGGCCGACCAGGCCATGATCCGCATGATCTGGCCGACCGACGACAACAAGGATTGGGAGCAGACTTCACGCTTCACCCTGTTGTCACGCGTCGTGCGCCTGAAGCTGACAGAGAAATTGCGCGAAGAGCTGGGGCAGACCTACTCTCCATCCGCGAGCAGCAATCAGTCCTCGATCTATCGCGATTACGGTACATTCTCCGTCGGTGCATCGGTGGATGTGAAACAACTTGATGCAACCAAGGCCGCTCTTGTCGCCACCATCGAGGGACTGATCGCCACGGCACCCGACGACGATCTGATGCAGCGGGCACGCCAACCGATCCTCGAATCGGTCGAAAACCGGCTCAAGAGCAATGGCGGCTGGGCTGGGCTGGTCGATCGCGCCCAAAGCAAGCCCGAGGATATCGAACGCTACCTGACCGCTATCGACCGGTACAAGGCCATTACCGGCAAAGATCTGCAGGAACTCGCCCGGGCCTATCTCAATCCGGAGCAGGCGGTGGAAATTCGCGTCGTCCCTTCACAGACCACCGAATAGACAAGCGTCGAAACTGAGGAAGCAGGCGCGGCAACGCTTGCCCTTCCCTGTCACGGGCGGCATAGGCGCGCGCAAAGCAAGCAGGATGTCCCCGCGAAAGGCCGATAGACATGAAAGTCCGCGTCCATGTGAACCTCAAGCCCGGCGTGCTCGATCCCCAGGGAAGAGCCGTGCACCATGCGCTCGAGGGACTGGGCTTCAAAGGACTTGAGGATGTCAGGATCGGCCGGCTCGTCGAACTGGATGTGGCAGACGACACCAGCGACGAGGTACTCGATGAGATGTGCCGGAAGCTGCTCGCCAACATGGTGATCGAGAATTACAAGATAGAGAAGCCGGAAACAGTGTGATGGGGGGCTTTCGCGCGGCTGTCATTACCTTTCCGGGATCCAACTGCGACCGGGACATGGCGGTTGCGCTGGAAATGATTTCCGGCACTGCGCCGATCCGCGTCTGGCACGGCGATGCCGATCTGCCCGACAGGCTCGACTTCATCGCCTTGCCCGGGGGGTTTTCCTATGGCGACTACCTCCGCTCTGGAGCGATGGCGGCAAACAGCCCGATCATGCGCGCAGTCAAGAAGGCAGCCGAACGCGGAGTGCCGGTACTGGGCGTCTGCAATGGCTTCCAGATCCTGACCGAAAGCGGCATGTTGCCCGGCGCCTTGATGCGCAATCGCGGTCAGACCTTCATCTGTCGCACGGCTTCCCTTACGGTCGAGAACAACCAGACGCTTTTTACCTCGGGCTACGAGGCAGGGGCCGCGATTCATATTCCCGTGGCACATCACGATGGCAATTTCTTCGCCGACGAGGAAACGCTCGACCGGATCGAAGGCGATGGCAGGGTGGCATTCCGGTACAACGGGGCATGCAACGGTTCGCAGCGGGATATCGCAGGCGTACTGAACGCGGCCGGCAATGTTCTGGGCATGATGCCCCATCCCGAACGTGCGATCGATGCTGACCATGGCGGCGTCGACGGCAAGGCTCTGTTCGAAAGCGCTGTGAACACTTTTGTAGGAGCGTAACCGGCGCACCGGCCGGAATCAGGCAGTTATGCGCCCTGGGTCGTCGAACAGGCCGTGCACTTCATCCGAAGGCATTGGCCGACCAAAATAATATCCCTGAATCTTGGTGCAACCGAGGCTGCGGATCATCTCCGCTTCCTCAGCCGTTTCAACGCCTTCGGCAGTTGTGGCCATGCCCAGACTCTGCGCCATGGCAACCACTGCGCGGATGATCGCCAAGCTTTCCGCATGCTCGTTAGCCGCACCTTGTACGAAAGACCGATCGACCTTGATGGTCGAGAAGTGCAATTTGCGCAGATAGCCAAGCGAGGAATATCCGGTACCAAAATCGTCAAGTGCGACACTGCATCCAAGCGCCATGATCTGCTCGAGGGCTGAGCGGGCAAGGCTTGCGTCGCGCAGGAAAATGCTCTCGGTCACCTCGATCTCGAGCCGATGCGCGGGCAAACCGCTGTTCGACAGGGCGCGCACGACTGTCGCGGCAAAATCCGGTTCGATCAATTGCTCGCCCGAAACATTTACAGCCACCCTGATGTGCTGGGGCCAATTCATCGCCTCACCACATGCCTGTTCGAGCACCCATTCACCGATCGGTACGATCAGCCTGGTATCCTCTGCCAGAGGAATGAACTTGCCCGGGCTGACAAATCCGTGCTCGCCGCTTTGCCAGCGAACGAGCGCTTCGAAACTCACGATACTCTCTTCATGCGCGTCGACAACCGGCTGGAAATTCAACATCAACTCGTCGCGCTCAAGCGCACGGCGGAGCGAGAATTCGAGTTGTCGACGTTCTTCTGCAGATGCATGCAATGACGGTTCGTAAGGAAAGTGCGAACCGCCGCCCTCATCTTTTGCGCGATACAGCGCAAGGTCCGCATTGCGCATCAGCTTTTCGACGTCGTCGCCATCACGCGGTCCGAGAGCCGATCCAACGCTTGCCCCGACATAAAGTGTATGATGGTCGATCTCGTAGGGGTGCGAGAGCTTCTCGATCACCGTGCGCGCGACCTTATCGACCAAGCCTTTTTCCGAAGCATCGCGAATCACGATCGCGAACTCATCGCCTCCCAGGCGACCGCATGTTTCATTCTCGGTCATCAAGCTCTTGAGGCGCTTGGAGACCTGCGCCAGCAACTGATCGCCAACAAGATGACCAAGGGAATCATTGACTGCCTTGAAGCGATCGAGATCGATCATCAGGAACGCACAGCGCGAGCGCCATTGGTTAGAATAACGCAAGGCATCGCCGAGCGCCTCGTTCAGCATCAGGCGATTGGGCAAGCCGGTCAATGTATCGTACCGCGCGAGATAAGCGATCTTCTCGCTCGATTCACGCTGCTCGGTCACATCGGAGCCTACTCCGCGAAAACCGATATAAGTCCCACGTTCATCAAGCATCGGCGTACCGGAAAGCTCCCACCAGCGATTCTCGCGATCGATCGTGACCTTGACCATGAGATTGGAAAAGCTCTCGCGTCGTTTCAACCGCTCGGCGAGATCGTGAAGACTTGGAGGAAACTGGCCGGTTATCCAGTTGTCGCCTGCGATAAGCTCCACGAAAGACTTGCCTTCGATCTCTTCAGGCGCCTTGCCAAGGGCGTAGGAAAACCGCGGCGACACCGCCCTGACGCGGCGATTTGTATCCACCTGCCACAACCAATCGGCCTGGTTTTCCTCGAATTCGCGCAACAGGAGCGACACCACCTCGTTTTTTTCGGCCATTCCCGCTTCGGCAATGCGCGAGAGAAGATAGGTCTTGCCCGATGTGAATGTTCCGGCAGTGATAATTCCAAGGAAGGCGAGCACAAGAAAAGCAGCCTCGTTGGCGCCCGTGTAAACCATGAACGCAGCACTTGCGAGCGAAGTGGTCCATGCGAAAATCAACGTGCCCAGCGGCGCCCCGGACAAGACCAGCGAGCATGCCACTATCATGACCGCGACGGTGTTCCACATGCCCAGTTGATCATCCACCGGAGCATAGGCAGCGAACAGAGTCAGCGGTATGCACCAGACAAGCGCGGCGACGAATGCGATCAGAGCATGGCGAAAGATATCGTTCGTTGAGACCTTGCGCCTGTCAGCATCGCGTTGCGCGCTGTTCCATCGCCCGCCCAGAAAAAGAAACCCGGCCAGCAAGAGGAGCCAGCCACTGAGCAGGGCCGGCGGAACGTCGTCGTGGAAGAGCCAAATCGCAATTCCTGCTGCAACCACGTCACCGAAAATAAGTGCCCTTGCCATTTGCCCCAGGCGCGTAAGCTGGAGCCCGCGCAGATAGGCGCGATGATCGTCCGCCGGCCCGAACAGGCCGAGGAAGCTTTTCGCCGTTATCCTGCCCGGAGCAGGAAGTTGCTTGGATCCTGTCTCGCTCACCCTTGTGCGCGTAGCGTACAAAGGTTAGTGGCCGGTAAAGCATGCGACACCGGATCGCTGTCGATACCCTGAGTATTGTATTTGTTTCGCAATGGGTTACTCGGAGAGTGCTTTTCGCGCCTCTTCCCAATTTCGACCGTCGTAATCAACTTTGTGCACATCCCTGTCGGGAGGATTGTCGAGGCAGCGAAAATTCACGCTCCACGCGTCGGGATGCGAACGTGGTCGATAGAAGCTCTTGATACCGCAATGCCGGCAGAAGAGGTGGTCGGCCTGCTCCGTCCCGAAGCGATAGGTGGACAAGTCGTCCCTGCCGCGCTCGATTTCGAAATGCTCATGCGGAACGATCAGGTGCAGATAGCCCGTCCGGGAACAGATCGAGCAATTGCAATCAAGCAGCTTGAATGGTGGTTCTGCCTCCAGAGCAAAGCGAACCGCCCCGCAGTGGCAGCCGCCGGCCAACTTCATTCGACAGTTACCGACTTGGCCAGGTTACGCGGCTGATCGACATCCGTGCCCTTCACACATGCCACGTGATAGGCGAGCAGTTGCACGGGTACCGCATAAACCAGCGGAGCGATCAGCGGATGGACTTTCGGCATTTCGATCGTGGCAATGCATCCCTCGCCCGCCTCCCGCAATCCGTCGGCATCGGAGATCAGCACGATCTGTCCTCCACGTGCGCGCACTTCCTGCATGTTGGACACGGTCTTTTCGAAAAGCGGGCCGGAAGGCGCAAGCACGATCACCGGCACCGCTTCGTCGATCAATGCGATCGGACCGTGTTTCATCTCGCCCGAAGCGTATCCTTCAGCATGGATATAGCTGATTTCCTTGAGCTTCAGCGCGCCTTCCAGCGCAAGCGGGTAGTCGGGCCCGCGGCCCAGATACAGCACGTCACGCGCCGGGGCGATCACATGCGCCATCGCCGCGATATCGTCATCATGGTCGAGTGCGGCATTGAGGCAGGCGGGCGCTTCGAGCAGGTGGCGAACGATGTCTTCCTCGCCCGCGCGATCGACCAGTCCCCTCACCACCGCCATATGTGCCGCAAGGGCAGCGAGCACAGCAAGTTGGCAGGTAAAGGCCTTGGTCGACGCGACACCGATTTCCGGCCCGGCATGCGTCGGGAGCAGCAGGTCTGCTTCACGGGCCATCGAACTGGTCGGGACGTTGACGACGACGCCAATGGTCTGGCCCGCTTCCTTGCAGTGGCGCAGCGCCGCCAGCGTATCCGCCGTCTCGCCGCTTTGCGAGATGAACAGCGAAAGCCCGCCATCCTCCAGCACAGGCTCGCGATAGCGGAACTCGCTCGCCACATCGATATCAACCGGTACGCGGGCAAATTGCTCGAACCAGTATTTTGCGACCATCCCGGCGTAATAGGATGTGCCGCAAGCAACGATCGTCACCCGGTTTATGGCGGAAAGATCGAAGTCGATCTGGGGCAGCGCGACACTGTTGTCCGACCGGCGCAGATATGAACCAAGCGTCTGCGCGACTACTGTCGGCTGTTCGAAAATCTCTTTCTGCATGAAGTGGCGGTAATTGCCTTTTTCGACAGCGGCCGCAGATGCGCCGGAAGTTGTAACTTCGCGCTCCACAAGATTGTTTTCACTGTCAAAAATTCGCACTTCATCATGCGTAACGATAACCCAGTCGCCCTCTTCGAGATAGGTGATCTTCTGAGTCAGCGGGGCCAGGGCCAGAGCATCGGAGCCCAGATACATCTCGCCGTCACCGTAACCAACGACCAATGGCGAACCGAGCCGGGCGCCGGCCAGCAGGCCGGGGTGATCGCGGAAAGCGACCGCCAGTGCAAAGGCACCGCGCAAGCGGGGTAACACCGCCTTGATCGCTTCTTCCGGAGAGGCCCCCTTCTCGACTTCCGCCGATACGAGATGCGCCACGACTTCGGTATCGGTTTCGCTTTCCAATATGCGCCCGGCTTCGACCAGTTCGTCGCGCAGCGGCTTGAAGTTTTCGATAATCCCGTTGTGCACCAGGGCCACCTCGCCCGTGGCATGCGGATGTGCATTGCTTTCCGTCGGTGCGCCATGCGTCGCCCAGCGGGTATGCGCAATTCCTATATCGCCGCTGGCCGGGCTGCGTTCCAGTTCGACCACAAGGTTCTGCAACTTTCCCTCGGCCCGGCGACGGACGAGTGCGCCATCGTCGATGGTGCAAATCCCCGCGCTGTCATAACCGCGATATTCCATGCGGCGCAGGCCGTCGACCAGCCGCTGCGCAACCGGTTCGGTTCCCACTATGCCGATAATTCCGCACATATACAGATTGCCTTCGTCGAGTATCCGGCGGGCTACTTAGCCGCCAAGGGTTGCTGTCCGTGTAACGAATGCAGCGCCGGGTTCAATGGCGGTTTGGCGCACTCGCCGGCCGGCCCTGCCACCACAAGGCAAGCCCGGCGCCGATAATGATGGTCGCGCCAAGCAGGGTCGTCACGTCGGGAATGTCCGAAAACAATAGCCAGCCCAGGATAATCGCGACAAGCAATTGGACATAGCTCATCGGCGAAACCAATGCCGCGCCAGCCTTCGACGTACCGAGAAAGATCAGCCAATGCGCGATACTGGCAGTAACGGCCACCGCGGCGCACCGCGCAACGATCGTCCAGTCGGGCCAATCGACAGCCAGTGCCGTACTGCCGCTCAAATGCCCGGCCAACGCCGCGGCAACCAACAATGGAGCGGCAATACCTGCCATATAGACCTGCATCGACAAGGCGCTGCCCTGCCCTGCACTTGCACGGTTGGCGATCACCATCAGACTGAACAGCAGCGCCGCCCCCAGCGGGAGAAAGGCAACCCAGCCGAGTTCCGCGACATTGGGCCGCAGGATCAGCAACACTCCACCGAAAGCGATCACCGAAGCGATCCATGTCAGCGGGCGAACCTTTTCGCCCAGCAGCGGGCCGCTAAGCAAGGCTGTGAAAATCGGTGCAAGAAAGACCAGCGCGGTCGCCTCGGCCAGTGGCATGGCAAACAGGGCCGCGAAGAAGAACATCGTCGAACCCGCCAGGCTCGCACCTCTGGCAACCTGAATCCATGGACGCCTCGGTCGAAAAGCGCTTGGCCCCTCTTTCAACCCCAAAAGGGCGGCCAATCCCACCGCCCCGATGACGAAGCGCAAGGCGGCAACGGCAATCGGCGACCATTCGCCCGCCAACGTCTTGATGATCGCATCGCCGCAGGTGAGTACGGCAAAACCCGCCAGCGCCAACAACAATCCCTGGCGTTCGTCCTGTTTCATGCACACCCTTCCAGCCAAAAGCGGGCGCATAGGAGTGATAGTGCATGGGGGGAAGGCCTGTTTTTTCGCATGTTCCGGGTCCGCGGTCTGAAAGTATGGCCCAAACCTTTCGCAGCGTGGTTTACGCTTCCTTAAGCCTTGAGCGGGATACCGGCTCTCAAGCGCGTGCGCAGGGGGCGTGCAAGGAAGCACGATCAGGGGCCGGGAATGACCAAGCTGATAATCCAGATACCGTGTCTGAACGAGGCGCAGACATTACCCGATACCCTGGCAGCACTTCCACGATCGATCCCGGGCGTGGACGCGATCGAATATTGCGTAATCGACGACGGCAGCGATGACGATACATCAGGGGTCGCTCGCCGCTGGGGCGTCCACCACATCGTCCGCCACCGCCGTAATCGCGGGCTGGCCGAAGCTTTCCGCAGTGGCGTGGACAAGGCTTTGGCCGAGGGAGCCGATATCATCGTCAACACCGATGCAGACGGACAATATGCCGGCGAGGATATCGCCACGATCGTCGCTCCGGTACTGGCAGGCGAAGCGGATATCTGCGTCGGCGACCGCGGCGTGGCCAGCAATCGCCATTTCGGGCCTTTCAAACGCCTCCTCCAGCGCTTCGGCAGCGCAGTGGTCCGCAAGCTTTCGGGTGCGTCGATCACCGATGCGGTAAGCGGGTTCCGCGCGATCAGCCGCGAGGCGGCGCAGCGGATCAATATCACCACCGATTTCAGCTATACGACCGACATGCTGATCCAGGCGGGCCGCAAGCGACTCGCGATTGTATCCGTACCGATCCGTACCAATGCGGCCACTCGTCCCTCGCGCTTGTTCCGCTCGATCCCGCGTTTCATCATGCAGACGGGAGTAACGATCACGCGGGCATATACGACGTTCAACTCCCTGCGTGTTTTCGTCGGCCTCGGTACATTGCTGGCCTTCATCGGACTGCTTCCCATCGGGCGTTTCCTGTGGTTCGCATTCAACGGTGCCGGCGATGGGCATATCCAGTCACTCGTGCTCGGCGGTGCATTGCTTATCCTGGGCGCACTTGTCGGAACGCTCGGTATCCTTGCCGACCTGATCGCCACCAATCGCAAGCTGCTCGAGACCACGCTCTTCAAGATGCGGAGCCTTGAAGAACGCCTCGACGGCAATCAGGCCGACAAACCCTCCGAAGAAAACGCCGATAGCGGGATGTCCGACGCCGCATGACCACGCTCGCTCCCTCGTCCCCAATACGGCAGGCAATCCCGCGAATCCCGGCCAAGGCACTGGGCTTGGTCGTTCTCGGCCTGATCGTGCTGCTCCAGTTGGATCTGATCTTCGCCAAGAGCATAAACTGGGACGAATTCTTCCATTTCAGCCAGATCCACCAGAGCCTGCGCGGCGAACAGGTACAGTGGTTGCAGACGCCCTATGTCCACCTGTTCGGCTGGGTTCCGTCGCTTCCCGGCGGGCCGATCGATCATATCCAGACGATCCGGACGATGATGCTCGGGTTCGAGCTGGTTGTGCTTGTCATCATCTACGACCTTGCGCGCCATTTCGGCACCCGGCGGGCCGCGCTGGTCTGTACTCTCGCTTTCGCTACAGGCGGATACGCCTTCCTGCATGCTTTCGCCCTGCGCGCCGACATCATCGCCGCTGCGTTGGCGATGTCGGCCTTGTGGCTTGGCATCCGCAAGCCACTTACCCTGCCAGTACTCGCCGGCATCGCCATTCTGCTGGGGCTTGGCTGCATAGCCACTCTCAAGACCGTTCTTTACACACCTGTCTTTGGTGCCGCCCTCTACCTGCGCCGCGGCGAGATTGTCCGCTCCGGCTGGTCGGTGGTCGGCTTTGCCGGGTTCGTGCTCGTCGCCATTGTCGGTATCGTCCTGTTTGGCGGGGCTGCCGCGGACAGTCTCAGCGGTCTCGCGAAATCCTCATGGGAACGCATGTTCGATGGCGGATTGTTCCCGCAGGCACGCTACCTAATGCGTCAACTGACGATCGCGCCGTTTTTCACCGTGCTTGTTGTAATGACGGTATGGTGGCTGATCAAATCCAGCGCCTCGCACGAGCGCAAGATTGTTCTTACCCTGCTCATGGCGCCGCTGCTTTCGGTGGCCGTCTATCGCAACGCCTTTCCTTATTTCTACGCCTTCATCCTGCCGCCGGTCGCGATCGCCCTCGTTCCCGCGGCCGAGATCGCGCTGAAACGATACGGCAAGCTCGCGGTCTTCGTCGCACTCTTCACCAACGCCCTTGTATTGTGGTGGGTCGAACCGCGCGACATCCTACCAACGCAGCGTGCATTGCAGGCCGATGTTCGCACGGCATTCCCGGCACCCGTCACCTATATCGACGAAAGCGGTATGATCGGCGATTACCCGCGAGCCGTACCGCATTTCGCCTCCGGCTGGGCATTGGGCAACTATTGGACCAAGGGCCACCCGGAATACGCGCAAGCGACGGAAAAAGCGGCTGTGCCGTTATTGATCGCCAACAGCCATGCGCTAGCCAACGTGTTTGCGGATCAACCGGTCGGCGACCGCCTCCTGCCCGAAGACGAGGCATTGCTTCGCGCCAATTTCGTACCGCATGGTGGGATGGTATTCGTCGCGGGCAAGCGGATTCCGGCCCGTTCCGTGTTATCAGGCGAATATCTCGCGACACCGGGAAGCTATCGGGTGGAGGATGCCGCCGTTGCGATCGATGGTATCCGGCACGAAGCCGGAGCGACCGTGTCGCTCGACCGCGGCAACCATCGGTTCGAAAATCCGTCTGATACGCCCGCCACCCTGCGCTGGGCGGCGGCAGGCGAGGCGAAGCCCGGCATGTTGACCCTGCAACAGCTTTTCACGGACTACTGATCGTGGAACGGCTCGATCATGCCACTCTGCTCAACGCTGCACCGGCACCGCCCCGTGTATGGTTCATTACCCGCAAATGGGGGCCCGCGATGGGCGGGATGGAAACCTATTGCGAACGCCTGACCAAAGAACTCGGCCGGATGACCCCGCTCGAAGTGATCGCTCTGCCTGGCCGTGCAGACGGATCGCCACCGCATTGGTGTGCGCTCATGCTGTTCCCCATGATGGTCTTGCGTCGCTGGCTGGCGCGCGAAACCACGCCAGACATCCTGCATCTGGGCGATATGGCAATCTGGCCGCTGGGTTTGCTCACCAAAATATCGCGACAACCTGTCCGCGCGATCCTCTCAGCGCACGGTACAGATGTCGGCTATCATCGCAGGGGTGGCCTGAAAGGGCGGCTCTACGGCTTCTATCTCAAGCTCGGCGCGCGCTTGCTGCGTGATGCCACGGTGATAGCGAACTCGGCAGCCACCGCAGCCGCCGCATGCGAGACAGGCTGGAGGAAAGCCGAGATCGTTTCTCTCGCAACCGATATGCCAACGCCGAAGGCAGGCGTCGCACAACACGATACGATCCTGTTCGCCGGGAGGCTGGTCGAACGAAAAGGCTGTGGCTGGTTTATTCGTAACGTCCTGCCGCTCTTGCCCGAGTATCTGACGCTCGAAGTTGCGGGCACGGTATGGGATGAAAGCGAGAATGCCGCACTCGATCACCCTCGCATCCGCTTCCTCGGACCACTGCCGCCCGGTGAATTGGCCGAGCGCTATGCCCGGTCCCTGTGCGTCATTGTACCGAATATCGCTGTCACCAATGGCGAATTCGAGGGTTTCGGCCTCGTTGCCTGCGAGGCCGCGGTCGCGGGCGGTGTAGTCCTTGCCGCACATCGCGATGGTTTGCGCGAGGCCGTGATCAACGGCGAAACCGGTTATCATCTGACCAGCGGCGATGCACGATCATGGGCAGACCGGATTCACGATGTCACAACCTGGTCGCCTGATCGCCGCGAACGGTTCATCGCCGGAGCCAAGGCGGCTGCGAAGTATCACTATTCCTGGCCTCGTGTCGCACGCGAGACGCTCGACGCCTATCGGCTGGAGACGGTGCGATGAATTTCGAGAGGCTGGCAAAAGCCGGCCGGATACTGGATGGGCCGATTGCCCGGGGCTCCATGACCAGCCTTGCCATACGGATCACCGGGCTCGGACTGGTCTATCTTCAGGCTGTCCTGGCCGCACGATTACTCGGCGTGGAAAGTTACGGGATCGTGTCGGTTGCCCTGGCGGTCATCAATATCGCGGCGATAATTGCCGTGTCGGGATACCAATCGCTAGCCATACGCGAGGTTGCGCGAAACATATCCAGCGAAAACAAAACCCTGCTCCCGCCTTTCATCGATCTGGCCAAAGGGCTGGTCACACGCCATGCAATCGCAATCGCTGCTGTCGTGGCCTGTATTGCCATAGCTGCGAAGCCGATAGTGTATCCTTACGACAATGCCATCATTCTGGCGGCAATTTCCATTCCCGCAATGGCCACGATTCACCTCTGGCGTGGGATCTCCCAAGGATTCGGCGATGTCGCCGCCGCGCAATGGCCGGGCGAACTCCTGCGTCCCGCGATTACCATTACCGGGACAGTAGCGCTCTTCGTGTTCAACGGAAATCTCGGACCGCTCGACTTTCTTGCAGCCGTACTCGCAAGCTCCCTGCTCGTAGCGGTGACGGGGCAAAATCTTGTCCATCACAAGCTACGGACATATTCGACCGATGCTGTTCCGCAGGATATGCGGCGCAATTGGCGAGCCCAGGCACGCCCCTTTGCCGCGATAGCCGCGATCGCCATCCTTCAGGGCGAATTGGCAGTCCTCTTGCTGGCCCTCTTCGCATCGCCCGAGGAAGCCGGTCTTTATCAACCGATCGCACGCATCGCGCCACTGGTAACCCTGCCCGTCCAGGCCGCAGCCATGCGTTATACACCACGCCTCGCCGAAACATGGGAAAGCGGCCAAGCCCGGCTTGCGCTTCGTCTTACCGACCTTTTCACCTTGGTTACATTCGGATTGAGCTTGGTTCTATCGCTGGCTCTCATAGTGGCGGGTCCGTTCATATTCGCACTGTTCGGGGAAGAATTCGTGCCGATGGCCTCTATTCTATGGATTGCATTCCTGGGACCATTGGTCAGCGCTGCATGCGGGCCTGCGGGAGCCATAGTGACCATGATAGGCCGCCCCGTACTGGCAACCTATTCTCTCGCCGCGGGATTGATGGTGCAGATTGTTCTCGGAGCAGCTCTCGTCCCCGCATATGGTGTCGCAGGCGCGGTCACCGCCATGTCCGCAGGAACAGCATTCGCCTGGCTGATCCTGCTCTACAACGCCTCCAGAACGGCAGGTTTCAATCCGTCGTTGATTGCCGCGACAGGTCGATTGCTCGCTCTGAGGTACTCAGCTAGCTAGCGGAGCGAACATGGCCGACACCGTAACTGAATTCTATGACGATTTTCTCGAAAAGACGATGGTGCGCTACCGCATCGTCGGCAATGCGCGGCTCGATGCCGCGATCGAGCTCGTCGCCAAGTATCTTCGCCCTGGCATAACCGTCGCTGACATCGGTTGCGGGATCGGTATTGTGAGCGAAGCGCTAGCTCGAAAGCAGCGCGGTGCCGACATTATCGGACTCGATCTCTCGCCCCAAAATATCCGTTACGCGCAGGCGACGGTGGACGAGCCGAATGCACGTTTCATCGCTTCGAGCATTACCGAGCAGTTCGATGCGCTGAGACGTACAGCGAAGCGTCCGGTTGACCTGGTGTGCATGATCGATGTCCTCGAACATATCCCTGAAGCCGACCGGCGACAATTGTTCAGCGATATCGCGGATATCTGCTCGAACGAAGCGATCTTCGTGCTGACCTATCCAACTCCGGAGTTCCAGCGCTATCGCGCCGAACACGATCCCGAGATCCTGCAGGTGATCGACAACGTCGTTGAATTCGATGACCTGTATTCCGAATTCCGGGAAAGCGGCTGGCATTTGGCGAGAATGGATTATCGTGGCATTTGGGTGGAAGACGAATATGTCTACCTGGTGTTGCGCCGCAAAACCCCGGACGAGTTTCCACAGCGCAAGGAACCCTTCCTGGCCTCGCTCCGACGGCGCGCGGGAAGGCTGGCGATTCGCCCCTATCTGCGTTGGAAGTACGAGAAACGCCCCTTTCGTGAGCGGTAGTCCGTCCATCCGGATCGCGCATATCTCGACAAGCGCCCTGCCCCGCTCGGTCGGTGGTTTGCAGATAGCGGTCGACAGCCTGATCGGAGCGCAGAGGCGGCTTGGCCACGATGCCCGCTTGATTACGCGGTGGCGGCAGGCACAAGCCGCAAGCCATGCGCAGATGGGTTATCCGGTCCATGCCTTGCTTCCCAATCCGACACGGGCCGGCAACGACTTCCGTTCCGGTAGATTGCGGATGCCGACGGAACTTTCCCTGGCGTGGCACCAATTTCGCAATCGCTTCGACATCATCCATGCGCATTGGCTCTATCCGACTGGCTGGCTGGTCGAACGGGCTTGCCGCAAGCTGGGATTGCCGCTCGTGGTAACATCGCACGGCGCGGATCTGCAGCAGGAACACGGGACAGGCTACGGATACCGTCAGTTTCCCAAAAACGAACTGCGCCTGCGCGCGCTCGTGCCGCACATAGATGCCGCTGTGGCGATTTCCGACACGCTGCGCGACCACATGCTCGAAATCGGAATTCCAGCGGAAAAGATCCATCGCATCGGCAACGGGATCGACGCCGCGCGTTTTTCGACGGCCAGGGGCCGGCGCGACGAGGTACGAGGCAGGCTCGGGATTGGCAAGCGACAGACATTGCTCCTTTGCGTCGGGCGCAACCAACCATCCAAAGGCCTGACGGCGTTCTCAGACATATTGACAGGATTGCGCGCCGACGGACGCGATGTGGTCGCTTGCCTGGTAGGACCGGGCACGACCGATCTTGCCGGATTCTTCGCCGAAGCCGGGTTGAGCGACAGGACCATCCTATTGGATGCCATCGCATCGGAAGAAACACCTCCGCTATTCCCGCCCGACGGTCTCGTCGACCTGTACGGCGCAGCGGATATCTTCGTCTTCCCATCGCTTAGCGAGGGTGCCCCGCTCGTGCTTCTCGAAGCTATGGCGGCAGGCCTGCCTGTTATCGGCAATCGGGTCCAGGGCATCCGCGATACGATCGAACACGAACGGACCGGCCTGCTGGTGGAACCTCGCTCCGCGAACGCCATGATCCAGGCTATCGCGCGACTGTGCGACGAGCCGGAGCTGTACCGGCAATTGGTACAGGCGGGTCAAGAGGACGCCAATCGGCACAGTTGGGGCGCCATCGCCGCGCGTCATGGTGAAATCTATGCGCAGCTCTTGCGGGAAAAGCGAGCATGAACACGAAAATCACTGTCCTGATGACCGCGTATAACGCCGAACGCTATCTCGAGGCCGCACTCGACAGCGTGCTTGCACAGACAATGACCGATTTCGAATTACTGGTCATCGACGATGCTTCGTGCGATGCGACACCATCGATACTGAACGAATATGCCGGGCGCGATGGCCGGCTGCGGATCATCCGCAACGAGACGAATCTCGGACCTTACCCGAGCGCCAATCGGGGCCTTTCCGAAGCGGTCGCGCCAATCATTGCGCGACTCGATGCCGACGATATCTGCGAGCCAAGCCGGCTAGCGGCACAACTCGCCTATCTCGATACCCATCCTCGCTGTCTGCTGGTCGGAAGTGGCTATCGTTCGATCGACACCGAAGGGAATACCCGCTTCGTAAAACCCAACCCGATGGATCCGCAGACTGCTGCATTCGTCGCCCGGTTGCGTATGCCGATGGTCCATCCGTCCTTTTGTTTCCGCGCGGCGCTGCCCGATGGGGAGCCGGTCCGCTATGACGAGAATGTACCGATCGCCGGTGATTATGCACTAGCGACCACGCTAGCCGCGACCGGCGAGATCGCTGCACTGGATGCCATCCTCGTCAATTACCGCATGCACGCAGACAACATTTCAAACACCAGGCTGGACCGTCAACGCCACTATGCGCACCGTATCGCCAGCGCGGCAGTCGCACAGCACTATCCGGTCGAAATCGCACTCGACCTGCAAGCCTTGATCGATGTGTACTACCGGCGCTCAAGACCTTCTGCCGCAAGCTTGTCACAAGCCGTGCGCGGCCTCGATGCGGCATCGGATGCGGAGAACAATGCGCCTCGCGCAATTCGCGAACGCGCCGCCGGCATCCTCGCCGAAGCCTTTATCGGTGGATCGTCTGCCAAATTTCCCATGGCCGCCGGACTGGTGTTGCATGCCCCGCGCTACGTGCCTCCCCTGCTTCGCCGCTTCGCGCAGACACGCGGATGGCTTGTCCATCCGTCCATGCATGAGGCCTGACTCTCAGCGAGCGAATTTGCCCCATAACCAGCCAAGCGCATAAGGAGGCAGATAAAGCGGTATGAACAACCAGTCGGCCCAGTTAGGCGGAGCAGAAGGATTGGGTGCCCCGCCCTGCCGCGCGCGTCCGTAGCCGGCATAGATCATGCGCTTCAGAATCCAGCCGAGCCGTAATCTCTCGGGTGGGACGAGATGCGTGACCTGTGCCGTCCCGGCATAAACAACCTTCAGTCCCAATTCGCATGCACGATAACAAAAATCGCTCTCTTCACCGCCAAACAGCCGCCCATCACGGCGGCCCAGCGCCTCATCGAAGACAAATCCGACCGGCAGCTTCGCCGTGTCGATGCCGAAGCCGGCCCCGACCACGCGCCCTACTTCCATCGTGTCCTCGCCCAGTTCGAGCATCGAGTACTGATCTCGCAGGACACGGGCACGTGTATATGCCGGGGGATCGAAGGGCCAACCCGGCTCGATCCGGCTCCCTGCGATCGCAACCTTGTCCTGCTCCAGTGCTTTGGCGAGAGCGACCGCCCAACCGGGTGCCGCCAATGCATCTGCATCAAGAAACAGGATCAGCGGATGACGAGCCTCGGCGAGTGCAAGATTGCGGGCTGCGGACAGACCCGGAAGGCGTTTGCGCAAGAGCCGGAAATCCAGAGCCTTGCCCGCAAAATCGCTCTCCTTGATCGTGCCATTCGCGGATTGATCGACAAACAACACTTCGCCGCTGACGCCTTCCTGCGTTACCGCATGCGCGATGACCCGGCGAAGCAGCTCGTCGTCCTCCGCATAGCGGGTCATGGTGATGGTAACCGGTCGCGGCACTCTGACTCCCCGGCAATGCGGCAATCCGTGCCGCGTCTCCTGTAGGGGATCGCTAGCGAAAAGCAGGCCCGGTTCCCATCCCGCCCTTAGGAAAAAAATAAGGTTTCCGACTTATTCACCAATTTTCCGAAGGCCTTCTTCGCCATATTGTGTCGATGCCTTCAGCAGAAACGGATCTTTTGGGGGCGAGAATGAGCGCATTCGGACGCAAGAATGGACCGGGGGGGATGAAACCCGGTGCCCGACCGTCCTTTGGCGTCGCCAAGCCCATGCGAGGCGGCAACAAGAAGGCTTCCGACGATGCCGTGCCTCCTCCCGGCGGCGAACAATTCCCGCCCTTGCCCAATGAGGAACCCGCAACAGAAGCAGCTACTTCCGACACATCCCAGCCCAACAAGGCGGATGCCATGACCCGTCTCGCCGATCGCGCCAACATGGTGCACGAACAGGCGGAGGTCAGCGGGTTCGAGGCCAGCGTCCACAAGATCAAGGAACAGGTGCTTCCCCGCCTGCTCGAACGCGTCGATCCCGAAGCAGCCGCAACGCTGACCAAGGAAGAGCTTTCCGAAGAATTCCGCCCGATCATCATGGAAGTGCTGGCCGAGCTGAAAGTCACATTGAACCGGCGTGAGCAGTTCGCGCTCGAAAAGGTACTGATCGACGAACTGCTCGGCTTCGGTCCGCTCGAAGAACTTCTCAGCGACCCCGATGTCTCGGACATCATGGTCAACGGGCCGCAGCAAACCTACATCGAAAAGAAGGGCAAGTTGCAACTTGCCCCGATCCAGTTCCGCGACGAACAGCATCTGTTCCAGATCGCCCAGCGGATCGTGAACCAGGTTGGCCGTCGTGTCGACCAGACCACGCCGCTGGCCGACGCCCGGCTCAAGGACGGCAGCCGCGTCAACGTGATCGTACCGCCTCTGTCGCTGCGCGGAACGGCGATCTCGATCCGTAAGTTCTCCGAGAAACCCATTACCCTGGACATGCTCAAGGAATGGGATTCGATGAACGACAAGATGTGCACGGCGCTGAAAATCGCCGGCGCATGCCGGATGAACGTCGTCATTTCCGGCGGCACGGGCTCGGGCAAGACGACCATGCTCAACTCGCTGTCGAAGATGATCGATCCGGGCGAGCGCGTACTGACCATCGAGGACGCCGCGGAACTTCGCTTGCAACAGCCGCACTGGCTGCCGCTCGAAACCCGTCCGCCAAACCTAGAGGGTCAAGGCGCCATTACCATCGGCGACCTGGTCAAGAACGCCTTGCGTATGCGCCCAGACCGGATCATCCTGGGCGAGATTCGCGGCGCCGAGTGCTTTGACCTCCTTGCAGCCATGAACACCGGCCATGACGGTTCGATGTGCACGCTGCACGCCAACAGCCCTCGCGAATGCCTGGGACGCATGGAAAACATGATCATGATGGGCGACATCAAGATTCCGAAGGAAGCCATCTCGCGCCAGATCGCTGAATCGGTCGATCTGATCGTGCAGGTGAAGCGCCTGCGTGACGGTTCGCGTCGGACTACCAATATCACCGAGGTAATCGGAATGGAAGGCGACGTGATCGTGACTCAGGAACTGTTCAAGTTCGAATATCTGGATGAAAGCGAAGACGGCAAGATCATGGGTGAATTCCGCAGCCAGGGACTGCGTCCCTACACGCTGGAAAAGGCGCGCCAGTTCGGATTCGACCAGGCATATCTCGAAGCCTGCCTGTAGGCTTTTTCTTATATGGCACCGGCCCGCTTCCCCGCCCAACCAGCCGATACAGTAGCGGGGCATGATCGGGTGATTGGCGAGGGAGCGAGCCGGTGCCGTTTCAATATCAATACGAGTTCGACAAATTTATCCGGCAGCGATCCCTTTCATCGCCAGCGTCAACAAGCCCGCGCCGATAATCGCACTGGCCAGAAATATCGCTCGCCAGGGCACCCACCCAACGCCGTCGATACGCGCCCGCTTCATACGCCGGTTTTCGGCAAATGTCGCAAAAAGCGCAAGCAATACGAAAAACGCGCCCCACAGGCCAACGATCTCCGCGTCGCTGGCAAAGATCAGGAAACGCTGCACAGTCACGGCTTGCGATAAACGAGGGTGAGGTTGTTCGCGGGCATTTCATGCCGGGCGGTTCTGGCGAAACCGGACGATACGCCCAATGCATCCACTCGATCAACATTGCGCAGGCCCCATTCCGGATTCCTGCGACGCAGATCGGCATCGAACGCATTGTTGGACGGAGCCGTCTCTACTTCGTCTTCGAAAAACGGTCCGTAAACGATCAGTGGTGCACCGGGTGGAAGCAGATGTGTCGCATTGCGAAACAGTCCCTCGGTCGCATCCCATTGGCTGATATGGATCATGTTCACGCATAACAGCGCATCGGCGCTTTCGATCGGCCATCGATCAGATGCCGCATCCAGCACGAACGGTTCGCACAGATTGGCCAGTCCGGCTTCCTCGCGCCAGGCCGCGACCGAATCCAGCGCCCTGCCATCCAGGTCGCTCGGCTGCCACGTCAGCCGAGGAAAGTGCCGCGCCATGAATACCGCGTGCTCGCCGGAACCGCTGGCCACTTCCAACACCAGTCCGGTGCCTGGCAGCTCCTGGTCCAATATTTTCGCCAGCGGCTCGCTATTGCGTGCTGTTGCCGGTGCATGACGCTTCATCTTACCGCTATTCCCAACGCCCCTGCTTGCGCGCACGTGCTTCGCGGATGATCAACCACACGAACAAGCCAACCGGGCCAGCCATGAACGTTGCTAGAAGAATGGGTACCTGCAGGAGGCGCGAGAAACCCTTGCTATCCGCATCGCGTGCGATCCACAGGCCGACAAACAGGTCGAAGGCAAGGTAATGCGTCCATCCGATCACCGTTCCGCCTTGCGAGGCGAAGATCGACTGCACACCTTCCAGCGTGGTAAAATCGACTTGCGCGTCTCCCGGGCCGACAGCATCGAACATGCCCGTCATCAGACCGGTTATCCCGACCGTATAGACCAGGCACAGTAAACCGATACCGAGATAGAGGACGAGGCTGAGCAGGAAGGGTTTGCGCGGAAGCAGGATCAATACTGCCCATGCCACCATTGCCAGCAGGTTTACCGCTCCGAATACCGTCTCCCACATAGTACACCCTTTGATTCAATCCTGTTCTATCGGCTGCGGCAGACTGTTAGCTGCGCGCCTGATCGCATCGTAGTCGTGCTTGAAACGCCCACCCGCCTTGCGCATCGCCAATGCGAGAATGGCATCGGCAATCCGGGTTACGGAAACCGAGCGGTAGCGGCGCCATGAGCCGTGGAGCAGCATATCCACTATCGGGCTGGCCATGATTGCCAACCTCTCGCCGAACCGCCTGTCATCTTTCCGCGCGCCCCTCAACAGGCCGGGTTGCATGATGTCGAGCCGCTTGAAACCGATCTTGACAAGATCGCGCTCGGCCTCTCCCTTGACGCGAAGGTAGAAGTTCTTCGCCATCGCGTCGGCTCCGACCGAACTGACGGCAATCATCCGCTCGACGCCCAGTTCCTGGGCCGCGCGGGCCGTATCGAGTACAAGGTCGTGATCCACGGCGCGAAAAGCGGCTTCGTCCTGTCCCGCCTTTTTCCAGGTCGTCCCGAGCGCACAGACCAGGACATCGGGGCGGACAGCTTCGATCACTTCGCCCCATTTGGCCGGTTCGGCGACGAACATCTCCATACGCGCGCCACGGGGCAGCCTGCTTTCGCGCCGCGCGATGCCGACCAGCCGGACATCCTCCCGCCCGATAACGGCTTCGATCAGGGTTCGCCCGATCAATCCGGTCGCACCGACCAGGGCTATCCTCACCGGATCAGACATTGCTCAGCCGGTCCGGGGCCCGGCCATAGATACGGGTGCATTCGCGCATTGCATAACGGTCCGTCATGCCCGCGATGAAATCCGCGATGTGACGGCTGCGGGCCGGCTCTTCCGCCGGAAGCTTGTCTTGCCAGTCCCCAGGCAAAATGGTGTCGTCTTGTTCGTAAGCGGCGAACAACCTCGCCACGACATCGCGGGCGCGATCGGCAGTCTCGAGCTGCTCCGGGTGGTAATAGAGTTTATCGTACATGAAACGCTTCAGCGTGCGTTCGTCGGCCTGCATTGCCGGCGAAAAACCGGCTGACATGCGATCCGCGGCACGCACTTCGTCGACCGAACCCATCCCGTTTGTCGCTCTACGCGCCTGTTCGATCACATCGTTCACCATCAAGCCGATCTGTCCGCGCACCAATTCGCGCAACTGGCGTTCACGTTCGGCATGGGGAAAGCTTTTTTCGACCTCACGCCACTGGCTTGCGACGAAATCTAGCGTCAGCAGCTCATCGAGTTCGAGAAAACCCGCTCGCAACCCGTCATCGATATCGTGGTTGTCGTAAGCGATATCGTCCGCAACCGCTGCAACCTGCGCCTCTAGCGAAGGGTATCTGTCCAGAGCGAGAGGAAACTCGGCATCGAGTTCTGCAAGAGCCCAATTGGGATCGGCAACCGGCCCGTTATGCTTGGCTAGGCCTTCGAGCGTGTCCCATGTCAGGTTCAATCCATCATGGTCGCAATACGGACTTTCGAGGCGCATCAGGATGCGCAGCGACTGCGCGTTGTGGTCGAAGCCCCCATACCGTTCCATTGCTTGTGCCAGTGCCTTTTCACCAGCATGGCCGAAGGGTGGATGACCAAGATCATGGGCAAGGCACAGCGCTTCGGTCAGGTCTTCGTCCAGTCCCAAGGCGCGGGCGATGACACGGCCGATCTGCGCGACTTCGAGGCTGTGCGTAAGCCTGGTACGATAATGATCGCCATCGGGCGCGATAAAGACCTGCGTCTTGGAACGCAGCCGGCGAAAGGCGATCGAGTGGATCACACGATCGCGGTCGCGTTGAAATTCGCTGCGCGGTCCGCGCGTACCATCCCGATTTTCATGAAATTCGCGCCCATGCGATATGGCGGAATCGGCAGCAAAGGCAGCACGGGTCATCACGCGCGCGGCTTAGGTGCTGTGTCTGTAAACCACAACCTAGGCGTCGCCGAAAATCCACTCCACCGCAGCCTCGCAATGGATCCGGGTGGAGTCGAAGATCGGCAGGACGTTGGCGTCGACATCGACCACCATGTCCAGCTCGGTGCAGGCGAGCACGATCGCCTTGGCCCCGTCTTGTTCCTTGCGGGTAATGATCGTCTTGAGTGCGCGCTGCGCATCGCGCGTCGCCTTGCCGACCATCAGCTCGTCGTAGATGATTGTGTCGAGCAACTCGACATTGACCATGTCCGGCGGAAACAGATCCACGCCGTGAGCCACCAGACGCTGACGGTAGAAATTCTCGGTCATGATATTGCGCGTACCAAGGAGCGCAGCGGTCTTCACACCCTTCTCCTTCATGCGTTCGCCAACGCATTCGGCGATATGCAGGATCGGAATATCGACCGCTTCCGCGACCTCGTCATAGACCTTGTGCATCGAATTGGCGCCGATAATCAACGCACCCGCACCGGCATCTTCAAGCCGCTTGGCGGAACGGGAAAGCACGCCTGCCGCACGTTGCCAGTCGTCATTCTCGCGCAAACCGTACAGCTCGCGGAAATCGAGGCTTTCGATAAGCATCGGGGCGCTCGCCATCGGGGCCGAACGCTTCTGCACATAGCGATTGATGCATTCGTAATAGGTCAGGGTCGAGGCCCAGCTCATCCCTCCTATCAACCCCAGCTTGCGCACATCAGCCCCCGCTCCGTTGGGACGCGAATCCCGTGCCGCATCCGCGACAGCCTTAGCACAATGTATGAAGAATCTAGCCTGTTCCGCTGCTTAACGGCAATTCGTCGAGCCAATCGCGCAAATCGGCCACACTGCGGTCAGGCGCCTCTTCCATCGGAAGATGGCCGATGCCCGGATAGGAAATCAGGGTCGCTTGAGGCAGTACGTCTGCATACCACCGCGCGGCCTCAAGCGGAACGAGCGCATCCTCCTCACCCCACATCAGCAATGTCGGGACGCTCAAATTTCCCATCACCTCCTTAGAATAGACGACACGCGGCGTATTGAAGCGATCCACTGTCGCCCTGCGATTGCCCGGATAGCGGAGCAATTCCCAATAGCGATCCACGGTTTCTTCGGTGACTATCGCCCGGTTCGAAACGCTTTGCTCGTAACTACGCTTGACGAGCGAGCGCGGTGTAATCTGCGTGATGAGAGTGTTGAGCACCGGCGTTGCAGCGATCGTGAAACCGATATTGCCGCCCCCGTTTTCACGCCGGATCGGCGCCCCGCTGGCATCGACGAGCACCAACCCAGCCAGCCTTTCCGGATGTTCGAGCGCATATCCGGCCGAAATCCAGCCCCCCATCGAGTTGCCAGCCAGCACGAAACGCTCCAACTTGAGCGTGTCGGCCACCTGATCGACCATCTCGACGAAGCTCGCGAGTTCGTAATTCGCGTCAAGTGCCGGGCCTGTCAGCCCATGGCCAATCTGATCGTAGCGAATGACACGATATTCGCCGCGCAGCCGCTCGGCCCAGGCTTCCCAGGTGTGCAGGTCGCTGCTCGACCCATGCAGCAGGACGATCGCGGGCGCATCACGCGGGCCTTCGTCGCGCAGATGAACGGTGAGACCGTCATCCAGTTCGACGAATTGCGACGGCGCAACCCCATATTTTGCACGCATTTCTTCCGGATCGGTATCGGGGGTGCGGAATACCAGGAAAGCGATAATCGCCAGCGTCGCGACAACGGCCAGGACCTTCGCCAAGCGCTTCATCGATCCATCCCGGCAATCCACCGCTCGACCGCTGCAACACCATCCTTGTCAACCGTTGCCTTGCCCAGTTCAGGCATCGCGACACCGGATTCTATGCTGTTCATCCGATGCACCATGATCGAATTGTCCGGGTCGCCGGGTACGATGCTGAATTCCAGCCCGCCCGAGCCGCGCCCGGCCGCAACCGGGCGCTTGAGCACTCCGATCGCAATCGGGTCGGTCTGCTCCCATCGCAGGTCGAGTCCGCTATTGGAGGCCATTGCGCCCGGTCGGTGGCAATGCGCGCAATTGACGTCGAGATAAGCTCGCGCCGCAGCCTCGATATCGGTATGTTCCCGATCCGCCCAGACCGGCAGCCGTTCGGCAAGTCCTGGCGCTGCGTCGAGCCAGCCGCGTTCCGCAAAACCGGCTAGCCATTCGGCGGACAGGTTGCGCGCCCTGGGGCCGAGCAGCACGACTTCATCATCGAGTCCGTGGCATTCCTTGCATTGGTTCTTGTTCGGAATGCGATAGGAGATTTCCTCGCCGCCGGGCGTGGTTATCGGCAGGCGCGCACCGGCAATGGCCAACAGGGCATCGGTCTGTTCCTTATTCCACTTGTACGGCAACGCGATCCAGCCATCGGCACGGTGGAGCAGCACGCGCGTTTCGATCAATCGCCGCTTGTCGCCCTCACCGAAGGCGAAGGTCTTGATCAGGGCCGAGCCGACCGGAAATTTCAGTAATCCCTCGCCGTTGGCCTCCGCCTTGGTGCCTTCCGGCATGTAGATGAAACGCAGCTTTTCCGCGCCATCGGAATAGAGCGGCGTGTTCAATTCGTAGGGGTGTACGCCCCACGCGGGAGTCTGCACCGCCGGATCGAGGAAGAAACCGAATTCGCCGAGTGTGCGCGGCAGGCGATCCTCGATAATCGCCTGATCGTTGACTTTCAACTCATCGAGCACCGTCGCCTGGACGGCAATCGCGCTACCGAGTGCCAGTGCCGCTCCGAGCAACCAGGAAATGCCGCCCTGCTTCATTGCTTGACGACCGCCTCCATCGCCTCGGGCAGCACGATCGGCTCGAGAATAGGTTTCCTGCTGCCATCTCCGGACAGATCGACGATCCCCGGTCTCGCTTCCGTGAACGGTTGCGCAGGCCTGGTGAAACCGAGCGAAAGGACCGGCACCTCGTCCTGTACCACGATATCCGTCCCGTTGCCGTCATGGGTGACCGGCGGGATCGTCCCGCCCATGGCCGCTGCCAGCAGCTCCGCCCCATCGAAGGCCGGGTTGTAGCCCGCGCGCCCCTGGATGTTTCGCGTGATCAGCACGTTGACAGGCAACGGGTTGTAGTCCTCGTCGCTCGTCTCATTGGGATAGCCGACGATCAGGATGTTGCCGGTCGCATTCTCGGCGAAGACGTTCTCGAACACCTCGACATTGTAATGGCTCATGACCATCACGCCCATGCCGGTCGGCACTTCGGCAACGATATTGCCCTCCGGCGCGAAATTGGGCGTGTTGTTGTCGACCACGATATTCCGGAACACGCGGACATCGCGCCCGCCCTGCTTGGGAATATCGGGCAGGTCGAATACCAGGATGCCTCCGGTATTGTTGACCGCCAGGTTGTTGTAGACGTCCGCGCCGTAGCTGTTCTCGATCTCGATCCCGGCGACATTGTATTTCGCCACCGAATTGCGGACGATGATGTTTTCCGACTGGCCGACATAGATACCGGCATCCGACGAACCGATCGTCGTGACAGTGTCGACCAGAACATTCGTGCTTTCGACCGGATAGATCGCATAGGCGCCGTTTTCGGGATGCGGTCCACGGGTCCATTCCACTCGAATCTTGTAATAGACGATATTGTCGGCACCCTTGGACTTGATCCCGTCGCCCTTGCTGTCCTCGACCCCGAATTCGCGCAGCACGACATTGTCGCTGGTGACCAGCAGGCCTTCGCCCGCATCCATCTGGTTCGAGAAGTCGAGCACCGTCTGATCCATCCCGGCCCCGCGCACGGTTACGCCATCGACATCGAGGCTGAGCCCGTCGGTCAGCTCGAACCGGCCGGCACCGAGCACGATCTCGTCGCCCGGCTCGGCCAGGATCAGCGCTTCCTGCAACCGCTCCTGCGCACCCCCGCCCGGTGCGACGGTATGCGTTTCGGCAGCAAGCGGCATGGCAGCGGCAATCAGCGCAGTCGCACAGAGCAGGTTCAGTTTGGTCATGGCATAGTCTCCCTCTTGCCTTCCATTGTGCGTCAATATCAATTTGAAACCAAGTGCGGTATTCATGCGAACAAGGAAGGGAAACGATGAGAGGACCTTCATGCGATTTCCAATATTCACCCTAGCTGCCGTCACGACCGCCGCCATGATGGCCGCACCTGCGACCGCCGCGCCTGCCTCAATCGCCGGCAAGTGGAAAACCGACGACGGCAAGTCGATCATCAGCATATACAAATGCGGAACTGCCATGTGCGGCAAGATCGACCGCTTCCTGGTCCCGGAGCCGGTCGGCGGTGCCCGCGATACGGAAAACCCCGACAAGGCCAAGCGCAGTCGCAAATTGCTCGGCCTGCGTATCTTCTGGAACCTGAAACCCGACCGCAACAGCTTCGAAGGCAAGGGCTACAGCCCCGAGGACGGTCGCTATTTCAACGCCGATATCCGGCGCGAAGGAAACAGATTGAAGGTGAAAGGCTGCGTTTTGGTGTTCTGCCGCTCGGTCTATTTCACCAGGGCGTAGGCAGACCTAGCCCAGCCCGACGGCGCATAGTCCGGCCGAACTTGCCGTGACCGCGATCGCTTCGGCATCGCCGACGCGGCGCACGCGCTCGACATATTCGTGCAAGGTCACTGGCTTGTCTCGTTCCCCCTCGCGCGCCTTCAACCCTTCGAGCTTGCGCAACTGGGCAATGGTCAGGCGGTCGACCATCCGTTCGGCCATGCATCTCGCATTGCGCTCCGACAGGCCGGCATCGAGCAATGCGGATTCGACCCGGCTTTCGGCAATCCGTTCGATGCATCCGGCAAACAGGAACGCCAGCAGCAGCGGCAGGGCAACACGCATCGGCCGAGCACCCTAGTCCAGCGCTTTCACGATCTCCTCAACCATCTTCTTGGCATCGGAGAGCAGCATCATGGTCTGGTCCATGTAGAACACGTCGTTATCAACGCCCGCATAGCCCACGCCGCCCATGCTACGTTTGATGAAGAAGACCTGCTTGGCCTTGTCGACATCGAACACGGGCATGCCGTAGATCGGGCTGGTCTTGTCGGTCTTCGCCGCCGGGTTCACCACGTCGTTCGCGCCGATGATGAAAGCCACATCGGCCTGCGCGAATTCGCCGTTGATGTCCTCCAGTTCGAACACCTTGTCGTAAGGCACGTTCGCCTCGGCCAGCAGCACGTTCATATGGCCAGGCATGCGGCCCGCGACCGGGTGGATCGCGAATTTCACATCCACACCCTTTTCCTCGAGCAGCTCGGTCATCTCGCGCAGCGCATGCTGCGCCTGCGCCACCGCCATGCCGTAGCCGGGAATGACGATGACCTTCTCGGCCTGTTCGAGCATGAAGGCGGCATCGTCAGCACTGCCCTGCTTGTAGGGGCGCTGCTCGCCACCTCCGCCGCCGGTTGTCGCGTCGTCCGCGCCAAAGCCGCCGGCAATCACCGAAATGAAGCTGCGGTTCATCGCCCGGCACATGATGTAGCTGAGGATCGCACCCGACGCGCCGACCAACGCGCCGGTGATGATCATCGCGGTGTTGCCGAGCGTGAAGCCCATCGCCGCCGCGGCCCAGCCGGAATAGGAATTCAGCATCGACACCACCACCGGCATGTCCGCCCCGCCGATCGGGATGATGAGCAGGAAACCGATGACGAAGGCTGCTACGACAATGGCCCAGAACAGCCACCCCTCGCCCGGCCCGCCTTCGGGTGACAGCGCATAGGCCGCTGTCCCGATCAGGATCGCCGCGAGTGTCCCCAGATTGATGACATGGCGTGCCGGTAGCAGGATCGGCGCGCCCGACATATTGCCGTTGAGCTTGGCGAAGGCGATCACCGAACCCGAGAAGGTGATCGCACCGATCGCCGCGCCCAGCGCCATCTCCACCCTGCTGACGGTGAGAATCTGCCCCGCCGCATCGAGAATCCCGAACGCGCCGGGATTGAGGAAGGCTGCAAGCGCGACCAGCACAGCGGCCATGCCGACCAACGAATGAAACGCCGCCACCAATTGTGGCATGGCGGTCATCGCGATACGGCGGGCGATAGTGAAACCGATCAAACCACCGATGACGATTGCAATTCCTATCTCCGGCAGACTCGCGACATCGTGCGTCACCAGCGTCGTCACCACCGCGATCAGCATGCCCAGCATGCCGAAGCGGTTGCCCGCGCGGCTCGTGGTCGGACTCGACAGCCCGCGCAGAGCAAGGATGAAGCAGACGCCCGCCACGAGATAAGCGAGAGCGACCCACGGGTTTACCGCTTCGCCTGCAGCGGCATGGGCAGGTACCGCCCACATCGTCATCCCAGCGAAAACCGGGATCGCTGTCCACCTGGCTCGGAGCGTGTCGAGAACGGCCCCAGCTTTCGCTGGGATGACGATACTGGCTAAGACGAGAGAGAGAAGCGAGCCCATCACTTCTTCTCCTTCTTCTTGTACATCGCCAGCATCCGCTCGGTGACCGCGAAACCGCCGAAGATATTGACGCTTGCGAGCACCACTCCGGCAAGCCCGAGCCACTTCGCCGCCGGGCTCCCCGCCTCCGCCGCCGCGATCAGCGCACCGACGATAATCACCGAGGAAATCGCATTGGTCACCGCCATCAACGGCGTATGCAGCGCCGGCGTGACCGACCACACGACATAATAGCCGACGAAACAGGCCAGCACGAAAATCGAGAGGATGCTGATGAAGTCCATGATCTACCCTTTCAGCCTCTCGTTCACCACTTCTCCGCCCCGCGTCAGCCGCACCGCATCGCCGATTTCCTCGTCGAGCACCGGTCGGCCTGCTTCCTCGTCCCAGAAGGCGGAGAGGAAATTGTAGTGGTTGCGGGCGAACAGCGCGCTGGCGTCGGCGGCGAGATGCGCAGCGGTATTGGCATAGCCCATGATCTTGACGCGGTGCCGTTCGACCACCTGATTGGCCTGCGATCCCTCGACATTGCCACCCTGCGCTACGGCGAGATCGAAGACCACACTACCCGGCTTCATGGTTGCGATCTGGGCATCGCTGATGAGCCGCGGCGCCGCGCGCCCCGGGATCAACGCGGTGGTGATCACAATGTCCTGCTTTGCGATATGATTCGAGACGAGTTCGGCCTGCTTGGCCTTCTGTTCGTCGGTCAGTTCCGCAGCGTAGCCACCCTCGCCTGCTGCCGACAGTTCATCGTCGAAAACCGGCTTCGCGCCCAGGCTGGTGATCTGCTCGGCAGTTTCCGGCCGGACATCGGTGGCCGAGACCTGCGCACCGAGCCGTTTCGCCGTAGCGATCGCCTGCAGGCCCGCAACGCCGACCCCCATCACGAACACCCGCGCGGCCTGCACGGTGCCGGCAGCGGTCATCATCATCGGGAATGCTCGGCCGTAAGTATCCGCCGCCGCCAGCACCGCCTTGTAGCCGGCAAGGTTGGACTGGCTGGAAAGCACGTCCATGCTTTGTGCACGGGTGATGCGCGGCATGAATTCCATGGCCAGCGCCTCAAAACCGGCGTTGGCGTAGGTTTCCACCCGCTCGCGCCCTTTCTCGGGAGTGGGCCCGAACGGATCGAAGATCGCCGCCACCCAGGCCCCGTCTTTCGCCCCGGCCAAGGCCGCTACATCCGGTGCCTGCACGCCAAGCACGATATCCGCGCCTTTCACGGCATCGGCACCGGAAAGCACGTCCGCTCCAGCCTCTTCATAGGCCGCATCGGAAACAGAGGCACCTTCTCCCGCGCCGGTTTCTACGGCAAGGGTGGCGCCGAGCGCGGCGAATTTCTTCACCGTTTCGGGCGTGGCGGCAACGCGCGTTTCCCCGTCCGCGCGTTCCTTGAGGATCGCTATACGCAAGGTATCGGCGTCAGTTCGCGATCAGGATGACGACGATAAGCGTAATGATCGCAATCACCGGGACAGACCATTTTATGAGCCCGATGAACGAACCATAGGTCTTTTCCGCCGCCTTCATGTCATTTGCCGATGCCATATTCGTGATTCCCCAAATATCGAAAACCTGTCCGGCGCGGTCTATCGTGCGCGGCGAATTGCATCAAGCCCGCCGAAAGCCGGCTCGATAGCCTTAATCGGACCTTTACTCCTCTCCTCTATTTCGTCGACCTGTACCACGATGGGACGGTTTGGAGACCGATGGCAACCGACGAATCACGTCTTTTGATGCTGATCGACGACGAACCGGCACAGAGCCGGTTGATCAGTGCACTCGCTGCGCGCGAGGGATGGCGCACACTCGTGGTTACCGATTCCGAAACCGCCATCGCCACTCTCGGCACTCGCCAGGGCATGCAGTTGTCGGCAATAATCCTCGACCAATGGGTCCCGGGCGACGATGCTTGCACTCTGATCAAAGAACTCAAGAGCCGCCGTCCTGCCTTACCGGTCCTGATGCTGACCACCAGCGCCAGCCCGCTGCTGGCCGTCGAAGCCATGCGAGCCGGGGCAACCGACTACCTGATCAAGCCCGTCGCTCCCGACCGGCTGATGCAGGCGCTGAAAAGTACCACCAGGCACGAAGCCTCCAAGGACGAACTCCAGCCTCTGACTGAAAAGATACCCGCAGTGCTCGATTTCGACGCGATGATCGGCACGGCCCCGGCATTCCGCACTGCACTGGCTCAGGCGGCCAAGGCCGCGCGCGGGCACGGCTCCGTCCTGATCGAGGGCGAGAGCGGTACGGGCAAGGAAATGCTGATGCGCGCGATGCATGCCGCATCACCGCGCGCCAAAGCGGCATTCCGCATGATCAATATCGGCGGGATTCCCGCCAACTCGATCGAATCGGTCCTGTTCGGGCACGAACAGAACGCTTTCCCCGGCGCCTTCGATCGCCAGATCGGCGCGATGCAGCATTGCGACGGCGGAACGCTCGTGCTTGACGAGATCGACCGGCTCGATCCGATATTGCAGGGCAAGCTGGCAGAAACGCTGTCGACGGGCATTGTCCGACCGGTGGGTGCCAAACACGGCTTCAGGGTTGATGTCCGCCTGCTGAGCGCGAGCAACCTGGCCCTGGCCGACCTTGTCGAAACGGACCATTTCGAATCGGACCTGCTCGAAGCGGTTTCCGCCACCCAGATACTCCTTCCTCCCTTGCGCGAGCGCCAGGGTGATATTCCCGCGCTGACGCGCCATTTCCTCAGCCGGATCGCCGACCAGCCGGGTCTTCGCGCACTCTCGATTTCCGACAGCGCGCTTTCGCTTCTCACCGCTTTCGACTGGCCGGGCAATGTTCGCCAGCTTCAGTCCGTCCTGTTCCGCGCTGCGGTCTATTGCGAGGAAGGAACGCTCACTGCCGAGAGCTTCCCGCAGCTTTCCGAAATGCTCGGCGACAGCGACCAACTCGACAGCCCCCTGCAAGAGAGCATCGGGGTTTTGCTGTACACGCAAGACGGCAATCTTCGCCCGCTCGAAGAGATCGAGGCGGATGTGATCCGCCTCGCTATCGGCCATTATCGCGGCCGCATGACCGAAGTCGCCCGCCGCCTCGGCATCGGGCGTTCGACGCTCTACCGCAAGCTCAGCGACCTCGGCATCGACAACGCAGCCTAGGTGCGAGCGGCATGATGGACAGCCGCCGCTACTCGCTCAGCAATCCGTAACGCGCTATCTCTTCCGCCGACATTTCATGGATCCCGTCCGCCGGCGCGGCATAGATCGTGAACCAGTAGAAATCGTCGCTTCCGAGCATGTCTTCGATGTATTTCCTGTTCTGCTCGTGCTCAGGGGCATCGCGGGGGTAATCGGCCGCATCGCGATCTCCGTCCGACCAGGAATGCACGCCGATAACCGCGCCCTCCTCCATCGTGCGTTTCGTGCCGGCAAGGAACAGGTCAACCGCGCCCGAGTAGATCTTGCTCGAAGCCGTGAGGTGCGTGTTCAGGCCCAGTTCGCGGACACGATATGCCAGCGGGATCATCGTATCGTCATCGAGCGATCCCGGCACATCCAGCTCGACGAGGGGCGTTATATGGGGATTATCGCGATAGACCTCTTCGAACTGCTTGAGGGTCCGGCTGTTGATCTCGCCGCGCATCAGCAGGTTCTCGCCTTCCACGCGAAACTCCGTGGTCTGGGTCATGTTCATGACGGAGATCACCAGCATGTCGCACGCCGGAAGCGTGACGAGGAAAAGCAGTGCGACCGCCACCCTCAAACCGTTTTTCACGAAAGCTCCTCCTTGCGGACAAGCAAATGCGCCGGGCAGGCGCGGCAATCGCTACTACCAAACCCGCGCATGGGCACATGGAACTTGTTCGACTGCATCAAACGCTCGACGATCGCGCATTCCGATCCGTCGGGGATCGCCAGAGCCAACATGGTATCCGCAACCGCGGTTATCTGGTCGACATGCCAGTGGATCGGCTTGTCCTTACGGAAATGCCGCCCCAGCCGGGCCCGGATCCCGCCTCCGCCACGCGCACTGCCCGCATAGACATACCGGCCCGGGGCCAACATGCCGCTCATTCCCGGTCTCTCGACAGGCAGCGGGCGGGCAAGCCGCAGGACGAGCGCATAAGCCCCTGGAGCCGCGACGATGTCTTTGACAGGGCCAGGCCGCACGAGCACGCTGCCGGGAAAATGGTGCCCGAACCAGGATAGAAGCGAGGCTTCGTCCATCTCGATCCGCTAGGTCCCCGGCAAGCCACCGAAATCGGTCAACGCCGCATCGCGCATCCCGCGCCAGACATTGCGTGCCTGGACCGTCTCGAACACATCGTGGACGCGCAGGAACTGAACGCCCGCATCCAAGCCCGTGACGGCCAGCGCGACACTGCCGCCCACCCGTTCGTGTGCCGGCACTTCGTTGCTGAGCGCGCCGATCATTCGCTTGCGGCTCGCCCCGAGCAGCAGCGGCTGACCAAGCGCGTGGAATAGTGGCAGGGCATTGAGCAAGGCGAGATTGTCGGCCAGCGACTTGCCGAACCCGATGCCAGGATCGAGCACGATGTTCTCACGCGTGACACCCGCCTCCACCGCCGCATCGCGCCGCGCCCGCAGCCAGTCGAACACGTCGAACACGACATTGGTATAGCCGGCATCGGCATGGAGGTCATCGCCTTCGCTCCCTTGTTTTCCTGGCGCATGCATCAGTACGACCGGACAGCCGCGCGCAGCCACCAGGTCGAGGCTGCGCGGATCGTGGCGCAGCGCCGAGACATCGTTGATCACATGCGCACCTGCATCAAGCGCCGCTTCCATCACTGCCGGACGGCGCGTATCGACGCTGATCGCGGCGCCCATCGCAGCGCAGTATTCGACCGCTGGGATGACCCGCTCCAATTCGTCACCCTCCCATACGGCGGGCGCCCCAGGACGCGTGCTCTCGCCACCGATATCGACCAGTGCGGCACCGGCTTCGAGCATGGCCGCGGCATGTTCACGCCCGTCTTCGGGCCGGTCGAGGAACTTGCCTCCATCGGAGAAGCTGTCAGGCGTGACGTTGAGGATGCCCACCACCTGCGGCTGGTCGAGCCGCACGGTCCGCTGGCCCAGTTCCAGCGGCGGGTGCACGCGCGCAAGGTCGGCCCATTGCGCCTGCGCCTCCACCACGCATTCCTCCGACAGATTCGCCAGCACCTCGTCGATGGTATCGGTCGAGGCAAGCCATCGCTCGACCACCATGCCATCGCGCCGCAGGATCACCGCAAACCGGCTCGCATAGATCATCCCGCCCGCAATGCGGATCGCGTTCCCGTGCTCGCTTTGCGGCGCGGGAGCGAAACCGATCGGGCAGATGTAGACGCGGTCAGTCATCGAGCTTCACCTGCGACGTGACAATGAGACATGGACCACGGTCCAGAAGGAAAAAATTTGGCGGGCTACCGGTCCGACGAGGCAAGAGACAATTCGCGGTCATCCGCACCGCCTAGCGCGTGATCGCGATGTAGGACAGTGTTGGCCTCAAACTTTCCCATAAGCATCCTTCCCGTGGCTCATCTAACAAGACGGCCCGAACCAATCTGCTCGATATCCGGTTGATCTCAAGCGATTTTCGCATACACTCCCTATGGCGAGGGAACCAAAAATTGAAGCTGCTGCCTTTTTTATCTCAGCATCCTGTGTCGTCCTGATTGCGGGCACAACGTCATGTGCCACTCCCAACTTGGTCGAGCCACAAACCGTCACAGTCGAAACTCTCCGCGCCGACACGCGGGAGGACATCCGTGACGCGTACCGAATTCTCTCGACACATCATCCCGGCATGTACAACCCGTTCGATCCAGATTTTCCCGAGATGCTCCGCCAGGCACGCGATGACGCGTTCATCGCAACGGCGCGTATTGAAACAGCCGCCGACCGACTTCTTGCGGTTCAGGAAATCAACAAGGCCCTGGCCGATGGTCATGCACGAGTTCAGGTCGCCTTCAACGGCAGTTTGGGCAACTGGCCGGGGTTTGATGCGCGGTGGCGCGGCGATGGACTCTATGTCGTTTCTTCCACGCGAGCTGCACCGTTGCGCGGATCAAAACTGATATCTTGTGATGGCCGGTCGGCTACGGAGTTGATCGAGGAAGAGGCATTCAGGACAAATGGACGACCAAAAGAGGCCGGGCAGTGGTGGCAATCGGCTGGTAATTTTTTCAGACGCGGTGACCTGTCCGTGCAGCCAGCTCCTCAAAACTGCCGATTTGAAAGCCCCGGCGGGGAGGTCAGGGCAGTAAGGCTTGTTTGGGAACCCTATCCACTGGATGAGTTCATGAAGCTTCTCTCGACTGCACAACCAGAACCAATAGGCATGGCGGAGCATGAGGGAGGACTTCAGTGGATTACCTTGTCGAGCTTCGCACCCGACCCGGATGGGATGGCCGCATATGAAGAGCTTCTGGCTCAGCTCGACGCTATGGGTCCCCGACTTACCGCGGCAAACGCCATCGTTTTGGATTTGCGTGGAAACAAGGGGGGTAGCTCGTCGTGGTCGGAGAAAATCGCTCAGCGTCTATGGGGCGAAGATGCAGTGGCATGGGCGCGGGCGCAGTATTTCCGCGAGACGGAAGTGTGGTATCTCGCCGACGAAGCCAACATGTCCCACTTCGGCGGGCTGGTGCCCGACCTGAAGAAGCGCGGGCTTACGGACATCGCCGATTGGGCAGATGAGAAATACAAATCCATGCAGGCCGCATCTGCAAAGGGGCAACGCTTCTACAAGGAGCCTTATGGCCAGGATTTGTTCGACCGCTCCCGCCCGGCTGAACCACGCAAGCTTCCGCCCGTCTATGTGATCACGCACGGAGGATGCGCGAGCGCTTGCCTTGATGCGGTCGATCTCTTCACGATGTTCGATAATGTCAAGCTAATCGGTGCGCCCACATCAGCCGATACTAACTATCTCGAAATACGCAGGCAGCAGCTTCCATCGGGTCGAGGGTCGGTTATTCTTCCGACCAAGATCTGGGTTAATCGCCCGCGCAGCCCGGGTGAGGTCTATCATCCGGACATTCTGGTCACCGATCTCGATTGGACCACTGAAACTTTCCGCGGGCACATTCTGAGAGACCTGGCCCGGCGACAAGATGAGAGCTAGTCCTCAACCGCCAGAAAATACACCTGCCGCACGGCGTCGATAGGTTTCACTTCCCCACCATCCTCATAGTGCCAGAAGGTCCAGCCGTTGCAGCTCGGGGCGCCTTGCAATTCCTTGCCGAGGCCATGGATCGAGCCGGTCTGCTTGCCGTGTGACAGCGAACCATCCGCACGCACCGTCGCCACCCAGCGGCGTTTCTTGTCGAACAGTTCGGTGCCCGGCTCAAGGTAACCGTTTTCGACCAGTGCACCAAAGGCAACCTTTGGCGCGTTCTTGCGGCTTTGCATCGTTTCGAGCGCGCTTTCGTCGAGCGGGAGTTCCTTGTCGATCCGCTTGAGCGCGGCGTCGCGATAGGCACCCTCGCGCTCGCAGCCGATCCATTCGCGGCCCAGACGTTTGGCCACCGCCCCGGTAGTGCCGGTGCCGAAGAACGGATCGAGCACCACATCACCCTTCTCGGTCGTCGCCAGCAGCACGCGGTAGAGCAGCGCCTCTGGCTTCTGCGTCGGGTGGACCTTATGCCCGTCTTGCTTGAGCCGCTCGGCCCCGCCGCAGATCGGCAGGACCCAGTCGGAGCGCATCTGCAACTCGTCATTGAGCGTCTTCATCGCGCGATAGTTGAAATGGTATTTCGCCTTCTCGCCCTGGCTGCACCACAGCAGCGTCTCATGCGCGTTGGTGAAGCGGGTGCCGCGAAAATTGGGCATGGGGTTGGACTTGCGCCAGACTACGTCATTGAGGATCCAGAAGCCAAGATCCTGCAGGATCGCGCCGACGCGGTAGATGTTGTGATAGCTGCCGATCACCCACAACGCGCCATCGGGCTTGAGCACGCGCCTGGCCTCGGTCAACCATTCATGCGTGAAGCTGTCATAGGCGCGGAAGCTGTCGAACCGGTCCCATTCGTCGGTCACGGCATCGACATGGCTGCCATCGGGCCGGTTGAGATCGCCGCCGAGCTGAAGGTTGTAGGGCGGATCGGCGAAGACGAGGTCGATGCTTGCATCGGGCAAGCGCTTCATCGCCGACACGCAGTCGCCGTCGAGAATCTGCCCGATCGGCAGTTCGACTGCCTCGGCCATGCGCGCAGCGCGCGCTTTCGCGGTCTCGATGACCCCCATTCATTCCCCCGTCTCTACTTATCCACAGGGTGAGTCCAAGAGGACTCCGCGTCAAGGAATGAATCATCGGCGATCATGGTTAACACCACCCTAATCGTGAAAGAACGAAAAGAGTCCCCCACAAGATATTGAGACTCGCCCATTTTGTGGACTCAATATGATGCGGTGTTGCGCGAAGGACTCGGAGTTGCGCCGATCGTCAGGCGAACAGCACTGCGACATAGGCCGCGAACGTGGCGACCAGCACGATACCGATGATCCGGCCGATACGCTTCGCCCGCCACAGCACCAGGGCCAGCACCGATGCCGCCAGGACCAGCAGCGGCAATTCGAAATCGGTCAACTCCGTTGGCAATGGACCCGGTGCGATCACCATCGTCGTGCCACCGATCAGCAATATGTTGTAGATGTTCGATCCAACGACATTACCCAACGCGAGTCCCGGCTTCCCGCGGAATGCGGCCGCGATCGACGCTGCGAGTTCGGGCAGCGAGGTTCCCACGGCGACGACCGTGAGGCCAATCACCGTCTCGCTCACGCCGGCAAGCCGCGCAAGGTCGATCGCGCCCGTGACAAGCGCCTGACCGCCGACAACCAGCGCCGCGAGCCCGGCCAGGAATGCCAGCATCGCAAGCCCGATATGCAGCGGCGGAGAGCCGTCCGCTTCGCCCTCTTCCTGTGCACGGGGGTGATTGTATCGCCAATAGACATAGGCGACGATCGCCAGCAGCAGTGCGATGCCGGTCCACGTTCCAGAAAGTTGCAACCATGCCAGCATCGCCAGAATCACGGTCGCCACCAATGCGACATTGGCATCGCGGCGGCCGAGGCCCGTCAGTGCGATCGGCATCACCACGGCTGTCACGCCAAGGATCAGCAATGAGTTCGACAGGTTCGAACCGACGATATTGCCCCAGGCGATACCCGGGGAGCCGAGCAGCGCCGCTTCGACGCTTGCCACCATTTCCGGCATCGATGTCGCAAAACCGACGATGACCAATCCCGTCACCAGGTTGGATACGCCGAGCCGCCGGGCGATGCCGACCGAACCCCGGACCAGGAAGTCACCGCCCAGGGCGAGCCCGAAAAGGCCCGCCAGGACCAGCAATATCGCACTTTCCATCAGGCGGGCTTACCCGCCGCGCGCAAGATGGCAACCCCGGCCATTGCGGCGACCAGCGAGCCGCTGAGCACGCCCAGTTTGACCGCGTCGATCTGCTCGGGCGAGGCAAAGGCGAGATTACCGATGAACAGGCTCATGGTGAAGCCGATACCGGCAATCAGCGACAGGCCCCAGATCTGGCGCCAGCCGATCGCTTCGGGCATGCTCGAGATCCCGGTCTTGACGGCAAGCCAGGCAAACCCGGCGATGCCGAGCTGCTTGCCGATCAACAGGCCGAGCGCGATACCGAGCGGCAGCGGCGCGACCAGCGCCGAGGGTTCGAGTCCGGTCAGGGTCACCCCGGCATTGGCCAGGGCGAAGATCGGCACCACCAGGAATGCTACCCACGGGTGAAGCGCGTGCTCCATATGCTCAAGCACGGCCTCGCCCCTGCGGTCGACAACAGGCACGGTCATCGCCAGCGCGACACCAGCCAGCGTCGCATGGACACCCGATTTGAGCACGAAAAACCACAATACGATGCCAAGCATGACATAGGGCATCGACGAGCCGACCCGCGCCCGTCCGATCAGGGCAAGCAAGGTCAGCACGGCTCCACCGGCGGCCAGCATCCCCAGCTCGACCCCCGGGGTGTAGAACAGCGCAATAATCGCGATCGCGCCGATGTCGTCGATCACGGCGATCGCCAGCAACAGCGCCTTGAGCGCCACAGGCACGCGGCTGCCGAGCAGCGCCAGAATGCCCAGCGCGAAGGCGATATCGGTAGCCGCCGGAATCGCCCAGCCATTCAGGTTTTCCGGCGTGTTCCAGTTGACCACCAGAAACACTAGCGCCGGCATCGCCATCCCGCCGAGCGCGGCGAAAAGCGGCAGCGAGGACTGCTTCCAGCTCGAAAGCTGCCCGGTCAGCATTTCGCGTTTTACTTCGAGGCCGATGAGAAAGAAAAACAGCGCCATCAGCCCGTCATTGATCCACAGCAAGGCCGGCTTTTCGATCCCCGCTCCGCCTACGGTAATGGCGATTTCGGTATTCAGCGCCGCGAAATAGGCTCCGGATAGCGGGCTATTGGCCAGAAGCAGGGCCAGCATCGCAGCGGCCATCAGCACGAGACCGCCCGCACTTTCCTGTTTGAGGAAATCGCGCAACGCCTGAGTAGCGGCAACTGCGATACGAGGCGGATTCATTATGGTTCTTCCTCAATTGACCGAGGTTGCCGGCCGTTTTTGTCAAAAATCATTGTTCCTGTCCCCTTCGGGCAAGGACACACTGCCACGGCCTCCCCCGCGAGGAGGGGAGTGGAACAGCCCTTGCCCGGAAGGGATGAACTCCAAAAAATCTCCTGACCTCTTGGCGGCGGCGACACCCGGCTGTGTGATGGGAGGGGAGGCAATCCGCGTGTCGCCGCCTTCGATCAGCGCGCCATGTCGGGATCGCGTCGCTGAAGTTGCGCGATCCGGTCCTTGAGGCGAAGCCGGATGCGCTTGAGAAGCTTGAGGCCTTCCTGCCGTCCGGCCGCTTTGCTGGTGTCAATCAGACGGTCGATGCGCCGATGACGGCGGCGGAGATTGTCGAGATGCGTGCTCATACCCGTTTCCCTTCACGAAGAACTGTATCCCTGTTGGCCAGGGATATGAGGCATCCAGAACGATAACTCCAATTGAAAGATGAGTAAGAATTCGATAGATATTATCTATCATGCCGTCGCTTCGTCAGTTGGAATATCTGGTCGCTCTCGCCGACACGCTGCATTTCCGGCGTGCGGCGGATCAGGCAAACGTCACCCAGCCGACCCTGAGCCAGCAACTGAAGGAATTGGAAGCGCGTCTCGGTGTCACCTTGGTTGAGCGCAGCCGCCCTGTGCAGTTGACTCCCGCCGGCCGCGACATCGCCGAACGGGCCCGGCGCGTACTGGTCGGTGTGCTGGAACTGAAGCAGGCGGCGGAACGCAGCCGGGAGGCCTTTGCCGGAACCATCCGGCTAGGCGTGACACCGACACTCGGCCCCTATCTCATGCCCCCGGCGATCACCCGCCTGCACCGCGACCACCCTGATCTGCGCCTCTATATTCGCGAAGGAATTCCCGACGACCAATTCGCCGAATTGCAAAGTGGAACACTGGATATGATTATCGCTCCACTACCCGTACCAGGTGCGGAACTGGACATCGAACCGCTGTTTTGCGAACCGCTTCAACTGGTCGGTGCACCCGACGATACACGATTTTCCAAGATCAGGCAGAGCAAGAGCGATTTCGCCGGCGCTCCGATTCTTTCGCTTGATCGGCGCCATCACTTCCATCGCCAGGCTGAAGCGATTTGTGCCGAACTGGGCGCGGAATTGCTGCGCGACTACGAGGGAACCAGTCTCGACAGCCTGCGACAGATGGCCGGTTCGGGACTCGGGCTGGCCTTGCTGCCCGAACTCTATCTGCGCTCCGAGACCGGTGGCGAGGAAATGGTATCGCGTTTCCGGATAGAAGGCTGGTCCGCCACGCGCTCCATCGCCGCCTGCTGGCGCAGGGGTGCAGCCTACGCCGGCACTTACCGAAAGATAGCCGAAGCAGTTGCCATCGAAGCTCGCGAGCAGCTCGCCTAGAGCAGCTCCAACTGCGCGACCGGTGCGAAACTGCGCCGGTGCAGGGGTGTCGGCCCGTTGATGCGCAAGGCTTCCATATGCTCGCGCGTGCCATAACCCTTGTTACGTTCCCAGCCATAGTGGGGGTGTTCCCGTGCAGCCTCGCACATCAACCGGTCGCGCCATTCCTTAGCTACGATCGAAGCGGCGGAGATGGCGGGTTCGAGGGCATCGCCGCCAATGATGGCGCGGGCAGGCCAATGCCATCCGTCGCAGCGACCATCCGGCGTCATATTGCCGTCGATCAGGACCATTTCGGGTCCGACCCCCATTCGTTCGCACAAAGCGCCAACGGCACGCGTCATCGCCAGCATGGTCGCAGCGAAGACATTGATCCGATCGATTTCGGCGGGTTCGACCAGGGCGACGGCCCAAGAGCACGAGGCGCGAATCTCCGCGTCGAGCCGGGCGCGGCGTTTGGCCGAAATCCTCTTGGAATCGTCCAATCCTTGCGGACATGGCTTGCATAGCACCACCGCTGCGGCCACAACGGGGCCGGCCAACGGGCCGCGCCCAGCCTCGTCCACTCCGACGACAAGCGGCGCTTCACACAAACCAGTTTCGGGAGTTGCAGACCAGATGGACACCAAGAGAACCCTCGCTACCTTCCTATCGCCGCTTGTCCTCGTGCTCGCAAGCTGTGGGACCGACGGATATGGGGACAGCGCCAATGCGACCGTCGTAGCCGGTACGCCTGCCGGAACGGTCGGCCCGTTCGCCGTGGCCGAGCATGGTACGTTCGACGAGCCCTGGGCAGCGGCTTTCGAGCCCGACACCGGGATACTCTTCGTCACCGAAAAAGAGGGTACGATAAAGTTCTACCGGACCATGGACGGCAAGCTCGGTTCCGTTTCCGGCGTACCCGAAGTGGACTATGGTGGTCAGGGTGGCCTCGGCGACATCGCCTTTGCACCGGATTACGCGAACACCAAGGCAATCTATCTGAGCTGGGCCGAAGCTGGCGAAGACGATACCCGCGGTGCCGCGGTCGGCCGTGGGACGCTGGCCTGCGAAACCGACGACACGTGCGAAATCCGGGACCTGGAAGTCATCTGGCGACAGGCTCCGAAAGTAACCGGGCGCGGCCATTATTCGCACCGCATCGCCTTCTCGCCGGACGGACAATATCTGTACGTCTCAAGCGGCGATCGGCAGAAGATGGACCCGGCGCAGGATACGTCGAACACACTCGGCACAATCGTTCGCCTCAACCTCGACGGGACGCCTGCAGAGGGCAATCCGGTCGCAGCCAACCAGGAAATCTGGTCCTACGGCCACCGCAATGTCCTGGGTATCGGTTTCGATGCGGAAGGGCGGCTGTGGGATGTCGAACACGGTCCCGCGGGTGGCGACGAATTCAACCTCGTTCGGGCTGGCGCGAATTACGGCTGGCCAGTCGTGTCGGACGGCAATCACTATGACGGCGACAATATCCCCGACAATGCGACCCGGCCCGACCTCGCCCAATCGGCCCTCACCTGGACACCGGTTATCGCGCCGGGCGGCATGACCTTCTATCGCGGCGACCTGTTTGCCGACTGGAAGGGAACCGCGTTGATCGCGGGCATGGCAAGCAATGCGCTGGTCCATGTCGCGGTGGACGGCGAGACGGCTCGCGAGACGGCTCGCTACGAGTTCGACAACCGGATCCGTGCTGTCACAGAGGCCAGCGACGGCGCGTTATGGGTACTCGAGGACGGCGAGGATGGCCGCTTGCTGCGCCTGACCCCGGCAAGCTGAACGCGCCTTCGCCCAAGGCAAATTTGATCGACAGCGCCTTGTCCCGCGCCTAACCGCGCCTGTCATGGCAAAGCTGATCCCCCTTGCCCAGGTAGAGGCCGAGCTGGTCGAACAGTTACTCGACCGTGCCTTCGGGCCGGATCGCCACGCACGCACTGCCTATCGCATACGCGATGGCATGGAATGGCTGCCCGCGCTCAGCTTCGCGGCGCTCGACGATGACGGCTACCTTGCTGGCACCATTCAGCTATGGCCGGTCGCCCTGACCAATCCCGAAGGCCGCGCGCATCCCCTACTGATGGTCGGCCCGGTTGCGGTATTGCCCGAGCAGCAAGGCGAAGGGTTCGGCAAGGCATTGATGCTTGCCGCGCTTGGCGCACTCGAACAGGATGGCGTGCTGCCACAAGTGATGATCGGTGATCCGGATTATTACGGACGCTTCTTCGGCTTCAGCGCCGCGTCGACCGGCAAGTGGCATTGCCCCGGTCCATTCGAGCGCGAGCGCCTGCTGGTGCGGTGCGACAATCCAGCGATCCTGCCGGAAGAAGGCATGCTGGGACCCTGGATAGCGTAAACCGCCCGTACGCGGGGAGGATTGAGTTACTCCCGTATCTCTGCCACCTCCCGACCATGCCATACGATCCGCCACCCGAACTGGCTGAACTGTCGCTCGCCGAAATTGCCGAACAGGTGGCCGCGCGCAAATTGCCGCCGGTCGAAGGCTGGGCTCCGGAGCGTGTCGGTGACAGCGAGATGCGGATTGCCGCCGACGGGAACTGGTATCATCAGGGCAGCCCAATAACCCGGCAAGCCATGGCACGCGCCTTTTCCGGATTGCTGACCCGCGACGAAAACGACCGGCACTGGCTTGTCACCCCGTTCGAGAAACTGACTGTCGAAGTCGAGGACGCGGCTTTCATCGCCACTGATGTTGCAAGAGTGGATGAAGGTCTCGGCTTCCGTCTCAATACAGACGAACTGGTCGTTGCAGGTTCCGACAACAGGCTTGTCGCGCGCGGCGACGCGCATACTCCGGCCCTCTATCTCCATGTCCGACGCGGCTGCGAAGCGCGGCTCAATCGCAGCACCTATCAGCAACTCGCCGATATCGCACTGGCCGAAAACAGAGACTGGACGGTCGAAAGCCTGGGCGAACGCTTCTCGCTGGTGCCTGGATGAGCACGCTATTCGATCGATTGAGCACGTTGTTCGAGGCGGGCCATGGCAAAGACGTAACCGGCCTGCTCAGTGATGCGCGCTTCGCCGATGCCGATCGCACCGCTAATGCCGCGGTCCTCATCGCGGTAACCGATCGGCCGGAAAACAAGGGCGGGCCGGGCCTGATCCTGACCCAGCGTCCGCAAGACATGCGCGATCATCCCGGACAGGTCGCTTTTCCCGGCGGCAAGATCGACGAAGGCGAGGACGCCATCGAAGCGGCACTGCGCGAAGCCCATGAAGAACTGGCAATGAACCCGGCCGATGTCCGCATTGTCGGAACCACCGATCGCTACCAGACCGGAACTGGTTTCGATATAACGCCCGTACTCGGTACAGTACCGCCCGACCTGGCGCTAACGCCTAACCCGGGCGAAGT
>JANQPE010000040.1 GCA_028289565.1 Parerythrobacter sp.
AACTAGGGACTCGCACACCCGGACGGGTATGCAGGAAACAAGGACTCCAACGTTCGAGGCGAAAACAAATAACCCAACCTCGCCACCCGCGTTCCGCCAGCGGCCCTACCCCTCCGCCATGCTTCGCACGGCCCTCCGTTCCGGAGAGGATTACTCCGTCAAGAATGCCACCAGCGCCTTCACCTTCTTCTGCCGCCATTGCGGCAGCGGGGCGACCAGCCAGTACGCCCGCCGCCCTTCGTCGGGGCCTTCGAGCACGGTCAGGCGGCCATCCTCGATTGCCTCTTCGACCAGCAGATAAGGCAGGATGGTCTTGCCCATCCCGGTGATCGCACTCGACCACGCCTGCCCGGCATTGCCGACTTCGATCCGCTTTTCCGCCCCTTCGGGCAGCGGGGCACCAGGCCAGTCGATCCACTCGTCTGGCACATCCTCGCTCGCGGCGACGACCACGCGGCGCGCGGGGGCGAGCTCGATCCCCTCCAGATCCCCCGGTCCATCGACCAGCCGCACCGCAAGGTCGAGATTCGCCTCGGTGAAGTCGGCATTCTCGTTCTCGATCAGGTGGTAACGGATCGCGGGATTTTCGCGACGAAAGGCAGCAAGACGCGGAGCGAGCCACTGGGCGTAGAATTCGCGCGGAGCGGCGATGGTATAGCGGTCGGATGCCTGCCCGGCCTGCATCGCCTGCACGCTCTCCTCGAATTTGAGGAATCCTTCGCGTAGCGCGTCCAGGCCGGCGCGACCTTCCTCGGTCAGCTCCAGCCCCTTGCTGGTGCGACGGAACAGGACCGTGCCCAAATGGTCTTCGAGCGCGCGAATCTGCTGGCCGACGGCGGCCGGGGTCACTGCCAGCTCGTCCGCAGCGCGGGTAAAGCTCAAATGCCGCGCCGCTGCGTCATACACGCGCAGGGCGTTCATAGGGAGATGCGTGCGCTTCATGGCGCAGGCGCGCATAGCGACAAGTGCTTGCGCCCGCAATCGCGCTGGCTGTAACACAAGTGTAACATGTCGCCTCCACTCTCCTATCGAAAGCTAGCACGCGCGATGGACAGCCACCTCCCCAGCACGACCGGAGCGGTCGAGGCAGACGCGGTGCCTTCGGATGAAGGCGTGGATGTGCTGCCCTATGTCAATCGCGAGCTGAGCTGGCTGTCCTTTAATCGCCGGGTTCTCGCCGAATCGGAGAACGAGAGCTATCCGCTGCTCGAACGGTTGCGATTCCTGTCGATCTCGGCCAGCAACCTCGACGAGTTCACCATGGTCCGCATCGCCGGGCTCGAAGGCCAGGTCCACCGCGGGATCGACACAACCGCGATCGATGGCACCAGCCCGCGTCAGCAGCTCGATGCGATCCGCGAGCAGGTACTCACCCTTGAGAGCCGGCAGCAGCAAAGCCTTGAAACACTCACCGGCTTGCTGGCCGAAGAAGGTATTCACATTGCCAGGGCGGACGATTTGGACGCCACGCAGCAACAATGGCTGGAAGACTATTTCACCAGCGAGATTCTGCCGCTGATCACTCCGCAGGCGATCGACCCGTCGCACCCTTTCCCGTTCGTCGCCAATCTGGGCATGGGTGTGATTTTCCGCCTCAAGCGCGGCAAGCGCAAGGCGAATCTGGTCGAGATGGTCCTGATCCCCAGCGGCGTGCCGCGTTTCGTGCGCGTACCCGGGAACGAGGCCGTCTATGTCGCGATCGAACAACTGATCGTGCGCTATGCCGAATTCCTTTTCCCCGGTTTCAAGATCCTTGGTGACGGGCGGTTCCGCGTGCTGCGCGACAGCGACATCGAGGTCGAGGAAGAGGCCGAGGATCTGGTCCGCTTCTTCCGCACCGCGATCCAGCGCCGCCGCCGCGGCCGCGCTGTCCTGCTCGAACTGGACGACGATTGCGATCCGGCAGCCGAAGCGCTGCTGCGCGAACATTTCGACGTCGATGCGGCAATGATCGCCAAGACGGTCGGCATGCTTGGCCTTCACCATCTTGACGCGATCTGCTCCGAACCGCGACCGGATCTCAAATTCCCGCCATTCAGCCCGCGCTATCCCGAGCGTATCCTCGAACATGACGGCGATTGCTTCTCCGCCATCCGCGAGAAGGACATCGTCATCCACCACCCGTACGAGAGTTTCGAGGTGGTGGTCGATTTCCTGCGCCAGGCGGCGAATGATCCCAATGTCGTGTCAATCAAGCAGACGCTCTACCGCGCGGGCGACCAGTCACCGGTCATCGCCGCGCTGATCGAAGCCGCCGAAGCGGGCAAGGCGGTCACCGCGGTGGTCGAGCTGAAGGCACGCTTCGACGAAGAACGCAACATCCACTGGGCGAGCGAACTCGAACGCGCCGGGGTGCAAGTGATCTACGGCTTCACCGAATGGAAAACCCATGCCAAGGTCAGCTTGGTGGTGCGCCGCGAGGAAGAAGGCTACCGCACTTACTGCCACTTCGGGACCGGCAATTACCACCCGATCAACGCCAAGATCTACACCGACCTGAGCTATTTCACGGCCAATCCCCGCCTGGGCCGCGATGCCGCCAAGCTGTTCAATTTCATCACCGGCTATGTCGAGCCGAAGGATCTCGAGAAGCTGGCGGTTTCACCGATCGGTCTGCGCGAGAAGCTCCATGAACTGATTGATCGCGAGGTGGAAAACGCGCAAGCAGGCAAGCCCGCGGGGATATGGGCCAAGCTCAATGCGATCACCAATCGCGAGATCATCGACAAGCTCTACGCCGCCAGCCAGGCGGGTGTCGAAATACACCTGGTCATACGCGGCATCTGCTCGATGCGCGCCGGGGTACCGGGCCTGTCGGAAAATATCCGCGTCACTTCGATCATCGGGCGCTTTCTCGAACACGGACGGATCTGGTGCTTTGCCAATGGCAAGGGCCTGCCCAGCCGCCAGGCCGCAGTTTTCATCACATCAGCCGATGCGATGTCGCGCAACCTCAATCGCCGCGTCGAAGTGCTGGTACCGATCACCAACAAGACCGTGCACGACCAGGTTCTTGGCCAGGTCATGCTCGCCAACATCCTCGATACCGAGCAAAGCTGGGTGTTGGACGCGGATGGGGAGTACAGACGGAGGCGCCAGGGCAATGGCGGGTTCAACTGCCACGATTATTTCATGAGCAACCCGTCGCTTTCAGGCCGTGGGGCTGCCATCGAAGCGGGCACCGTGCCAAAGCTTACCCTGCGCGGGAAGCGTGTCTGATGCAGCTTCGGACCCAGTCTGGCCGGTCGGCCAGGAAATCGCGCCTCCTGCCACCCCGCGCGGTCATCGACATCGGTTCCAATACGGTCCGCCTGGTCGTATATGACGGTGCCCCGCGCGCTCCGGAGGTCATCTGGAACGAGAAAATCGTCGCCCGGCTCGGCAGCGAGTTGTCGAACACCGGCAAATTGCCCGAGGAGTCGATGGAACTTGCCCTGAAGGGCCTGGCGCGTTTCGCATTACTGATCGGCGATCTGGGTATCGAAGACGTGCAGACTGTCGCCACGGCTGCCGCGCGCGATGCCAGCAACGGGCCGAAATTCCTTGATGAGGTCGAAGCGCTCGGCCTGTCACCACGGCTGCTGGCCGGCGAGGAAGAGGCGCAATATTCGGCCTATGGCGCGATCGGCGCCTTCCCCGATGCGCATGGCGTCGTCGCCGATCTCGGCGGCGGGAGCCTGGAGCTTGTCTCGGTGGAGAACGGCACCTGCCATGGTGGCACGAGCCTGCCGCTCGGGACCCTCCGTCTTCCGGCATTGCGCGGCAAGGATTCGCGCAAATTCAAACGCGCGATCCACAAACAGCTAGCCACGGCCGGCTGGGCCGCCACGCACCCTGGCCCGCTCTACATGATCGGTGGTACCTGGCGCGCGCTGGCCACGTATACCATGCGTGAGCGCAAATATCCGCTAAGCGACCCGCACGGTTTCGAACTCGATACCGATGAAGCGGCCAAGATTGCGAAAAAACTCTCTCGTTCCAGGGCGGAAAAGCTTGCCGAACTGTCTGGCATCAACCCGATGCGTGCGGCTGCATTGCCGAATGCCGCGGCCATGCTGCGCGTGATGCTGGCGGAACTGGAACCGGACAAACTGGTCTTTTCCTCATGGGGCCTGCGCGAGGGATTGCTGTTCCAGCAACTCGAGCCACTCGAGCAGGCCCGCGATCCGCTGCTCACCGCGGTTGCCGAGTTTACCGACCCCCGCCATTCGGGGATTACCGATGCCACGCTGCTGGTGGCGTGGAGCGTCGCGGTGGCTGGCGGCAACGGGCACAGCCATGAACGGCTCAGGCTGGCGGCGGCGATGCTGGCACGCGGCCTGCAGAGGGTAGAGCCGAACTGGCGCACCAGCAATGCGCTCGCCTGGCCGCTCGAAAAGCGCTGGGTCGGGCTTGATCCGCGCGGGAGGGCGATGATCGCCGCCGCATTGCTGGGCAGTTGCGGCAAGACATCATGGCCCCGATCGCTCGAAGTTCTCGCATCGAAAAAGGATTTGCGTCAGGCGATGGCCTGGGGCCTCGGCATCCGGCTCGCCAACCGTCTCGGCGCCGCTTCGCCGGTATCGATGACCACCAGTTCGCTGACACGGAAGAAGAACAGCCTCGTCCTGCGACTCGACGAAAGCCGGGCTCCGCTGGCGGCCGAAGTGGTCGAGGAAGACCTCGCCGCGCTGGCCGAATGGCTCGACCTGGCACCCAAGCTCAAGATCGGCCGATAGATCAGTCCGCCGTGGCCGGTGTAGCGAGCGGGAAATAAGGTATCCGCACTTCCAACGGCTTTCCGTCAGCCAGATGGAAGGTGTAGAACCCCTCCATCGAGCCATGCGCCGTCGTGAGCGGACAACCGGATACATAATCGTGGCTTTGGCCCGGCTGGAGCAGCGGTTGCTCGCCGACCACGCCTTCACCGTCGACATGGTTCACCATTCCGCGCCCGTCGGTGATTCGCCAATGGCGGGTCATCAACCGGACGGGGCCATCCGACCCGTTTTCCAGCCGGATATGATAGACCCAGAACCACTTGCCCGCTTCGGGTTGTGACTGTTCGGGCAGGAAATTGACCGCGACACGCACGGTAATCCCGTCGGTCGTTGCAGCATGCTGGAACAGTTCTTTCATGGCGCAGGCAACCTAACGCGGCCTATCCGGCTGGGCAATCGAGCAATCCGCGGATTTTCCCCGCCTGTTGCATCTTTCCCCGGCAATCGGGGCCTACCCGGCCAGTTCCTCCTCGATCTGTTCCAGCCGTTCCTTGCCGAAAAACATCTCCTTGCCGACGAAGAATGTCGGGATGCCGAACGCGCCGCGTTCCACTGCATTGTCGGTATTGTCGATCAGCGCCTGCTTGATCGCGGGATCTTGCGTTTTCGCGAACAACGCCTCGGCGTCAAAGCCCGCTTCCGCCAGCACCGACCCGACGGCCTGCGGATCGCCCACATCCAGCCCCTGTTCCCAGATCGGCGGCAGCAACGTATCGATCAGCCGGTTGCGTTCCTGTCCGTCGAGCGCGATCAGCAATCTTTGCAAGGTCACGGAATTGAACGGGAATTTGGGGTTCATGGCAAACCTGTCGAAGCCGTGCTTCGCGATAAAGCGTCGCATTTCGAGCATGGAATATTCGACCTTGCCCTTCACATCCGCGTCACGGATCATGGGTGGGGCATTGCCGGTCAGCCTGTGCATTCCGCCGAGAAACACGGGCACGACCTCGATCGCCGCGCCGGTCTGTTCCGCAATGTCATTGAGCGGATACCAGGCAAGGTAGCCGTTGGGGCTGACGAAATCGAAAAGCAGCTCGATGGTCTTGGCCATGGTTGTATGACTCCTGCGATTGCATGCATGGCGTGCGGCAAGTCCGGCAAGAACTCAATGGCCGGATCGTCACGTTTGACACACACCCGGGCGGGTTTAAACCCCGGCTGGAAAGAGAGATCGTGCCCATGCCAATCGTCAAACCTGCTCTTGCCGCCTTGTTTATCGCTGCGGCGACTACCCCTGCCCTCGCCCAATCCGGAGCCGAAGGACCCGGACAGGCCGAAGCAAGCGGGGCCGATCGCGAACTGATCGATCTCTACGAAGGTTATTATCGCTGGCGCGGCGAGGAATACGGGTTGATCCCGACACCCGATGGCGGGTTCGAAGCAGGCCCGACCATTGCCTCCGCCACGCCGGATGCGTTTCGCCGCCGCGCGAATTATGCCCGCGACCTGCGCGAACGACTCGACCGGATCGACCGCGATGCGCTGTCGCCCGGGGAATTGGTCAATGCCGAAGTCTTGCGCGCAGTACTGACCGAGCAAATCGAGGATGCACGGTTTCGCGAATGGGAGATGCCTTTCAACAGCGACTCCAATTTCTGGAGCTATCTCGATCCACGGCGCGGATACCAGACAGTCGAGGAGTATGAGCGCTATATCGCACGCATGCGGCAGATACCGCGCTATTTCGCCGAACAGACCGCCAATGCACGGACCGGGCTGAAACGCGGCTTCAGCGTTCCCGCGGTGACTCTGGAGGGGCGCGACGCCTCGCTGGTTTCCTATACCGGGGCCAAGGTCGAGGAAAGCCCATTCTGGAATGCCTTCGCACAGATACCCGCGCATATCCCCGAGGACGAGCGCAAGCGGCTGAAAGCGGAGGGCCGCGCGGCGATTTCCGAAGCGGTCATTCCGGCTTACACTGATCTGCTGGCCTTCCTGCGCGAGGAGTATGTACCCAATACGCGCACCAGCCTCGCGGCAAGGGAAATGCCCGACGGCGAAGCCTTTTACGCCCAGCAAATCCGTCAATATACGACGCTCGATCTCTCCGCGGCGGAAATCCACGAGATCGGGCTTGCCGAAGTCGCCCGTATCGAAGCCGCAATGCGCGATATCATGGCCGAGGTCGGATTCGAGGGGACCATCGCCGAATTCAACAACCACTTACGGACCGACCCGCAATTCATCGCGCGTACGGGTGACGAACTGATGGGCGTATCGTCTTATGTCGCCAAGCGGGTGGACGGACGGCTGGCCGACTATTTCGGCTTCCTGCCGCGGCGGCGTTTCACCATCCGGCCGGTCGCTCCCGAGATCGCGCCGTTCTACACCGCCGGGCGCGGTGGGCTGGAGGCGTGCCAGATGAACACCTACGACCTGCCCTCGCGCCCGCTCTACAATATCCCCGCGCTGACGCTGCACGAATGCGCGCCGGGGCACAGCTTCCAGGCCGCGTTCCAGCGCGAGCAGGAAGCCGCCCCGCGTTTCCGCCGCAACATCTATTTTTCGGGCATGGGCGAAGGCTGGGGCCTCTACACCGAATTCCTCGGCGAGGAGATGGGCATTTACCGCACGCCCTATGAACGGTTCGGCAGGCTGTCCTACGAGATGTGGCGCGCGGTACGACTGGTGGTCGATACCGGGATCCACAAATATGGCTGGGATCGCGAGCGCGCGATCGCCTATCTTGCCGACCGTACCGCGCTGTCGCGCCACGAGGTCGGGACCGAGATCGACCGTTATATTAGCTGGCCGGGTCAGGCGCTCGCATACAAGCTGGGCGAAATGCAGATCCGCCGTCTGCGTACAAAGGCGGAAACAGAACTCGGCGAGCGATTCGACATCCGCAAGTTCCACGACATCATCCTGGCGCTCGGCTCGGTCCCGCTTCCGGTACTAGAACGCCGGATCGGGGATTTCATTGCCGATGGCGGACAGGGATTGCCGGGAGTGAAGTACGATTAGGCAGTAACGGCTAAAAAAGCCCCGCCGTCTTCAGCGCATGGTCGAGGTCTTCCTTCAGGTCCTCGACATCCTCCAGCCCCACATTGATCCGCAGCAGGCCTTCGGTCACGCCCATCTCGGTGCGCTCCTCCTCGGTCATGCCGGCATGGGTGGTGCTGGCAGGATGGCACATAAGGCTGCGTGCATCGCCGATATTATTGGAGATATCGACCAGTTCGAGCGCATCTAGAACCGCGAAAGCCCGGTCCCGGCTCTCAACATCAAAGGCGAATATCGGTCCGCACGCATCCATCTGCTTCATCGCCAGCTCATGACGGGGATGGCTGGCAAGGCCGGGATGGAGGATACGCTGCACGCGTTCCTCCACAAACCGGCCAAGCACAAGCGCGTTCTCGCTCTGCTTGCGTGCGCGCAGGCTGAGAGTTTCCAGCCCCTTGAGCACTATCCAGGCATTGAATGGAGCACAGTTCGGGCCGGTATTACGCTGGAACGGCAGCAGCGTTTCATCGATAAATTCGCGGCTGCCGCACACCGCTCCGGCGAGTACCCGGCCCTGCCCGTCCATCAGCTTGGTCGCACTGTAGGCGACGATATCGGCCCCGAATTCGAGCGGACGCTGGAGCGTGCTGGTGGCGAAGGCATTGTCCACCACCGTGGCGATGCCGCGCGATTTCGCGAGGCCGCAAACGAATTCGAGATCGACGATATCGAGCGTGGGGTTGGCGGGCGTCTCGAAGAAGAACACCTTGGTGTTCGGTCGGATCGCGGCCTCCCATTCTTCGTTCACCGCGCTGTCCACCACCGTCGTCTCGATCCCGAAACGCGGCAGTAGATGATCGACCAGCCAGCGGCAGCTCCCGAAGGCGGCGCGCGCGGCGACGCAATGATCGCCCGCCGAAAGCTGGCACAGCAATGCAGCGGTCATCGCCGCCATTCCACTCGCCTGCGCGCGGCATGCCCCGGCGCCTTCCATCAGTGCGATACGCTCTTCCAGCATCGCGACGGTCGGGTTCTGGAGCCGCGAATAGGTCATGCCCTCTTCATCGCCGGCGAAGCGTGCGGCAACGGTGGCAGCATCGTCATAGGTATAGCCCGAGGTGAGGAAGAGCGCTTCGCTCGTCTCGCCATGTTCGCTACGCCAGGTGCCTCCGCGCACGGCCTGCGTCGCGGGCCGCCATCCCTGCGTGGTCGAACGGTCGGTGCCGGTGGTCTTTTTCATAACGGCCAGCATTTAGGCGTGTAGAAAAGCAGCGGCAAGCTACTCGGTAAACACCCGCGCGACAGCGATACCAGCGACGGCCATTTTGCTTGTGACATTCCGGGACAGGCCTTAACCGGTCAGCGATGAGCCAGGCACCTGCCCATCCCCGCGATCCGATCTGGTGGTGCGCTGCCATTGCCGCGGCATTTCTCGCACTATGCCTGATCCGGCTCGGCATTCCGTCGAGCCCTTATTTCGACGAGGTCCACTACCTGCCCGCAGCGCGAGCGATGCTGGACGGGAGCGCGTATCTCAACCGCGAACACCCATTGCTGGGCAAGGAAGCCATGGCGCTGGGCATCAGGCTACTCGGCGACACACCGTCCGGCTGGCGGATATTCTCGGTACTTGCCGGCACGATTGCGCTCTTTGCCTTCATGCGAGCGCTATGGTTCGCCTGTCTTTCCCGTTTTGCAACCGTAACTTACGGCATCTTGTTGACAAGTGGTTTCATCCTGTTCGTCCATGCCCGCATCGCAATGCTCGACATCTTCATGGTGGCGTTTTTCGCGCTTGCGCTGTGGCAACTGGCGGCAGCGATCCGCCAGCCGGAAACCGGGCGCTGGCGACTGGCACTGGCCGGGATCGCGCTGGGCCTTGCCATGGCGAGCAAGTGGAACGCCGTCCCGCTCGCGGTGATTCCGGGTATCGGCTTTCTGGTCGCGCGCCTTACCGCCGGCCGTCGTCGCCTGCTGACCAGCCAACGCGGCATACCGGTGCCG
>JANQPE010000100.1 GCA_028289565.1 Parerythrobacter sp.
ATCCGTGATCGATGCCATTTCGGGGTCGGTCAATACCGGAATGACATGCTTCGCCTTGCCGGTGGCGATTGTGCTTGCGTCGGTGACGATGGCTATGTCGTCGGAGCCGGCTTCCCTTACATCGACAGTGCGATAACCGGCCGCTTCGACCAGCGGTTTGAGAAATGAGCGGGTCCATCCATCTTCGAGATCCAGGCCGCAGGCCGGATGCGCCAGCAGCTGACAACGGGCTGTGTGCTCTGCAAAAAGCCGGTGTGCATCGACGATCTCGACCGGCCTGTCGCCGAGCAGCACTGTCCCCTCGAGCGATGGCATGCCCGGAGCCGGCACGATGTCGCCGGAGACAAGCGACTTGTCGAGGATTTCGCGCACTGCATACGCTATCCGGGTGTCACCGTCGGTAAGCCGTAATACCGGCATGTGGCCGTCGGGCAATTCGCCATTGCCGGTTCCGGCCAGCGGCAGCAATTGCCTGTCGAGAACGACTTGGGGGAATGCCGCGCCGAGGTCGATCGCATTGCGCTCGACACGCATGATTCGTTCGACTGCCGACAGGCGAATGGCCCGGAGCCGGCCGTCGATTGCGGTAAAGGTCAGGACCGGTTCGCCCTGACGGCTACCGGCCGAGTGATTGTCCCTGCCTGCTTGCGCATGGGCAACGTCCGCCAGTTTGTCGGCGATACCTGCCCGATTGGCCACTGCCGCTACGTCAAGCATCAGGATGGGCGTCCCGTCGTCGAGTAAGGCGCTGCCTGAATAGCTCTTGAGAGCCATCATTGCGGAAGCGAGCGGTTTCACCACCAGTTCCTCGTGATCGAGCACCTGGTCCACCGCAAGTGCGGCAAGATTGCCGCGAGCGAGCCTAACCAGCACGATCCGCGACTGGTCGGGCGGGCCACGCCTTCCGATCCCGAGCGCTTCGGAAAGTGCAATGCACGGAACCCGGATACCGCGAATGTCGACCACCCAACTGTCGCCCAGTTGTACATGCTCGATACTGCGCGAGGCACCGTGAAGGATTTCCTCGATATAGGATCGTGGAACGGCAAAGCGCTGGCTGGCGACTGCCAATGTCAGCGCCGGCACGATGCTGAGCGTCAGCGGCAGGCTGAGGATGAAACGCGTACCTTCGCCCAGAGTCGAGGCCAACTCGATCGTACCGCCGATCCGCTCGATATTGGCGCGAACCACGTCCATGCCGACTCCACGCCCGGACACGGCGGTTACATCGGCACTGGTGGACAGGCCGGGCGTGAAGATCAGGGCCCGTTTCTGTTCGGTCGACAATGCATCGAGGTCTGTCGCTGCGATCACGCCATCGGCAACTGCCTTGGCCGCGACCTTGTCCGCATCGATACCGCGGCCGTCATCCGAAACGGTAACCAGGATGCGATTGCCCGACTGGCGTGCACCGATCCGTAGCATGGCAATCTCGCGCTTGCCGGCTGCCAGCCGCTCTACCGGCGGTTCGATTCCGTGGTCCACCGCGTTGCGGATGATATGGGTCAGAGGATCGCGGATCATTTCGATCATTTCGCGATCCAGTTCGACATCGCCGCCATCCACATCGATCATCACCTGCTTGCCGAGTTCGGCGGAGAGATCGCGCACGAGGCGGGGCAGGGCGTCGAACAGGTGTTCGATCCGCTGCATACGCATCCGGGTCACGCCCTCGCGAAGTGATTCGAGCATGGTCGAAAGCCGTTCGAACGGGCCGTCCAGCGTGGGCTGGGAGCCGCTTTCCTTGAGCCGCCGGGCCATTTCGTTACGGGCGAGCACTATGTCGGAAACACCGCTCATGACTTGGTCGAGCAATGCGACGGGGAGGCGGATCGACCGGGGTCCTTTGGAAGGATGTGCCTGCCTTGTCCGGATTTCGTGCTCGTCCTCGACGGTTTCGATATTGTCGTCTTTGGCACAGGTATCGATTGCGGCGATCAGGGTATCTTCGCTGCCTTCGGGAAAGTCCTCGCCTGCCTCGATTGCTTCGATCATGTCGGTAATACGGTCGATCACCGCGAGTATGCCGGTCACCAAGGCGGTATCGGGCGTGCGACGTCCGGCGCGGACTTCGGCCAGAGCGCTTTCGGCGACATGGCTGAGTTTTTCCAGTCGGGGGAAGTCGAAAAAGCCGCAATTGCCCTTGACCGTGTGAACGAAGCGGAAAATGGCATCCAGCCGCCCGCTGTCGCCTGGATCGCCTTCCCATGCGACGAGTTCTCCCTCGATCGCTTGGAGCATTTCGCGGGTTTCGGCCACGAAATCGGCTAGCAGGTCATCCATCGGTATTCGCCCCCGGAGTTCGCCGGACAGCTATGGCCAAAGATAGTTAATGTTTGGTCACTGCACCGAGAGTGGATCGCGGCGCAAGATGCGCCATACGACGAACAGGGCGACACTGCCGCCCAGCACATTGGCTGCCAGTTCGGCAGCATAGATGGCGTTTTCTCCCCATATTGGCCGTAACAGCCATGCGCAGGGCAACATTATCAGAAATACCCTGCCGAGCGACTGGAGCAGCGCATATTGCGCTTTCCCGACTGCGTTGAGCGCACCATTGCTGACGATGAGCAGGCCGTATGCGGCGTAACCCCATGCAGCAATCGCGAGATAGGCACCGAATTCGCGGATAACGGCCGGATCGTCGGAAAAGAAATCGGCAAACCAACGCCCGCCCGATACCAGGATCGTGGCGAGAATCATGCCATAGACCAGACAGAATATGGCGGCGTAGCGCATGGCCCGGCGCGAGCGTTGGGGCAGGCTGGCACCCCAATTCTGGCCGATGATCGCGCCAATTGAACCGGACAGGCCGAGTAACGGAACCACGGCGAAGCTCTGCAGTCGGCCGGCTGCACCGAAACCGGCGACTACAGCCTGTCCCTGTGAGGCAAGCAGGGCTGTCAGGACGGCAAGCCCGATCGGGTTGATTGCATTGGAAAAGGCCGCGGGCCCTGCGATACCGAGGATCGCGCGCGCGGATTCCAGCCAATCGCTTTCGCGCAGCAAGCCCGAGTCGAAAGGCAGCGAGGTGCGCTGGATATGATACCAGGCCGCCGCCACGCCGAAAGCCCAGCCGATAATCGTTGCATAGGCGGCTCCGACCATGCCCAGGCCCTCGAAGCCGAATGCACCGGTAATCAGGATCGGATCGAGTATCCAGTTCGCTGCGGCATAGATTACCGAGACCGACGAGGTCCGCATCGCCTCGCCCTGGCCACGCAGTGTGCCGTTGAGTCCCATAATCGCCATCAGCAACGGAAAGCCGAGCGCGAAGGGCTGCATGTAGGACCGGATTATCGGCCTGAGTTCGTCCTGTGCCTGTAGCAGCGCGAAGAGCGGGTCGAGCAGGGTGTATAGCGACAAGCCCATCACAATACCCAGCATGGCCGCGAAGACGATGCCGAAATTTGCCCTGCGTGCGGCGCGTTCGCGGTCGCCGGATCCCAGCGCTCGCGCAACCACCGAATTGATCCCGACCGATACTCCGACGCCGAGACTGCTCAAAGCTACCCCGACCGGAAAGATGAAAGCCATCGCTGCCAGCTCGGCACTGCCCAACTGGCCGATGAAATAGGCATCGACCAGCCCGATCGACATGATCGCGGCAACACCCACTATCATCGGCAATGTCTGGGATACGAGGTGCCTGCGGATACTTCCGCGCGTCAGTTTCGCTCCCGCGCCCATGGATGGCGGCCTAGCCGGGGCAAGGCAGGCTGCAAAGCGGTTTTGCCGGTGATATTCCGTATGGCTTGTGTGCAGGCAACGGCTTTGTGATAAGCGGTGTGGAGCGCAAGGGAGCCCCGCACATGCCACGCATGACGGTCAATGGCCGGCCGGTCGAATTCGATATGGATCCGCAGACCCCCCTGCTCTGGGCGCTGCGCGATGCGGCCAACCTCACCGGCACCAAGTATGGCTGCGGTACGGGCGATTGCGGTTCCTGCATGGTTATCGTTGATGGCGAAGCGCTCAGGAGTTGCCTCGTCACGATTGCCGAGGCTGAAGGGCGCTTCGTCACTACGATCGAAGGGCTGGCGCGCGACCGGTCGCATCCCGTGCAACAGGCGATGGTGGCCGAGCAGGCGATCCAGTGCGGCTTTTGCACGCCCGGGATCGTGATGGCTGCCTCGGCCCTGCTGCGCAAGAATGCGGCCCCGTCGAAGGAAGAGATCGAAACAGCGATCCCGAACCTGTGCCGCTGCGGTGTCTACCCGCGGCTGGTCCGCGCGATCCAGCGTGCCGGGCGCGTCGCAAGGCGACAGGAACGGATCAGCGCGGCCCCGGCGCCGGGCATCAGTGCCGAGGACGCGGCGCGGCAGGTGCCGGCTCTGCGGGTCCCGCAAGACAACGAGGAATAGCACCGGGGAAATGTGCCGGCCGGGGAAATGTGCCGGATCGCGGAGGTGGCCGTCCCGCGACCCAGCGACAGGTTTGTCAGAACCGGCCAGTAATCGCGAACGGCGCATTCAGTGGCGCACCGACGGTCGCCTGATGCGTGGAGTGCGAGTTCGGGAAGTAGAGTTCGTCGGTGACGTTCTCGACATTGACCTGGAGACGGATGTTGTCGGACACATCGTAATAGGCCGCCGCGTCGACCCGCAAATAGCTGGGCAGGGTGGCGGTGTTCCCGTTATTGATGAAGCTTTCGGACTGGTAGGTTGCGCCAAGCCCCAGGCCGAATTTGTCGGTCACCTGGAAATTGTTCCAGACCGAGAAGATGCTGTCCGGAAGTTCGCGCGGGCGCAGGCCGGTCGGGCCTGCGCGGTTGACCTGCTCGCCATCGAGGAAGCTGTAGCCGGCGGATACCGACCAGAAATCGGACACGCTACCCTGAAGCTGGACCTCGAAACCCTGAACCGTCGAGTCGATAACGTCCAGCGTCGACGGGTCGTTATCGTTCGGCTGCGGCGAGCTTTGCTCGATTTCGAATACGGCGGCAGTCAGGCTCAGATTCGGTTTGATGTCCCACTTGATACCCGCTTCGAGGTTGGTGAAGGTGTTGGGATCGAGCACGTTGTTGGTGCCGTTGATATTGGCGAACTGCTCCCCCGAACGCGGCAGGAAGCTCTCGCTGTAACTTGCGTATATCGAGACGTTTTCCTGCGGCTTGATAATGATGCCGCCGCGTGGCGAGAATTCTTCATCCTTTCGCGTCCGCAATACCGGAGCCGTCGGATTCCCGAGGTTGTTCACGCTGATATCGAAACTGTCGAAACGACCGCCGATGACAATATTGAGCCAGTCGGTCAGTTCGATCTCGTCCTGAATATAGAGCGAGAACACATCGATATTGACGCGGGTATCGTCGTTGAGGTCGGTGGTGAAGCTGTTGCTGGTGTTACGGCCATCGGCCAGCACACCGGTATTGCCGCGCAGGTTGATGGGACGGTTGGCGGCAAAGATGGCCCGGTCGGTCCGCGCAGTGCCGAAGAAAGGATCCGTGACACCATTGTTCACATCGTCTTGCGAGGTACTGAAGAACGAATTGAACCGGTTCTGGTCCGATGATGTGTTGATATATTCTGCTCCGAAAATCAGCGTGTGGCCGATGCTTCCGGTTTCAAATTCGCCCACCAGATTACCCGACAGAATCAAATTTTCGCGCACGGTCGTATCGATGTAGCCGTCGAGTTCGACTCTATTGGTCGCAGGGTCGTAATCGTTGGCGAAGAAATTCGAATAGACCTTGTCATAATCTCCGTAGAAGGCGCTGAAATTGGTTTTCCAGTTGTCGGAGAACTCATGACTGAGGCTGGCGCGCAGCAGGTGTGCCTTGAGGGTGGTGAAATTATTCTCGGGATCGCCGAATGTAATATCCTGAAGCGCTTCGACGGGGCGTCCATCGGCACCGGTGGGAATACCGCGATCGACGAAGCGTTCATGGTCGGCATATTCGTAGGACAAATCGAGCGTGGTGCCTTCACCAAGCCGGAAACGAGCGGTCGGATTGAAGCCGATCCGGTCGCCATCGTAGAAATCGCGGTGATTGTTGAGGCTTTCATACGCCGCATTGATGCGGACCGCGACATTTTCGCCTGCTGCGAGGTTTATGTCACCCTGGACACTGAATTCGCCGAATGTGTCGACGGCGACCTGGCCGCCGCCGAAGGTTTCGCCGATCGTGCCCTTCTTGGTAACCCGGTTGAGAATCCCGCCCGTGCCGCCGCGACCGAACAACAGTGCGTTGGGGCCACGCAGGATCTCGACCTGCTCCAGGTTGTAGAGGCCGCGATAGTATTGAACGTCGTCGCGAATGCCGTCGATGAAGAAGTCGGCGGTGGAGCGCACGCCGCGGAACACGATGGCATCGCGATGCCCTTCGCCCTGCGAGGTGTTCACGCCGGGCGTATAATCCACGATCTGACCGATACTGGTGAAGCCGCGTCGTTCGATCTGGTCTTCGGTGACTATCGACAGGCTTTGCGGCACGTCGATAATCGGCGTCGGCGACCGCAGGGCGTTGATCTGGTCGCTATACAGCACTTCACCAGTAACGATGATGTCTGCAGGGCGGGAGCCGCGTTCGGAATCCTCGGCCGACTCCTCTTTGGCCTGGGCCGGAGTTGCAAGGACGGAAAGCGATACGCTGGCAACGAGCAGACCGCGCAGAGTATGAGACCTCATGAAAGTTCCTTTTTACGAGTCGGTATCGAATGGCCTTCTGCTATTGAGAGTAATTCGCAATTGCAACCACGGATTTGCGGTTGGCGGCATTTTCTTTGGGCGCTAGACGTTGCCGCAGCACCGAATTCAGGAGATCACGATGAAGGCAACCATCTGGCACAACCCGAAATGCGGCACGTCGCGCAATACGCTGGCGATGCTGCAAGAACGCGATGAGGTGGAGGTCGAAGTGATCGAATATCTCAAGGCCCCACCGGATCGCGACAAGCTGGCCCAGCTTTATCGCGATGCCGGGATCGCTCCGCGTAATGGCCTGCGGACACGCGGTACCGATGCCGAAGAGCGCGGGTTGACCGAAGCGGATGACGATGCGGTACTGGATGCCATGGTTGCCGAGCCGATTCTGATCAACCGGCCGCTCGTGGAAACCGAAAAGGGCGTGCGCTTGTGCCGCCCCAAGGAAACGGTCGAGGAAATTCTCTGAGTTTTCAGCGACGGTCGCGGGTAAGGACCTCGTCCTTGCCGAGCGAACTCCAGCCGATCACGAACACCGTTGCGCATAGTGCCACGATGGCGGCGAAACCCAACCAGTCGGAATAGTTGTAGAGCAGCACGCCGAGCGCTGGCGCGAAAACGAATGCGGCACCGGTGATGGAGGCGACAACCCCGGAAGCCTCGCCCTGTTCGACGCGTGTTACCGCGAGCGAGGCCCCGGCATTGAAGCCGGGCCGGAACAGTCCGAAACCCAGCGAAGCGACCGCATAGCCCAGAGCAATGCCGTGCAATTCCTGTGCCACGCCGAACAATGTCACGCCCAGTGCCGCCAGCGCGACGCCCCACAAGGTCGCCGCGCGCGGACCGAGATTCATGCGCGGAATCACCCCCCATTGCGCGAGCAGGGTAGCGATCGCACCAGCCATCAGCACGACACCGACCGGCCCGGTACCTTCGGCAGGCGTATCGCGCAGGTTCAGCCGGTCAAGCACCAGGAAGCCGGCTATGCCCAGCACCATGGCATGCGCATGCCCGCCCAGAAGTCCGACGATAACCCACGGGCGCAGGCGCGGTTCGAACCAGCCGAGCTGCCCGGGTTCGCCCGGCTGCATGTCGGCTCCATCCTCATCGCCCTTTCCGGCATGAGTGGATGAGCTCGAACCGTAAGGCGCGTCATAGGCTGCGCCGCGCGCCGCGAATTGCGGCTCGTCGTTCGGCAAGCGGATGCGCAATGCGACAAGAGCCGCGACGCCCAGAAGCGCGAAAGCGGCGAACGGCCCGATCAGGCCGATCCCGGGAATGACCAGCAATGGGGCCAGCGCCGGGCCGATCACCGTACCGAGGCCGAAGCTCGACGCGATAAGAGAAAGCGCCTCGGTTCGTTCGGATCGCGGGGTCCGGGCCGCGACATAGGCTTGTACCGCCGGGGGTGCTGCGGAGCCGAAGCCACCGTAGAGAGCGCGGAACAAGGCAAACAGGACCAATGTCCAGGCTGCCGACAGCAATCCGGCAAGGCCGAACCATAGTACCAGTCCGCACAACCCCATGGATACGATAAAGCCGACCAGGCCCAGCGCCATCATCGCCTTGCGTCCCCGCCGGTCCGAGCGCCGGGCCCAGATCGGGGCGCACACGACCCACAGCAGCGCCGACCAGGTATAGGCCAGGCTGATCCATACATCGTCCACGGCCATTGCCGTACCGATCGAGGGCATGACCGATTGCATTGCCGTATTGCCTGCTGCGGTGGTGAGCATGACTGCGAACAGCATCATCATCCGCCCGCGCGAAATTCGCCGCTGTGAAGCTGGCGGGGGAGGCGTTTCTATCGCAGGTGGATCGGCATCGGCCATTGCGATCGTGCAGCTAGGCCGAGCCCGTCGAGCTTGCAATGGGGCAACGAATTTGCGAACGCGATCGGGCATCGGCGGTTTCCATGCCGTCAGCCGACAAGGGATTGTATTTTTGTCAGGATCGAGTGATCTGATTGCCCGAAAACCCGCCAGCTTGCGCGAGCGTGTTGGACGGCTGTTCGGACAATGGGGTGTGTTTTTCCGCGGTTTCCTCGAACACCCGAGGATGGTCGGCTCGATCATTCCCTCGTCGCGTTTTACCATTCGCAAGATGCTCGACCCGGTCGATTGGAACGAATGCAGGTTGTTCGTCGAATACGGACCCGGCGTGGGGACATTCTGCCGTCCGGTGCTCGACCGTCTGCGGCGTGACGGCACGCTGCTCGTGATCGATACCAACCCGTTGTATATCGACTATCTCAAGCGAACGATCTCCGACAGCCGCTTTATCGCGGTTCACGGCTCTGCCGCCGATGTCGAGGAGATCGTGCAGGCAGCCGGGCATCAAAAGGCGGATTACGTCCTGTCGGGACTGCCGTTTTCGACCCTGCCGGATAATGTCGGCCCGGCGATTGCCAAGGCAACTCATGACGCGCTGCGTCCCGGCGGAGCGTTTCTGGTTTACCAGTTCTCCGCCAGGGTACGCGATTTCATGGTTCCGCATTTCGCCCGGATCGAACAGGGCTTCGAATTCTGGAACGTGCTTCCCTGTCGCCTGTTCTGGGGCTGGAAGGACGAAGCGGCGTAAGTGCCCAGTCAGGGCACCGCGTTCTTCAGTCGAAGGTCTCGCTGATCGCTTCTTCCGAGGAGCCGCCGAGCTGGCGATAGACCGCGGCGAGAACAGCTACGAAGATCGCCACCCAGGCGGCGTTTATCAGGCTGTTGACCAATCCGTTGCCGATCAGCATCGCCTGCGGCCCCATCAGCGCAAAGACCACGCCGACTATCATGGACAGGATCAATGCAACGATCATCAGGGCGAGGAACAGCAGGGTGTAGAACAGGAATATCCGCACACTGTTGCCCTTGGTCATCTTCCACGAGCCGGACAGCGCGGCGACCGGATTCATGATCCGGCCGATCGCGATCGACGGGGTTGCCAGCGAAAACTTTGTCAGGACATAGCATACCGCCACTAGCGCGACGATGCCCAGCAATACGCCTGCCGGGACCGAGCCGGTGCCGGCACCGACCGCGACCGGGATCATGACGATAAGCAGGATAATCAGCGAGATTAGTATCTGGACGGCGAAATAAGGGAGGAATCCCTTTGCCCCGATTACCAGCGCCTCGCCGACGGTCGGGCGCGAGCGATGACGCAACAAGGCCAACATCCCAAGCATGCCGATCCCCTGCATCACCCCGATCAGCACGAATACCCACCAATTGCTTGCGTAAAGTGCGGTAAGGGCATTCATCATGGCTTCCGGATCGTCCCCACCAGCCCCCATTTGCGCGGCAATGGTTTCCTGCGGCAGCACGAGCGCGAGCGCGAGCTGCGGCAGGAAGAAGAACACCCCGGCGACGATCAGCACGACATCGCGATTGGCGGATAGCAGACCGATTGCCTCGTTCCATGCCTGGCTCATGTCGAATCTCATCGCAAACTTCCCCTTGTCGCCTGTTTCCCCTTGATAGTCGCGAGGGAAGGGGCCACGCAATCGCCAATGTCCGCAAGCCTGCCAGAAACGATGGAATTACGCCGCGAAGAGAGCCTGGTTCCCTATCGCGAAGCGCTCGAGGCGATGGAAGCGCGTAACCGTGCGATCGCGGCGGGCGAGGC
>JANQPE010000108.1 GCA_028289565.1 Parerythrobacter sp.
CGATCACGGCGAGATGCGTGAAGACGGACCCGCTGCTTTACCGAGCGGGACAAGAATTCGGGTCGAGAATCTGTTCGGCAAGGTGCCGGCGCGGCGTAAATTCCTGCGCACGCCGCGCAGCGAATATGGGGCATGTCTGGATGTGGTCCGTCGCCTCGCAATGGCACGGCCGGATATTGCCTTTACCTTCGTTCATGGCGACCGGCGGGTACTGGACCTTCAACGCGGCAAGAAACTGGTCTCTCGCGTCTCCGCCATTATCGCTCGCGAGTTGGCCGATAACGGTGTGCGGATCGACCTCCAGCGCGATGCAATGCGCCTTACCGGCGTGGCCGGGTTGCCGACATACAATCGCGGGGTAGCCGATCATCAATACCTGTTCGTCAACGGCCGTCCGGTGAAGGATCGGCTGCTGACCGGGGCGGTTCGGGGCGCCTATGCCGACATGCTTGCCCGCGATCGTCATGCCGTGCTTGCCTTGTTCCTGAATCTGCCGCCGGAGGATGTCGATGTGAATGTCCATCCCTCCAAGACCGAAGTTCGCTTTCGTGATGCACGGGCCGTGCGCGGCTTTATCGTCTCCGGTTTGCGACAGGCCCTGGCATCGGGCGACCGGCGCAGCGCACAATCACCCGATGCTTCGGCGATGGGCAGATGGCAGGCCGAACCGGCTCGCACGGAACTGCCGGCAGCCATGGGATCGATATTCTCCGGTCGTGACTGGTCACAGCCGGCAACGGCTGTCGCCGAAGCGCGACGGCCGTGGGGCGGTACTGATGATGAAACACTGGCGGCACCACACGGTAGGGCCGAAGTAGCCGAGCCGCTGCCCGAAGATGCAAAGCAATTCCCGCTCGGCATAGCACGCGGGCAAGTCGCCAAGACCTATATCGTTGCCGAAACCGGGGACGGATTGGTGTTGGTCGACCAGCATGCCGCGCACGAACGGCTTGTCCTTGAGCGCTTGCGGCAGGCAGGGGCCGAGGAGGCTATCGCGCGCAGTCAGGCCTTGCTGATACCCGAGGTAGTCGAATTGGACGAGCCATCATGCGACCGGCTCGAGGAAGCGGCTGACAAGCTCGCCGCATTGGGTCTGGCTATCGAACGCTTCGGTGCCGGGGCGATGCTGGTCCGCGCAACACCCCATGTGCTAGGCAAGTCCGATCCGCATGCCCTGCTGCGCGATCTCGCCGATGACCTTGCCAAACACGGCGAGGCATTGCTGCTTGGTGAAAAGCTCGATCTCGTCCTTGCCACGATGGCCTGCCACGGTTCGGTAAGAGCTGGACGAGTCTTGAACGTCGCCGAAATGAATGCCCTGTTACGCGAAATGGAGCGCACGCCCCGTTCCGGCCAATGCAATCACGGGCGTCCGACCTGGGTAAAGTTGTCGATGGACGATGTCGAAAAACTGTTCGGCAGGCATTGAGGTCAGTCTCCGAGTGGCGCTGCGGGATCGCGCACTGCAATTAGCCCGTTGGACATCATTTCGAGAACCAATTCATCATTCTGGTTGCAGATGCGGATACGGCTCTTGAAGATACCCATTTCGGGGCGCGACCTGCTGCGGCGTTTTTCGATCACTTCGCTTTGGCAGCGCAGGGTGTCGCCGGGATAGACGGGCTTCTTCCAGCGGATCGAATCCATCCCGGGGGAGCCGAGTCCGGCCTGTTTGTTGCTGCTCATGTTTTCGACCATCATCCGCATCGCCATCGCACAGGTATGCCAACCGCTAGCCGAGATGCGACCGAAATGCGTTTTCGCAGCGGCCTCGTCGTCGAGATGGAACGGTTGCGGGTCGTATTTGCGGGCGAAGTCGAGTACTTCTTCGCGAGTGACCTCGTAACGGCCGTAGGAGGATTGCGATCCGACCTCGATATCTTCGTAATACAACATCGATTCCCTTTTTTTCGCAGTCAACTCAGACGTTGAATTTGAACAGCATTATATCGCCGTCCTGGACATCGTAATCCTTGCCTTCCTGTCGCAGCTTGCCTACCTCGCGCGCGCCGCTTTCTCCGCCGAGCGCAATATAGTCTTCGTAGGAAATCGTTTCGGCGCGGATGAAGCCCTTCTCGAAATCGGTGTGAATCTCCCCCGCCGCTTGCGGTGCCTTGGCACCCCTGGGAAAGGTCCAGGCGCGCGATTCCTTCGGACCGGCGGTGAAGAAGGTGTTGAGGCCAAGCAAAGCGTACCCGGCGCGAATAACCCGGGCGAGGCCGCTTTCACCGAGGCCGAGTTCGGCAAGGTATTCCTTGCGATCGTCAGGCTCCATACCAACCAGATCGGCTTCGATGGCAGCGGAAACGACTACCGCCTGCGCTCCTTCACTTTCGGCCTTGGCGAACACCCGCTCCGACAAGGCGTTGCCACCCGATGCTTCGTCTTCGGCGGCATTGCAGACATAGAGGACCGGTTTGGCGGTCAGTAGCTGTGCCTGTTCGAACAGGCGTTGCTCTTCATCGTCCTTCGGTTCGGTGAGCCGGGCGGGCTTGCCGTCCTTGAGCAGGTCGAGCGCCTGCCCGAGCACGCTGGCGAGCGCCCTGGCTTCCTTGTCCCCGCCAGTGGCACGGCGCCTTGCATTTTCGACCCGTTTTTCGAGGCTTTCGAGATCGGCCAGCATCAGTTCGGTTTCGACGACCTCCGCGTCGGCGATCGGGTCCACCCTGTTGCTGACATGCTGGATATCGTCGTCTTCGAAGCATCTGAGGACATGCACGACCGCGTCGACTTCGCGAATATTGCCGAGGAACTGGTTGCCCAGGCCTTCGCCGGCACTGGCGCCTTTCACCAGGCCAGCAATATCGACAAATCCGAGTTGTGTCGGAATCACTTTGGCCGACTGCGCGATCGTGGCGATTTTCTCCAGCCGTTCGTCCGGTACCGCGACCTGGCCGACATTGGGCTCGATCGTACAGAACGGGTAATTGGCTGCCTCGGCCTTTTGCGTTTCGGTCAAGGCGTTGAACAGGGTGGACTTGCCAACATTGGGAAGCCCGACGATTCCGCAGCGGAAACCCATCGAAAAACTCCGGTATCTGAATTGGCGCGCGCCTTAGCGGGCGGCGCAGGGTATGGCCAGTGCCGGTTGTTTTAGGTCAGCCAATGTTATGCACGGCATTTATCCATGGGCCGAAAGGCGAGCGGCCGAGCCAGCTCACCTGTATCTCGGCACTGACCTGGTTGATCGGCTCCTGCGGTTTGCGTCCTGGATGGACCGCCTTGCGCAGCGGGCGAGTGCCTGCGGGCATGCCGAGGATATCGACAATTGCATGCGGTACATCCATCGGGTCGGCCGTACGGCCTGAGCCATCCTCGGTGCCCATGCGCGGTGTGAGAGCCGGATAGGCATCAAGCCGTTCCTGGGCGACTCGCGCTTTCACTTCGGTAGTATAACGGTTGCGATTGACCCATACTTTCGTCGGATATCCTCCGGGCTGGATCACCGTGACACCGATATTGTGAGGGACCAGTTCATAGGCGAGCTGTTCGCTCATCGCTTCGAGCGCGAACTTGGTCGCCGAGTAATGACCGGCTCCCGGTACTATGACCCGGCCGAGCTGGGAGGATATCTGGAACAAGTGGCCTCCACCCTTGGCGCGCATTCCGGGCAGCATGGCGCGGATCATGCGGTGGCAGCCGAAAACATTGGTTTCGAAGGCAAGGCGGATTGCTTCTATATCGTGAACCTCGACCGGTCCACTGATGCCGATTCCGGCATTGTTGACCAGCACGTCGATGCCGCCCCCCGCCAATTGCTCGGCCGTGGCCACGGCGCGTCCTATCTGGTCTTCGTCGAGGACGTCGATTTCGAGAACTGTCAGGTCGAGCTTGTCATCTCGTGCCATCTTCATCAAATCTTCGGCTTCGGGTCGCGGCGTATTGCGCATCGTCGCGAATACCTTGGCTCCCAGCCGGGCGTAATGTTCCGCACCAAGTCGGCCGAAGCCGGACGACGTGCCGGTAATGAGAATCGATGTCCCCTTCAGATCGGGTTTCATGCTGACTACATCCTGCGCGGGGGTAACCCCGGCAACAAGCGTTCCGGTCGCTGCGGCCCCAGCCAGCAAGGTTCGGCGATCTACGACAGGCATGGTCTCTCCTCTTGTCAGTCGTCCTGCAATCCGAGCGCGACATCGCTCATGAAGCGCGCATCGTCTCCATCTGCCAGCCATGGGGCCTCCGCGCCGATCGCGGCCAGCATCCGGATCAGGCCATCCCGCTCCGAATTGGCGTAATTGCCGAGGACATGGCCGGTTACCCGGTTTTTATGACCGGGATGACCGATGCCGATCCGTACCCGGCGAAAATCCGCACCCAGATGCCGATCGATCGAGCGCAAACCGTTGTGCCCGGCTGTACCGCCGCCCTGTTTCACTCTTACCTTGAACGGGGCGAGATCCAGTTCGTCATGGAATACCGTCAATGCATCGGGGGCGAGTTTGTAGAAACGCATCGCCTCGCCAACGCTGCGCCCGCTTTCGTTCATAAAGGTACCGGGCTTGAGAAGCAGTATTTTCCGGTTGCCGATGCGGCCTTCCTGCACCCAGCCGTGAAACTTCTTCTGTACAGGACCGAAATGGTGCATTTCGGCGATCACGTCGCACGTCATGAAGCCGACATTGTGCCGGTGCATCGCATAGCGCGGACCGGGATTTCCAAGACCTACCCAGATTTGCATGGTTGTGCTGGATAGCGAAAGTCGCGAGGGCGGCAAGGTTTTGCGTCCTATTGTTTAACCTCAGGCACTGGCGTTTTTGTTTTCCGCACGTCCGTCCGCGCTCGCTATGTCCTCGCTCTCATGGCCTGCGGCCGCTTCGCTGCGGGCGGCCGGAAGGCCTTACGGTTCGCTGATCGCGAACCGTGCTCCGCGACAAGCCCTTGCAGTTTGGACCCGGTTCTGTCCCGCCATCCCCGCTCTCCTCTTTCGTCACCCCCGCTTTCGCGGGGGTGACGAGGAGGGGTAGGAGACCCCACCCGGACCCTGGTCGCGGCAGTCACAGGCCCACAGGGCCGCCCGCGGCTCCGCAGGGGCGAGGATAGCCCAAGGGAGCGAACGCGACCGCCGGCGCTTGAGGCGCAAACAAGAACGCCGAGTCTCTCGCGAGACTCCGCGCCTTGGTAATGTACGTGTGGGAGGCGATCAGCCGTCGGACTGTTCGCCCTCGGCACCTTCGGCCTCGCTTTCGGCACCTTCGGTCTCACCTTCGGCACCTTCTTCGCCTTCTTCCAGTTCTTCGTCCTCGGCCTCGGTTTCATCCTCGGCTTTCTTGAGAGCGGACGGAGCGACAAGCGTGGCGATGGTGAAGTCACGATCGGTAATCGCGCTTTCGGAACCTTCGGGAAGCTCGAGTTCGCTGATGTGGATCGAATCGCCGACTTCCTTGCCCGTGACATCGATCGTGATTTCGCTCGGAATCTTGTCCGCGTCGCAGACCAGGTCGAGTTCGTGGCGAACCACGTTGAGCACGCCGCCCTTCTTGAGGCCGGGGCTTTCTTCCTCGTTGATGAAGATCACCGGGATTGCGACTTCGATCTTCGCATCCTTGGCGAGGCGCAGGAAATCGACATGGGTGGGCCGGTCATTGACCGGGTGGAAAGCGACATCCTTGGGCAGGGTGCGCACGCTCTTGCCGTCGACATCGATCATGACGATCGAGTTCATGAAATGGCCTGTCATGAGTTGCTTCATGAGCGCCTTTTCTTCGACGTGGATCGTTGTGGGTTCTTCCTTGCCGCCATAGATCACGGCGGGGACACGGCCTTCGCGACGCAGTGCACGGGAGGCTCCCTTGCCAGCCCGTTCGCGTGCTTCGGCCGGAAGGGTCAGAGCGTCGCTCATCTCGCTTACCTTTCGAATTGCGTTGAGTTAAATATCGAACCGGCCAGGCCTCCAGGGATGACCCTGGCCGGAAGCCGGCGCCTCTAGGGGCAAAGTGCGTGCGATGCAAGCCTTGCTTACTGTATCCGCGTCACCGCGTAACCGCGCTGTTCGAGCAGAGCGGGAAGTCCGTCCGGGCCGGAGACATGCGCTGCGCCCACGGCGACGAAAGGCCTGGGCTGTTTCTCGAGCATGCCCTGGAGAATGTCGGCCCATGCCCGGTTGCGCCGGATCAGGAGAGCTTCGCGCAGTTCGGAATCTGCCAGCAAGGCGCTCTCTTCCGGAGAGGCGAGATCCCCGATCTTCCCCGAATACCACTTACGGGCGGTGGCGAACGGATCGTCTCTGCCGTTCTCGATATCGGCGAGAATTGCGAGCAGCAGATCGCGCTGTTCCTTTTCCGGAAGCGTGTCGAAGATGTCGAGCTGCCGCTCGGCGCCTTCGATCTCAAGCGTTCGGTCCCCGGACACAGAGTCCAGGAGATACTGCTCGACGCCGTTTTCGATATCGGTTTCACCTGCGAGTTCCGCGATCGTCAATGCCGCGGACCATGTTTCCATGTCCGCAAAGTCGCTTATGTTCGCGCCGTTTTCGGCAAGCAGCGCCAGCAATTGCGCTCTATGCGGTTGCGGAACCTTGCCGATCAGGGGAGGTTCGCCGAGAGTATAGGCTCGTTCGGCAAACAGATCTTGCATGTGGTGCCTGTTGTCGAGGTCGCGAACTTCCACCAGCAGGACATCGGCTTTGTTCAGCGCCTGCTCGAATTTGGGGGTCTGCCACTCGACACCGTCGGGAAGCGAGTGGATCGTTCCGAACAGCCAGCCTTCCACCGTGCCGTCGGCTGAGGCAAGCTCGTACAGCGCGGGGGAGGGGGGACCGGTAAAGTCGGGATGCGGCCCGGTTTCCCCGCAGGCGGTGAGCGCCAGGCTCACCACCAGCAGGGTGGCAAAGCGCGCAATCATTGAACGCGAATACTCTCGATCCCGCGTTTATCGAGCAAGTCCTGCACGCTCTTCTCGCCTGCGAGATGGCCTGCGCCGACGGCCATGAATATCGTGCCCGGGCTGTCGAGCCGGGCATCGATCCATTCGGCCCAGTTGGCATTGCGGTCATAAAGCAGCGCTTCGGCCACTTCGGGATCGTCGAGTCCCTCGTTCATCAGTTTTGCAAGTGCATCCGCATCACCCTCGAGCCATTCGGCGACCATGGCATCGAGCATCGGCTTGATCTCGTCCACCGATTCCGCGGTTGCCATCAGGAAGCCGACCTGATCCTCTTCGGAAAACCCGTCAAAGATGCCGATCTGGAATTCCATCGTCTCGAGCGCGCCGCGCGTCTTGTCCGCACCGGCAAGTTTCTCAAGCCGCGTTTCGACGCCTTGTTCGGGCAAATAGCCTTCCTTGAGCAGGGGCAGCATGGTGAGCGTGAGGCCTGCCATCCACGGTTCGAACCTGTCGAAGGCCTCGGCAGGGAGACCGAGCTTGGCCATGGCTCCTTCGTACATCGACTTTTGCTCTTCATTCAGCATGCCGCGCAGCGTCGTTCCTTCGGGCAGAATCGCCTTGGACATTATGAGCTGCTGCATCCTGGCTTGTGTTTCAGGGCCGGATGGAATTTCGGTGACGATCGTATCGGACGATGCCAGCGCGTCCTCAATCGCGGGCGTGTACCAGTTCAGTCCCTCGGGCAGGGCATGGACTGTGCCGAACAGGTAGATCGTTGTGTCCTCGTCAGCGACTTTCCACAAAGCGGGGCCGGTGAGTTCGACCGATTCAGCGGCGACTTGCGTTGTGGGGACAGGCGTCGGTTTCTGCTGCTGGGCGTATGCCGAACCAGAAAAGGCGAACGAGAGAGCAGCGGCACCTGCAATGAGTGTATGGATCGGATGAGTCATGCGGCATCCCTTGAATGAAAAAATTGAACGGGAGATGAAAGGGGGCGCATCAGTCACAGCCGTCATCGAAAATCTCCTCGATCGGCATATCGAAAAGGCGGGCGATGCGAAAGGCAAGTGGCAGTGACGGGTCGTGCTTGCCGGTCTCGATCGCGTTCACGGCCTGTCGCGAGACATCGAGCCGGACGGCGAGTTCAGCCTGGCTCCAATCCCGTTCGGCGCGCAGCACCTTGAGTCGGTTGTTCATGCGAGTGTCCCTCGCACACGGTAGCTGAAGTATCCGGTAGCCCACGAACCGAGTAGCACGGCATATAGGGCATCCGCGCTGATCCGCCCGAAGACGCCGCCCAGCAGAAAGCCCTGACCGAACAGGATATGGAACAGCAAAGTAGTAGGAATGGCAACCACGGCCGCATTGCCCAGAAGACGAAAAGCATATTCGTCCGATCTATGTCGATCCCAACCGGCCAGGATCGTGATCAGAAGACTGAGGGCGAACATTGCAGAAATCGAAATCGCGGCCACCAGAAGCGGGCGATCGGGCGCGGAAACGGCCGGGATCGCGGAGTAGCTCTCGACAGCCAGCATGACGACCGATCCGGCAATCATCATGCCGAAGAAGATATCGGTTTTGAACATTCTGAGATTAGGACTGCTGGGCATGATTTTTCCTGTAAATTATAGGTGACTGAATGTAAGGTATATATGACACTATGTCGTGATTTGCTGACTGTGTCAAGAATACCTGACAAAAGGTCGTGAAAACCTTCCATACGGGGATATGCTGCACTGCGGCATTGACGGTATCGGGGCCATGCGCCATTGCGCGCCGCAATGGACCGCAACCCGACAAAGAGTTTCCAGGACATGATCCTTGCGCTCCACGATTTCTGGAGCGCGCGGGGCTGCCTGATCCTGCAGCCTTACGACATGCGGATGGGGGCAGGGACGTTCCATACCGCGACCACTCTGCGCGCGCTCGGCCCGGAGCCGTGGAACGCCGCCTTCGTCCAGCCTTGCCGCCGCCCGACCGACGGCCGCTATGGCGAGAATCCCAACCGGCTCCAGCACTACTACCAGTATCAGGTCATCCTGAAGCCATCGCCCTCGGACATTCAAGAGCTGTATCTGGGAAGTCTTGAAGCCATCGGGATCGACCCGCTCAAGCACGATATCCGCTTCGTCGAGGACGATTGGGAATCGCCGACCCTCGGGGCATGGGGGCTGGGCTGGGAGATCTGGTGCGACGGGATGGAGGTGACCCAATTCACCTATTTCCAGCAGATGGGCGGGTTTGACTGCAAGCCGGTCGCGGGCGAGCTGACCTACGGGCTGGAGCGGCTTGCGATGTATATTCAGGGCGTCGACAGCGTTTACGATCTCGATTTCAATGGGCGCGGGGTCTCCTATGGCGACGTGTTTCTCGAAAACGAGAAGCAGATGTCGAAATGGAACTTCGAAGTCGCCGAGACCGACACGCTGTTCGACCTGTTCAACAAGGCCGAGGCCGAATGTCGGAACGCGCTTGCCAGCGCCGTTCCAATCGCGGCCTATGAGCAGGCGGTGGAAGCGAGCCACATTTTCAACCTGTTGCAGGCGCGCGGCGTGATCAGCGTGCAGGAACGCGCGAGCTATATGGGGCGTGTGCGCGACCTCGCGCGATCGAGCTGTGAAACCTATGCCGAACAGATGGCGCCGCAATGGACCGAGAAGTTTCCGGGCTGGAGTTTGGTGTGATGGCTGACTTCCTGTTCGAACTGCGCTGCGAAGAGATTCCCGCTCGCATGCAAAAGAGCGCGCGGGCCGGACTGGAAAAGCTGTTCCGCCGCGAATTGGGCGATGCGGGCGTCGAGGTCGGCGATGTCACCGTGTGGTCGACCCCGCGCAGGCTTGCGCTGATCGCCAGGAGCCTGCCGACCGAAACCGAAGCGGTGCGCGAGGAGGCCAAGGGTCCACCGGTTGGCGCACCCGATCAGGCGGTCGATGGTTTCTGCCGCAAGAACGGTATCGAGCGCGGGTCGCTTGAAGTGTGCGAGGTGAAAGGCCGCGAGACCTATTTCGCGGTGATCGAGAAACCGGGGCAGCAAGTCGCGGACCTCCTTGCCGAAGCGATCCCGGAAATCATCCGGGCGTTCAGCTGGCCCAAGTCGATGCGTTGGGGCGCGGCTTCGATCCGCTCGGAAAGCCTCAAATGGGTCCGCCCGCTATCGGGCATAGTCGCGCTGCTCGATGGAGCGGTCGTGCCGTGCGAAGTCGATGGCATCGCCAGCGGTCGCGAGACCAGAGGTCATCGCTTCCACGGCACTCGCAAGTCCGATCCCAAGTCGCGCAATTTCGGCATTCCGATCGAATTCTTCAAAGACAAAAACCCGACGGTGGTGAACGAAAACGGCATGATCGAGATCGCCAGCGCAGACGATTATGCGCGCAAGCTCGCTGATGCGCATGTGATCGTGAACCACGAGGCGCGCGAGGACGAGATCAGGATCGGCGCGGCGGCGGCTGCCAAGATGGCAGGGCTGACATTGGTCGAGGACGAAGGGTTAGTGATCGAGAACGCCGGCCTGACTGAATGGCCGGTGCCGCTGCTCGGGCGTTTCGACGAGAGCTTTCTCGACGTCCCGCCCGAAGTCATCCAGCTCACCGCGCGGGTGAACCAGAAGTATTTCGTGTGCGAGGACGCCGACGGGAAGCTGGCGAACGCCTTCGTCTGCACTGCCAATATCGACGCGGTCGACCCCGCCGTGGTGGTCGATGGCAACCGCAAGGTGCTCGCCGCGCGGCTCGCCGATGCACGCTTCTTCTGGGAGCTGGATCAGAAGACAACGCTCGCCGAACACGCCAAGGGTTTGGAGCGGATTACCTTCCACGAGAAGTTGGGCACCGTGGCCGATAAGGTCGAGCGTGTCGCCAAGCTGGCGCGGTGGTTGTGTGAGGAAGGGATCGTCAAAGGCGATGCCGACCTAGCCGAACAGGCGGCGAAGCTGTGCAAGGCCGATCTCGTCACCGAAATGGTCGGCGAATTCCCCGAATTGCAAGGCTTGATGGGCGGCTATTACGCCCGCGCCGAAGGGCTGCCCGATGAAGTCGCCGACGCGATCCGCGATCACTACAAGCCGGGCGGGCAGAGCGACGAAGTGCCCACTGCGCCGGTGACCGTGGCGGTGAGTTTGGCGGATAAGCTGGATACCATTGCAGTCTTCTTCGGCATCGATCAGAAGCCCACCGGCTCCAAGGATCCGTTCGCCCTGCGTCGCGCGGCATTGGGTAGTATCGAAATCGTCCATCGTTCGGCACTCCGCCTGCCGCTGACCGAAGCTGTCAGAGGGGCTCTTGCCATCGAAGCGGGGCAATCGATGGATGATGCGGCAACGCATAAATTGGATCGAGTTGCCGTCGAGATTCTCGACTTCTTCGCCGACCGCCTCAAGGTCCAGCAGCGTGAGGCTGGCGTTCGTCACGACCTGATCGATGCGGTGTTCGCGCTCGGCGGCGAGGACGATCTCGTCCGCCTGCTCGCTCGAGTGAAGGCGTTGCAGTCCTTCGTCGGTACCGAGGACGGCGCCAACCTCCTCGCCGGCTACAAGCGCGCGGCGAATATCCTCAAGAAAGAGGACTGGTCGGAGGTGGGAAAGAAACAACTTTCCTACACGCCCGAAAAAGCGGAAAAGGCGCTGATCGATGCGCTCGACGCGGCGGAGCCCAGGGCGGTTGCCGCGATCGAAGCGGAAGACTTCGCAGCGGCCATGGCTGCGTTGGCGTCTTTGCGCGCACCGATCGACACGTTTTTCGACGAGGTGACGGTCAATGACAAGGATGGCGACAAGCGGGCTGCACGGCTCGATCTCCTCTCGCGTTTCCGCGATGCGGTCCATCGGGTTGCCGATTTCAGCCGGATCGAGGGGTGAGGGATTTGTGTGTCATGGACTGTGTAACACCCGGTCCATGTGTTGCTGGGGTGCGATGAAATGAGCAAGTCGGTTTACCCGTTCGGCGGTGCCGCGAAGACGGGCGATCCACGGCAGAAGGACGCAACCGTAACCGGCGGCAAGGGCGCGAATCTGGCCGAAATGGCTGCGATCGGCCTGCCGGTCCCGCCCGGCTTCACCATCGCCACCGACGAATGCATCGCCTATCTCGCGGGCGGTTCGGATTTTTCCGATGGGCTGCGTCATGATGTTACTTCAGCACTTGAACATATAGAGACAACCGTCGGAAAACGCTTTGGAAGCAAGAACGATCCGCTGCTCGTCTCCGTCCGTTCGGGTGCCCGGGTCTCGATGCCGGGGATGATGGATACGGTCCTCAATCTCGGCCTTAACGACGATACCGTACTGGGCCTTGCCGCCGCATCGGGCGACGACCGCTTTGCATGGGACTCCTATCGCCGTTTCATCCAGATGTATTCCGACGTGGTGCTCGGTATCGATCACGGCCTGTTCGAGGAGGCGCTGGAGATCGCCAAGGAGGACAAGGGGTTCTTCAACGATACGGAGATGAATGCCGAAGACTGGCGCGAACTGGTCGCCGAATACAAGTCCATGGTCGAGCAGGAGCGGGGCGCACCGTTCCCGCAGGATGTCACCGAACAGCTATGGCGCGCGATCGCGGCGGTGTTCGATAGCTGGGACAGCGATCGGGCCAAGGTCTATCGCCGGCTGAACGACATCCCGGCTGACTGGGGCACTGCCGTCAATGTTCAGGCGATGGTGTTCGGTAATATGGGCGATACCAGCGCCACCGGCGTCGCATTCACCCGCGACCCGGCGACCGGTAACAAGGCCTATTACGGCGAATATCTCATCAATGCGCAGGGCGAGGATGTCGTGGCGGGGATTCGCACGCCACAATATCTCACCAGGGCCGCGCGCGAGGCTGCGAACGCCAAGCCGTTGAGCATGGAAGAGGCGATGCCCGAGGCCTATGCCGAGCTGGCGCGTGTCTTCGAGCTGCTCGAAAAGCATTACCGCGACATGCAGGATATCGAATTCACCGTGCAGGATGGCACGCTGTGGATGCTGCAGACACGTAGCGGCAAGCGTACGGCCAAGGCAGCACTCAAAATGGCGGTCGACATGGTCGGGGAAGGGTTGATCGACGAAAAGGAAGCGATCCTGAGGGTTGATCCGATGGCGCTCGACCAATTGCTCCACCCGACGCTCGATCCCGATGCACCGCGCGATGTCCTGGCAACGGGCCTGCCTGCCTCTCCCGGTGCGGCCAGCGGCAGGATCGTGCTCGATGCCGATACGGCCGAACAATGGTCCCAGCGTGGCGAAAAAGTGGTGCTGGTAAGGGTCGAGACAAGCCCCGAGGATATCCATGGCATGCACGCTGCCGAGGGCATTCTGACTGCACGAGGCGGCATGACGTCACATGCGGCAGTAGTGGCAAGGGGGATGGGGCGGCCCTGCGTTTCGGGCGCCTCTGCCGTATCGATCGATGCCAAGACCCGTACGGTCCGGATCGGCGATCGCGAACTCAAGGAAGGCGACACGCTTACACTGGACGGTGCCAATGGTCAGGTGATGTCGGGCCGGGTGAAAACCATCGAACCCGAACTTGCGGGGGATTTCGGCACGCTGATGGAATGGGCCGACAGGCACCGCCGGATGCAGGTGCGCACCAATGCCGAAACTCCCGACGATTGCCGTATGGCGCGACAGTTCGGCGCAGAGGGTATCGGCTTGTGCCGCACCGAGCATATGTTCTTCGACGCAGCGCGGATCAGCGCAGTACGCCAGATGATCCTGGCCGAAAACGAATCCGGGCGGCGCGAGGCGCTGGCCAAGTTGCTGCCCGAGCAGAGCAAGGATTTTTGCGCGATCTTCAAGGCCATGGCCGGGCTGCCGTGCACGATCCGCCTGCTCGACCCGCCATTGCATGAATTCCTGCCGCATAGCGATGCGGAATTCGCCGAACTGGCCGATGCAACCGGTTATGGCGTCGACCATCTCAAACGCCGCGCGGCGGAATTGCACGAATTCAACCCTATGCTGGGCCACCGCGGATGCCGATTGGGGATCACCTACCCCGAGATCTACGAAATGCAGGTGCGTGCGATTTTCGAAGCGGCATGCAAGGTTGCCGGGGACAGTGGCGAGGCCCCTGTTCCGGAAGTGATGATCCCGCTGGTGGCGACCAAGCGAGAACTGGAGTTATTGCGCGCGCTGGTCGATCGGGTTGCAAGCGAGGTATTCGCCGAGCACGGGTGCGAGATGGACTACCTTGTCGGGACGATGATCGAATTGCCGCGAGCAGCGCTCGTGGCTGGTGAAATTGCGGAGGAGGCAAGGTTCTTTTCTTTTGGAACCAACGATTTGACACAGACAGCCCTCGGTGTTTCGAGAGATGATTCCGGGCGGTTCCTGGCGCCCTATGTCGACAAGGGCATCTTCCCACGCGACCCGTTTGTCAGTCTCGACCTGGAAGGTGTCGGCCAACTGGTCGAGCTGGCGGCGGAGCGGGGCAGGGCGGCCCGCCCTGATATCAAGCTCGGTATCTGCGGCGAACATGGCGGCGATCCGGCCAGTATCGCCTTTTGCGAGCGGACCGAACTCGATTACGTCAGTGCCTCGCCATACCGGATTCCGATTGCCAGGCTGGCTGCCGCGCAAGCTTCTCTTCGTTAGCTCTTCCAACCAGTTATGGTAAGAACTTCCATACTTTCGGTAACTTTACCGTCAGTATTGGCAAGCTTGGCAAACGCTGCCATGGCCCGTTTCAGTCCGGCCTTGGAAACGGATGGCGCCCGATCGGCCAGGGCATTGCCCAGGCCTTGTTCGCGCAAGTCGGCGATCAACCGCCGCAGATCGCCATAACGCAGCCGCAGCGCGTGGCTGTCGACGACCTGTCGCGCAAATCCCGCGCGCTGCATCAGTTGCGCCGCTGCCCGCCGATCTATCATCGGATGCATTCGCGCGGCGGGCCTGTCTCCGTCGGCGGCCAACATGACTTCGCGCAAGACAGGCAGGCTGCCTGCGCCGATGAAGCTGGCAATAACAAGGCCATCGTCAACCAGGGCATTGCGGAGATGGAACAAGGCCCCGGGCAGGTCGTTGACCGTGTCGAGCATGCCGAGGCTCAGCACGAGATCGTATGGCCCGTCACATAACGGTTGTTCGGGATCGATCGTGGCAAGATCGGGCGTCTCGACAGCGCAGCCATGCTGTTCCAGATACCCGATCAATCGGTCCCCCGCCGTGCCGAGAATGATGGCTCGGCGCGGTTCGAGCTGCATAAAGGACAAGCGCTCGACGATATCGGCCGACATTTCCGTTGCGAGCCAGTTCGCGGGGTCATCGGATATCGCTCGCAGTTTCCTTGCCCGAATGCGCCGGGCGGCAATTCTTGCTTGTGAAAATATCGTCGGGACCGATGACGCACTCATGGCTTTCGCGTTGCCTGCCTTGCCAAGCGGAAGCAAGTACGGCAGCCAGCATGAATGGCAATTTTCGCCGAAATCGCCGATGCCCTTCGACCGGTTGCCGACCTCGTCTACCCGCCGAGATGCCCGCTGTGCGGAGCAGGCATTGCTGCACAAAAAGGACTTTGCGCAACGTGTTGGAGCGGCTTGCGCATACCGACCGAGCCGGGCTGCTCGCTTTGCCAAAGACCGTTCGATGACCCCGGCTTGCTGGACGGAACCGTCTGCAGCCCTTGTCTGGCCGATCCACCAAGGCATGATGGCATCGCCGCCGGGACGATCTACAACGATACCTCGCGCAAGCTGATCCTCGCGTTCAAGCATGGTCGCCGGATTGCCCTAGTATCCGTCCTCGCCCGATTGATGGCGGCCCGCCTGCCGGAGCTGGAGGGAGATTGGTCGGTCATTCCAGTACCCCTCCATCGAGGACGGTTATGGAGGCGAGGCTTCAATCAGGCGGCTCTGCTTGCGCACGAACTGACCCGTCAGCGCGGCCTGGCCCTCATGGTAGACGGTCTCGAACGAATCCGGGCCACTCCATCGCTTGGAGGGCAAGGCAAGAATGCCAGAAGCAAGATACTGGCAGGAGCCATCCGGGTAACCAAAAAACACCAGGCCGGGTTAAAAGGACAGCGCATAGTCTTGGTCGATGATGTCCTGACCAGCGGTGCAACGAGTAATGCCTGCGTGTCAGTGTTGAAACGCGCAGGAGCCGAACGGGTCGTCATCGCCTGTTTCGCCCGGGTTTTGTCCCAAGTGGTGCAGCCCGATTCCCGAGGCATAAACGAAACGCCCGAGGTCTAAGACCCCGGGCGCCACGTGACGAATAATAACGGATCCACCTTGCGGCTTGGCAACCTCCCCCATTGTGGTTACCGGGATCCTATTCCCTCATCGTTGGTGGGAGGCGCCGACACGAAAAGCGGGCTGCGGCTCCCGTTCCCCGAACCTGGCGCATTTGCAGGCACCGTGTTTCGGCGATGGCCCTCTCGGACCGCCGTCTACATTCCATCACCGGCGTGTTCATCAAAGTGTCATATTTACAAGCCGTGGATTTTGCCCGGCATCTGTGGTTATCGTGCAACAAACATTTGGCTGTCCGGAAGATGGCCGAACTATGGAAAGTTTGCCGCATGACCGATGAAGATTCATCCGACTTCTCCCCCAAATACGACGCCCATGGTCTTTTGACTGCGGTGGTCACGAATCGTGAAACAGGCCGCATATTGATGGTTGCATTCATGGATTCGGAAGCACTTGCGAAAACGCGCGAAACCGGACTTGCGCATTTTCACTCCCGTTCCCGTCGGCGGCTTTGGAAGAAAGGAGAAAGCTCGGGCAATGTCCTCCAAGTCGCGCAAATCCTGGTGGATTGCGATCAGGATGCCCTGATTCTGGAATGCGACCCACATGGCCCGACTTGTCATACCGGCGCTACCAGTTGTTTTTTCCGTGAACTCCATGGTGATGATCTCGTAGACGTAAAGACTTGACGTTTACGTAAGCTTTGCTAAAACACGTCCATGGCCAGCGCAGTAGAAGATAGTTCGAAAAGCCATTCCGGCGCCCATCTCGATCGCCCCGACAAACTGTCGCGCGAGCAATACAGCATTTCCGATCTTACGACCGAGTTCGATTGCACTGCCCGTGCATTACGTTTTTACGAGGATGAGGGCCTGATCGCTCCAGCACGAGTCGGCCTGACCCGCGTCTATTCGAAACGCGACAGGGCGCGGCTCGCCTGGATCATGCGCGCGAAGAATGTCGGCTTCTCGCTTTCCGAGATTCGCGAGATGATAGACTTGTACGATCTTGATGACGGACGCGTCGAACAGCGCCGTGTAACCGTCGAGAAATGCCGCGCCCACGTTGCAAAGCTACGCCGGCAGCGCGCCGATATCGACTCCTCGATCAAGGACCTGACCGCTTTCATCAAGGTGATCGAGGACCTCGAACTCGAAGCACCAAAAAACTGACCTTCCACCAAGGAACCGCAATGCCGACCTATACAGCACCGACCCGCGACACCCGCTTCATCGTCAACGAAGTACTCGACCTGCCGAGCTATGGAAACCTGCCGGGCTTCGAGAACGCTACACCGGACATGATCGACACCGTAATCAACGAGGCCGGGCGTTTCTGCGCCGAGGTACTCGCACCTTTGAATCGGACTGGCGACGAGCAGGGCTGCACGCGCAATGCCGATGCGACGGTGAAGACGCCCGACGGTTTCAAGGAAGCGTTCGAACAATATCGTGAATCGGGTTGGGGCACGATCGCGCAGCCGGAGGAATTCGGCGGGCAGGGCCTGCCGCACGTCCTTGGTTTCGTGATCGAGGAATTCATGGCGACATCGAACCAGGCTTTCGCCATGTATCCCGGCCTGACCGGTGGCGCTGTTGCGGCTATCCTCGCCAAGGGTTCGCCCGAGCAGCAGGAAAAGTACCTGCACAAGATGATCGCTAATGAATGGCTCGGCACAATGAACCTGACCGAGCCTCATTGCGGTACCGATCTCGGCATGATCCGGACCAAGGCCGAGCCTCAGGCCGACGGTTCCTATGCAATCACCGGGACCAAGATATTCATCTCGGCCGGCGAACACGACCTGACCGAGAATATCATTCACCTGGTTCTGGCCAAGACGCCCGATGCTCCCGACAGCTCGAAGGGCATCTCGCTATTCATCGTTCCCAAGGTACTGGTGAACGACGATGGCTCGCTGGGCGAGCGCAATGGTGTCGAGTGCGGCTCCATCGAAGAGAAAATGGGTATCCACGGCAATTCGACATGCGTCATGAACTATGACGAAGCGAAGGGCTGGATGGTCGGCGAGGAAAACAAGGGCCTCGCCGCAATGTTCATCATGATGAATGCCGCGCGCCTTGGTGTGGGCATCCAAGGCTATGCCCAGGCCGAAGTCGCTTATCAGAATGCGGTCGCCTATGCACTCGACCGCCGTCAGGGCAGGGCACTTACCGGTCCTGCCGACCCGGAAGCCAAGGCCGACCCGATTTTCGTCCACCCCGACGTGCGCCGCATGCTGATGGATGCCAAGGCCTTTACCGAGGGGATGCGTGCGCTCGCACTGTGGGGAGCTCTGCAGGTTGACCTGACACACAAGGCGCAAACCGAGGAAGAACGTGCCGAAGCCGATTTGATGATCAGCCTGCTAACCCCTGTGATCAAGGGGTACGGCACCGACAAGGGCTACGACGTCGCGACCAATATGCAGCAGGTCTTCGGGGGGCATGGTTATATCGAGGAATGGGGCATGAGCCAGTATGTGCGCGATGCCCGTATCGCGATGATCTACGAAGGTACCAATGGGGTACAGGCGATGGACCTGTGCGGGCGCAAGCTGGCGCATAATGGCGGCGCGGCAATCCAGCAGTTCTTCAAGGTTTGCGACGAAGAAATCGCTGCCGCCAAGGCAGGCGAATTTTCCGACATCGCCGAACGGCTCGAAAAAGCGCTCGGAGAGCAGAAAGCCGCGACCATGTGGTTCATGCAGAATGCGATGCAGAATCCGAACAACCTCGGTGCCGGGGCGCATCACTATATGCATATCATGGGTATCGTGACGCTCGGCCTGATGTGGCTGCGCATGGCCCATGTGGCGAAGGCAAAGCTGGACGAAAATCCCGAAGACAAGGCGTTTTACGAGGCCAAGCTGACCACCGCTCGCTATTACGCCGAGCGCTTCCTGCCCGATGCCGGCGCATTGCGGCGCAAGCTCGAAGCGGGCAGCGAGAACATGATGGCGCTGGGCGAGGACGCGTTCGCCACAGCCGCCTGATTGAGATTGCGTGGACGGGACGTCTCGAAGGAGACGCCCTGTTCGTGATCCTCTTTATGATTCCGGCAGGAATTCCGGCACCGACAGGTATCGCTCGCCGGTATCGTAGTTGAAACCGAGCACGCGCGATCCTGCCTCCAGATCGGGTAGCTTGCTGGCGATAGCAGCCAGTGTGCCCCCGCTCGAAATGCCCACCAGCAACCCTTCCTCGCGGGCGCAGCGCCGGGCCATGTCCTTCGCAGCCTCCGCATCGACGGCAATCGCCCCGTCGAGTGCCTGCGTGTGGAGGTTACCGGGAATGAAGCCTGCGCCGATGCCCTGGATCGGGTGCGGGCCGGGCTGGCCGCCGCCGATGACCGGCGACAATTCGGGTTCCACGGCATAGGCTTTCATCCCGCTCCAGTGCCGCTTGAGTTCTTCTGCACATCCGGTCAGGTGACCGCCAGTGCCAACGCCGGTGATCAGCACGTCGACGGGCGTGTCGCGAAAGTCCTCCAGGATTTCCTGCGCGGTAGTGCGGACATGGACCTTCCAGTTGGAATCGTTGTCGAACTGGCTCGGCATCCAGGCGCCATCGGTTTGCCCGACCAGTTCACCCGCTCGCTCGATTGCGCCTTTCATGCCCTTTTCCTTGGGCGTCAGATCGAAGCTTGCGCCATAGGCCAGCATCAGCCGGCGCCGCTCCAGGCTCATGCTTTCGGGCATGACCAGGACGAGCCTGTAGCCCTTGACCGCGGCGACCATCGCCAGGCCTATCCCGGTATTGCCGCTGGTCGGCTCGATGATCGTGCCGCCAGGCTTGAGCGCGCCGGACGCTTCGGCATCCTCGATCATGGCCAGCGCAATACGATCCTTGATCGACCCGCCAGGGTTCGAACGTTCGCTTTTGATCCAGACTTCGTGATCGGGGAACATCCGGGAAAGGCGGATATGCGGTGTGTTACCAATCGTGGCGAGGACATGGTCGGCTTTCATGGGGTGTGCTCCTGCAAACTATCTTCCGGGGCCTCTTCCACCAATTCGTCGGGCGGGTCAAAGGTCCGTGTGGTTCGTAATACGGGGAATATCCGGCTCCACAATGCAACGGTTACAATTGCGCCGATCCCACCGGAAACCACCGCGAGGACCGGTCCGATCAGAAAAGCGAGGGAGCCGGAGAAAAAATCACCAAACTCGTTGCTTGCGGAGATGGTGAGCAGCGATACCGACGATACCCGGCCGCGCTTGTCATCTGGCGTGTGCAACTGGATCAGCGACTGGCGAATATAGACCGAAAACATGTCTGCCGCGCCGACCACGAACAGCATGGCAAGGCTGAGTGGCATGGACGTGGAAAGGCCGAAAACCACCGTGGCGAACCCGAAGATCGCCACCGACCAGAGCATTTTTGGGCCGACATTGGTTCTGAGCGGGCGGAAAGAAAAATAGAGTGCGGTCAGCGCCGCACCGATGGCGGGCGCCATCGCCAATTGGCTCAATCCGGTTGCTCCGACTTCCAGGATATCGCGCGCATAAACCGGGAACAATGCAGTCGCCCCGGCAAGAAAGACTGCAAACAGATCGAGCGTTATCGCCCCGAGCACCATCTTGTTGCGCCAAACATAGTGCAGCCCGTCGACAACCTGGCCCACCGGTCGCTGCGCGCCGGTAATCGCCGGTCGTGGGACATCGCCGATCAGCCCGATCGCGACAGTACTGAGCAAGAACAGGCCCGCTGCCGCGATATAGGGCAGGGCGGCGTCGATCACATACAGATACCCCCCGATCGCCGGGCCGACGATCATTCCGACCTGCCATGCGATCGAGGAAAGGGCGATGGCATTGGGGAGGACCGCCTTGGGCACGAGGTTGGGAGCGAGGGCGGACAGTGCCGGCCCGGCAAAGCCACGCGCGATACCCAGGAAGACGGCGATGACAAACAGTGCCGCCAGATCGATCGTGTCCCGCCATGTCAGCCATGCCAGCACGGTCGCGCAAATGAACTGCAGCAGGATCATGGCCCGTGCGACATTGCGACGATTGAGCCGGTCGGCGGCCAGCCCGGCAAAGGGTGTAATCACGAATAGCGGCAGAAATTGCAACAGACCGATAAGGGCGAGCTGGCCCGATGCGCCCGCCACACTCATCCCGCTGTCGCGCGCTATATTGTACGTTTGCCACCCGATAATCAGCAGCATCGCATATTGCGCCAGCGTCATCGTCAGGCGCGAAGCCCAGTAAGCACGGAAATTGTGGATGGTGAAAGGAGAAGGGGAGTCGTTCACCAGACGCGCAATGGCAGGCAAGAGGTCTTATGCCAAGCGATCAGCTTTGTTAGGTTCGGAAACGGGGCTTGCCTGCCAGATCAACGCGATTTTTGCAGTTTGGGATTGGGCTGCAGCGCGCGGATCAGGTCCATGAAATCATCGAGGCGGATAATTCGCTCGAACTGGAAACCCGCGCGTGTGTCACGGGTCCAGATGACATAGGCTTCGATACGGCCGACGACCGGAAGGCGAATAATCACGCGGTCGCCACGTTGCAGATCCTGGGCATCATCGACCATGAAGCCATTGGCCGAGATATTGCTGATATGGATGTTCAGATCACCACGGTCATGGTGTTCGGCAATTACCGGATGGTCGACAGGATGCCGCGCGGCGCGGCGCAGATCGGTAACACTGAGATTGGCTCCAACAGACACGGTTCCACGGCCCTCCGGTAACAAACTGAAAGCCCTTAATGGCGGAGAAAGGCTGACATTAAGTTAAGCCCGATTGTCCTAAATCGGGACAAAAGCCCTCTTTTTACCAGTTCACCGTGTCAGAATGCCGTGTTTCTTCTTTCCCATGCTTAATTTTGCCTCGGCGCCTTCATCGAGTTCTATGACGAATCCCGGATCGGAGATCGTCTCTCCGCCGATTTTCACAGCCCCCTCCGCTATCTTGCGCTTCGCTTCTCCGTTTGATGCGGTAAAGCCGATTGCAGTAAGCGCGGCGGCGATCCGCATACCCTCCTCGCCGACGGTAAGCGAAGGAAGATCCGCTCCGGCACCACCATCGGCAAAGGTTTGCGCAGCGGTCGCTTCGGCCGCGCGCGCCGCTTCCTCACCGCGAACCAGGCGGGTGACCTCGGTGGCGAGAATCGCCTTGGCGCGGTTGATCTCGCTTCCTTCAAGCGCTTCGAGGCGTGCGATCTCATCCAGCGGGAGATCGGTAAACAGGCGCAGGAACTTGCCGACATCACGGTCATCGGTGTTGCGCCAGTATTGCCAGAAATCGTAGGCTGGGAGTTGTTCCTCATTGAGCCAGATAGCACCCGAGACCGACTTGCCCATCTTCTGCCCGTCGGCGCGGGTAATCAGTGGTGCGGTGACTCCGTAGACTTCGCGACCGTCGATCCGCCGGGTCAGTTCGATTCCGTTCACTATGTTGCCCCACTGATCGCTGCCGCCCAGTTGCAGACGGCAGCCATAATCGCGCGACAGTTTGAGATAGTCGTACGCCTGCATGATCATGTAGTTGAATTCAAGGAACGTCAGCGGCTGTTCGCGATCGAGCCTGAGCTTGACCGAATCGAAGGTCAGCATCCGGTTGATCGTGAAGTGCTGGCCGACATCGCGCAGTATCTCGATATAACCGAGCCGCGAAAGCCAGTCGTCGTTATTGATCAGCAACGCACCCGTTTCGCTCTCATCGAAGCGCAGCATCTTTTCGAAGCCGCCCTTGATCGAGGCAATGTTGCTGGCAAGCTTCTCTTCAGTCAGCATAGCACGGGTTTCATCGCGTCCCGAAGGGTCGCCGACCTTCGCCGTCCCGCCGCCCATAATCACAATCGGACGATGCCCGGCCTGTTGCAGCCGACGCAGCAGCATGATCGAGGCGAGATTGCCGATATGGAGCGAAGGTGCGGTCGGATCGAAGCCCACGTAGCCGGTCACGATTTCTTTGCCCGCCAGCACGTCCAGCGCTCCGCCGTCGGTCAATTGATGCAGATGGCCGCGTTCATCCAGCAGGCGCAGAAGATCGGATTTGTATTCGCTCATGACGCGCGGCCCCTAGCAACGAAATTATCGGTCCCCAAGTGCTTGCGGCAGATTTCGCGCTGGGCAATAGCGCATATATGGAATCCCTTGTGCTGCATCCCGATTGCCAGGCCGGTCCGATCCGGTCGGTGAACGCACAGATCGAGCCGACCCGCAAGGGCTGCCGCGCCGTTTTCGAGGCACGCGGTGATATTGCGGCGATCCATGTACCCGAACCGGCCGCCGCCAAGCGGGAAGACGGTCTGTGGCGGGCGACCTGTTTCGAGATTTTCTGGCAATCCGATGGCGGCAACCAATACCGCGAATTCAACCTGTCTCCTTCCTCGAAATGGGCGGCTTACGATTTTGATTCCTTTCGCGAAGGAATGCGTGATGCGCCGGTCGAGACGGTTGCTGTAAGCGTGCGGCATGAGGAAACGATCCTGCGCCTCGATGCCGAGATCGAGGCGGAATTGCCGTTGCCGGCGAGCGTCGCCCTGAACGGAATAGTCGAAGATGCCGCAGGCGCTATCCAGTTCTGGGCACTTGCCTTTCCTGACGGCAAGGCCGAGTTCCACAGCGAAGCGTGTCGAATGCTGCGGTTGGGGGCGAGGCAATGAAACTCGGAATCGACAGGCTTCTGGCCGAGCCGGAACTGCGCAAGCCACTCGAAGGCAAGCGTGTCGCGCTGGTCGCGCATCCTGCGTCCGTGGCACGGGATCTGACGCACAGTCTCGACGCGCTGATCACGGCGGGAGTCAACATCACCAGCGCGTTCGGCCCGCAGCACGGGCTCA
>JANQPE010000113.1 GCA_028289565.1 Parerythrobacter sp.
GCGGGCAAGAAGGACAAGGCCGCCGGCCTGCGGGGAAGACCTGCTTGACCTCGGCCCGGCCGACGACGTTCTCGATCCGCTCCGGCCCGAGTTCGCCCGCCATTTCCTTCGCGATCTCCTCAGTCAGGTGGTAGATGACGTCGTAATACATCATCCGTACCTTTTCCTTCTCGACCAGTTGGCGCGCCTTGGCGTTGGGGCGCACATTGAAGCCGACGATCGGTGCGTTGGAGGCTGCCGCCAGCGTCACATCGCTTTCGGTGATCGCACCGACACCCGCATGCAGCACGCGAACCTTGATCTCGTCGTTCGAGAGATTGTGCAGCGCGCTATTGATCGCTTCGACAGAACCCTGCACGTCGGCCTTCACCACCACAGGGTATTCGATCACGTTCGACTGGAGATTGTTGAACATCGTGTCGAAGCTTGTCGGGGCAAGCGCGGTACGCTGTTCAGTGGCCTTTTCCTGACGGTATTCGGCGACTTCGCGCGCGCGCTGTTCGTTCTCGACCACGGTCAACTGATCGCCGGCATTGGGCACGCCGCCAAGGCCGAGAACCTCGACCGGCATGGACGGGCCGGCTTCCTTGATCTGCTTGCCCTGATCGTTGACGATCGCGCGGACCTTGCCGCTCTCGGTGCCGACAACGAAAGTGTCGCCGCGCTTGAGCGTACCACGCGTGATCAACACTGTCGCGACCGGCCCCCGGCCCTTGTCGAGTTGCGCCTCGATCACCGTCGCCTCCGCGTCGCGATCGGGGCGGGCCTTCAGTTCCATCAGTTCGGCCTGGAGCGTGATTTTCTCGAGCAGTTCATCGAGTCCGGTCTTCTTGAGCGCCGAAATCTCGACATCCTGCACCTCGCCCGAAAGCGATTCCACGATCACCTCGTGTTCGAGCAGGCGGTTACGGATATTGTCAGCGTCTGCCTCCGGCTTGTCGATCTTGTTGATCGCCACGATCATCGGGACTTCAGCCGCCTTGGTATGATTGATGGCCTCGATCGTCTGCGGCATGATTCCGTCATCCGCAGCGACCACCAGCACCACGATGTCGGTCACGTTCGCACCGCGCGCGCGCATTTCGGTAAATGCAGCGTGCCCCGGCGTATCGAGGAAGGTGATCGTGTTCTTGTCCTTCGTCTCCACCTGATAGCTGCCGATATGCTGGGTGATGCCGCCGGCTTCGCCCTTGATCACATCGGTTCCGCGCAACGCGTCGAGCAGACTGGTCTTGCCATGATCGACATGGCCCATGATCGTAACCACCGGTGGACGTGGCTTAAGGGTCTCTTCCGGATCGGTATCCTCTTCGACCTTGATGTCGATATCATCTTCCGAAACGCGCTGGATATTGTGGCCGAATTCCTCGACCAGCAGTTCAGCGGTGTCGGCATCGATGGTCTGGTTTACGGTCACCATCATGTCGAGATTGAACAGCGCCTTTACCAGGTCGGCGCCCTTTTCACCCATGCGCTTGGCCAGTTCACCGACAGTGATCGCCTCGGGAACGACGACATCGCGAATCTGCTTTTCGCGCGGTTTCTTTTCGCCGCCGCCCTGCAGCCGCCGTTCCTTTTCGCGAGCGCGTTTGAGCGCTGCAAGGCTACGGGCACGGCGACCTTCGTCTTCGTTGAGCGCCTTGGTAACCGTCAGCTTGCCCGAACGACGCTTGTCCTTCCGGTTGCTAGGAGCTGGGCGCTTGTCTTCCTTCTTCTTCTTTTCCGGACGCTTGGGTTCGGGGCGTGCCACAGGCGTGAACTTGCGCGCGCTCGGCGTCGGGCTGGGTTTGGCCTCCGGTTCGGGCGCCGCCGCAGCTTCTTCCGCCGCCCTTGCCTCTTCCTCGGCATGTTTGGCGGCTTCTTCCTCGGCCTTCTTCTCCTGCGCGCGATTGTCTTCGGCGCGCCTTTTCTCATCCTCGCTGGCCTTGGCTTTCCGGTCCTCGTCCCGACGACTGGCCTCTTCGGCCAGGCGCAGGCGTTCCTCCTCGGCTTCACGCTGGAGGCGCGCGACCCGCTCCTGCGGTGTCTCTTTGGGAGCAGCGGGTTTTTTCGATGCAGGTTTTTTCGTCTCGGGCGCGGGTGCGGGTGCTGGCTCGGGAGCAGGAGCCGGCGCTGGCTCCTCGCCTGGCTTGACGAGTTTGCGGCGGCGCTTCACCTCGACCGCGACCTTGTTGGTCCGGCCGTGGCTAAAAGTCTGTTTGACCTCGCCAGCATCGACCGACCGCTTCAGGCCAAGCGGTTTCCGGGTAGGCTTTTTGTCACTATCGCTCATAAAACTCGTCTATCCTTCAAACTCAAATCGTCTCGGCAGCACATCCGACATGCGGTTCACTGCCATCATCACCAGGACTGTCGCCCGGCGTAACACCCTGAAAATGCAACAGGCGCGCGAGAATCTGCATAACTCGCCCGGCCGCTCCATCGTCGGTCCCTCGACCGATCAGCGCCAGGTGGACGACATTCTCGCGGCCCAATGCCACAGACAAAGCTGCGCGGTCCAGTGGCAAGACCAGGCCGCGTTCGTCCGACCCTTCCGTTTCGCACCCGACACGCCAGGCTTGGTCGAGCTTTTTCCTCCCGCCGTCGCTGGCATCCAAGGCATGGAGCAGCAGGCCAACGGCCCCGTTTCGTGCCTGTTCGGCAATCCGGTCCGATCCCAGGATAAGGTTGCCGCCGCGCATTTCGAGGCCCAGCCTGTCGAGCAAGGTACGCACAAGCGCCTTCTCGATCCGTTCGGACAAATCTCCGGGCACGCTCGGCGGCGGCCCTTTGAAAGCATGTGCCAGCGCACCGCACAACTTGCCCTTGGCCATCGCAGCGTCCAATTCGGCGCGGGTGACACCGATCCAGGCACCGCGTCCCGGAGCCTTGGCCAGCGGATCGGGCAGGACATCTCCCTCCGGCGAGATCGCCAGTCGCACGAGCCTGTCGCGCACGACCGTTTCGCCGGACAGGATACACCTGCGTTCGGGACAAGGCCTGGCTGGCCCAGAATCCCGGGCCTGCCGACCTTTCACGATGTCGGGGCTCAGGCGCTCATTGGTCGGAGTCCGCATTGGCGGCCTCCTGCGTAGCGGGAGCTTCGGCGTCTGCCGGGGCGCTCTCTTCTTCGTCTTCAAACCAGTGCGCGCGAGCGGCCATGATGATCTCATTGCCCTGCTCTTCGCTCAGGCCGTATTCGCCGAGTACGCCGCCTTTGTCCTCCGCGCGTTGCGAAGGACGGCGCATCGGCGGACCATCAGGATTGTTGTTGCGACGGCGCGGGGCTTCCCGCTTCTTCGCAATCAACTCGTCGGTGGCAAGATCGGCAAGGTCGTCGAGCGTCTTGATGCCAGCCTTGCCCAAGGTCACCAGCATCTGTTCGCTGAGATGCGGGATTTCCGCCAGATCGTCCTCGACACCCAATTCGCGGCGCTCGGTACGCGCAGCCTCTTCATGGCGCTCGAGCGCTTCCTTGGCGCGACTCTGAAGCTCTTCGGCCAGTTCCTCGTCGAAACCCTCGATCGAGGCCAGCTCCCCCAACTCGACATAGGCGACTTCTTCCATCTCGGCGAAGCCTTCGGCCACGAGCAGTTGCGAGAGCGTTTCGTCCACATCGAGTTCTTCCTCGAACATCTTGGACCGCTCGGCGAATTCCTTCTGCCGCTTCTCGCTCGCCTCTTCCTCGGTCATGATATCGATCTGGTGGCCGGTAAGCTGGCTGGCGAGGCGCACGTTCTGGCCGCGACGGCCGATCGCCAGCGACAGTTGGTCGTCGGGCACGACCACTTCGATCCGGCCTTCTTCCTCGTCGAGCACGACGCGCGCGACAGTGGCCGGCTGGAGCGCATTGACGACAAAGGTCGCAATGTCCTCGCTCCACGGGATGATGTCGATCTTCTCACCCTGCAATTCCTGCACGACAGCCTGGACGCGGCTGCCCTTCATGCCGACGCAGGCACCGACCGGATCGATCGAGCTGTCGTGACTGATGACGCCGATCTTGGCCCGGCTGCCCGGATCGCGGGCGGCCGCCTTGATCTCGATAATACCGTCATAGATTTCGGGAACTTCCTGCGCAAACAGCTTGCGCATGAAATCGGGATGCGCGCGGCTGAGGAAGATCTGTGGGCCACGATTGTTGCGCTCGACCTTGGTGATCAGCGCACGCACGCGTTCGCCGACCCGCGCGGCTTCGCGCGGGATCTGCTGGTCGCGGCGGATGACACCCTCGGCGCGGCCGAGATTGACGATCACATGGCCGAACTCGACCGACTTGATAACGCCGGTGATGACTTCGTCGGCGCGATCCTTGAATTCCTCGAACTGACGCTCGCGCTCGGCATCGCGAACCTTCTGAAAGATCACCTGCTTGGCGCTCTGCGCGTCGATCCGGCCGAGATCGACCGGCGGTAGCGGGTCGACGATGAAATCGCCCAGCTTGGCGCCGTCTTCCAGCTTTTGCGCAGCCTTCAGGTCGACCTGCTTGAAATAGTCCTCGACTTCCTCGACTACTTCAACCACACGCCACAAGCGCAGGTCGCCCGTGTTGGGATCGAGTTTCGCACGAATGTCGTTCTCAGCACCATAGCGGTTGCGGGCACTCTTCTGGATCGCTTCTTCCATCGCTTCGATGACGATCGACTTGTCGATCATCTTCTCCGAAGCCACGGCATTCGCAATCGCGAGCAGCTCAGCCTTGTTGGCGGAAATTGCACTGGCCATCAGTCGTCAGCCTTCTCTTCTTCGTCTTCTTGTACTTCCTCGGCACCCTCGGTGTCGAGCGGTTGCGTCGCGGTGATCAGCGCGTCTGTCAGAACGAGCTTCGCCGCATGGATGGCATAGAAAGGGAAAGCAACCGTTCCGGCCTTCCTATCCTCGATAGTAATCGTGTCGGCCTCGATCCCGGCCAAGCGGCCGCGCAGGTTGCGGTGCCCGTCGATCTTCTCCGCAAGAGAAACTTTGGCCTCATGTCCCGCCCATTCGGAGAAATCCTTGCGCCGTGTGAGCGGCCGGTCGATCCCCGGCGAAGACACTTCGAGGTGGTAAGCGCCTTCGACCAGCACCTCGCCCTGCTCCTCCAGGGCATCCACCCTTTCCGATATTCGGCGCGAGAGCGCGGCACATTGTTCAATCACCAGTTGCCCGGTCGCGGGATCTTCGGCCATGATCTGCAAGGCCTGCCCGCCGTCGCCGGCTTCCGACGGCATCATCTTCACGCGCACGAGTTCGAAACCAAGCGCCCTGGCTTCGGGTTCGATTACTTCCGTAAGGCGTGCCAGATCGGCCATCGATATCCTTGCTTGCGGACATTTGCGACAACACCGTTACGACAACGATCTTGTGGCCGGCCCCTTGCGGCGCCAGCCCCAGACAGTGTCGCGACAATGTCGGGATTGCGGCTAGATAGGCGCGCCTATCCTGCGATGCAAGCGCAATCGCGTCTCGCGTTTCAATTGTCCTGTAAGTCGGTGATCTTGCGAAATTCGCCCTTGTCGATCACCCATGCATCGCCATCAATGATGACGAAGACTTGGATTGGTACGTAATTGCTCTGGAAATAGTGCAATTCGGTCGGGTGCTCGTCGAGGACATGCGAAACGCCCAGGGCGAATGGGTTTTCGCCATTCGGCCCCTTTTTGACCCGCATGTTGAGGCAGTTGTTCGTAAACTTGCGGGCATCCTGCACCCTGCCTTCGGCATCGACTTCCACGCGGTAATGACCGCCGAAGGGGAAGACCCCTTCTTCCTGCGTCGATGTAAGCAGGTACACCGCTATCATGCCTTCATCGTCGGGCGGCAGCATGACGAAGTTCGGCGAGTACGTCGTGCACAGACCCCATTTGCGCTTGACGGCCTCGCCGATCGCGGTCCCTTTTGCCGCAACCAGCCGCTCAAGTATCGGCGACAGCCGGATCCGCTCCTCGCCTACGTGCCGACCACCCCCGACCACTGTCGATCCGTCGACCTCGTAGCGGGCAAATTCGTAATGACCACCATCGTCTTTGGCGTAAAACACCAGGCCGAGATTCCCGTTATCGAGCGGATCGACGACATAACCGCGTAACTCCTGATGTTTCGAGACATCCACTTCTTCGGCCAGCGCATCGGTGCCGTGCCATGCCGCCTGGTCGTGTAGGTAGATCTGCCGGCCGAGGGCTTCAGCCCGATCGTTCTCGGCAGCGACATCGCCCGACGGCTGCCTTGCCGCAACCGGAATGCTGACCAGCGTCAGCGCGGCGAGCCCAGCGATCAGATTACGCATTGTACCTCCCGGGAATTCCCTCGGTCAGTCTTCTGCCAGCCCGTGCTTCTTGATGCAATGACGTAACTGATCGTAGCTCAGACCGAGCGCCTTCGCAGTCTGACGCTGGTTCCAGCGGTGCTTGCCAAGAGCATGTTCGACAATGGTCCGTTCATGCTCGTCCACGGCAGCGCGCAAGTCATCGATAGTATCGATATCGGCTGCCGGGTTCGAACCGGGAGGACCAGGCACAGTCTCGCCGGCCTGTTCAGCTTTCGGCTTGGGCACGAATGGCTTCCACGGGGAATCGAACGGGTCGAACTGAACGTAGCCGATAGGCTCTTCCCAGTTTTCCCAGCGATAGACGGCGCGTTCCACCACATTGCGCAATTCACGCACATTGCCCGGCCAAGGATGGTTTTCCAGCTCGCGGGCGACATGTTCGGCAAAACCCGGCCAGCCTTCCCAGTGCAGCTCGGCGGCCATCCTGCGACCGAAATAGTCGGCCAGAACCGCAACGTCTCCTTCGCGTACGCGCAAGGGCGGGAGGGTGATAACCTCGAAACTCAGACGATCGAGCAGGTCGGCGCGGAATTCCCCCCGCTCGGCCAACGCCGGCAGGTCTTCATTGGTCGCGGCGACGATCCGCACATCGACATTGATCGGGCGTGACGAGCCGATCCGGGTCACCTCGCCATATTCGACCGCACGCAGCAGGCGTTCCTGCGCGGCCATCGACAGGGTGCCCAGCTCGTCGAGAAATAGCGTGCCTTTGTCGGCTTCCTCGAACCTTCCGGCGCGCGCTTTGGTAGCACCAGTGAAAGCCCCTGCTTCGTGGCCAAACAGCTCGGCTTCGATCAGCGTTTCGGGCAAGGCCGCGCAGTTCATGATGACGAGCGGTTCGCCCCAGCGGTTGGACAGGCGATGGAGACGTTCGGCGATCAGTTCCTTGCCCGTACCACGCTCGCCGATGACCAGGATCGGGCGCCGCATCGGGGCAGCCTTGGAGGCCCGCTCGACCGCATCGAGGAAGGCTCCGGACTGACCAATGAACTGGTTTTCGCGCTCCATAACCAAGATATAGGGATTTTTACCGATAGTTGGCAATAGTACCCAAGTCGAAAAATTCACCGGTGCCATTTCCAGCTGTTTTAAAAGAGTTTTTTTGAAATGGCACACCCCTTGCTTGATAGTGGACAACATTACGAAGGGTAGGAACCAAGACCATGTATAACCGCAGCTTCTTCAAGACCAAACTAGGCCACGCCTCTCTTGCCAGCATCGCTGCGATGACCGCTTTCGTGATGCTGAGCGGCCAGATCCAGGCAAGCCCCGTATTCGCCGCCACGACGACTTACGAGGCCGTGGAACTCGCATGAGCAAGCCGGTGGACCATAAGTCTTCCGGACGCGACCCCCTTGGGCCGGAGCGTACCGCCCCCCAGTCCCCGGAAGCCGGCAACGGCTCGGATGACGCTCCGGCCCGCCCCCGTTCCGCTTCCGGTCGCCTTTCGCGGCTGGACGAGGAGGTCGAGCGCCTGCGCGTGAGCCCCACCCCGACGCAGGCCAGGCAGGGCACGGAACGCAGCCCGTTCGAGCAGCTATCAATCAATGGAGTACCCTTGATGGGAATTTTCAGCCGTACCCGCGATATCGTCGCCGCCAACTTCAACGACATGCTCGACAAGGCCGACGATCCGGCCAAGATGATCCGCATGATCATCCTCGAGATGGAGGAAACGCTGGTCGAAGTCCGCGCATCGGCTGCGCGCACGATCGCCGACCAGAAGGAAATGCATCGCCATACGGTCAAGCTCGACAAGCTGCAGGCCGATTGGGCGGAAAAGGCCCAGCTCGCGCTCAGCAAGGATCGCGAGGATCTCGCCCGCGCCGCCCTGGTCGAGAAAAAGAAGGCGGCGGACATGTCCGAACAGCTCAAGGCCGAAATCGCCGTGCTCGACGACGCATTGCGCGCTTACGAGAAGGATATCCAGAAGCTGCAGAACCGCCTGCGCGAGGCACGCAGCCGTCAGACCGCGATTGCCGCACGGCTCGAAAGCGCGGAAAACAGGGTCAAGCTGCGCACGCTGATGAGCACCGAGCGGACCGACGATGCACTCGCCCGCTTCGACCAGCTCGAGCGGCGGGTCGATTACGCCGAAGGGCGCGCGGAATCGCTCGCCATCGCGGATGGTACCGGAAAACCCTCGCTGTCCGACGAAATCGCCGCGCTCGAGGGTGCGGACAAGATCGACGACGAACTTGAAGAAATGAAAAAGGCGCTCGGCAAGGACGATGCGGCTGACAAGACAAGCAAGAAGGACTGATCATGGAAGAGATCATTATCATTCCGATGGTCGTGATCGGGCTGCCGTGGCTCATCATGCACTACATCACCAAATGGAAAACCGCTGCAACGATCACCACGGACGACGAAGCACTGCTGGAGGATCTTTATCAGCTCGCCAAACGGCTCGACGATAGGATGGACACGGTCGAGCGCCTGGTTGCCGCCGACAATCCGGATTTCAACCAGCAGCGCCTGCTGCCCGACGCCGAAACCGACAACCAACCCCTGCGCGAGCTTGATCGCCTGCTCGCCGAGAAGAAGGAAGCCAAGCAGTGAACAGCCCGCGCACGACACTTTATCGCGACAAGCAAAACGCCAAACTGATGGGCGTCTGTTCCGGGATCGCCGACTATACCGGGGTCAATGCGTTCTGGGTCCGGCTCGGTGCCTTGTTCATGCTCCCGCTGACGAGCGGTTTTGTCATCCCGGCCTATTTCATCACCGGAATGCTGCTGAACAAGAAGCCGCCGCATCTCTATGTCGACCAGGAGGAGCAGCAATACTGGCAGCGCGTGCGGCAAAGCCCGAAACGGACCGCGCGCGAAATCCGTGCGCGGATGCGCGATGTCGATCGCCGGCTGGCCGAAGTCGAGACGTACTACGTCACCAGCAATCCGCGCCTGTCCTCGGAAATCGAGCGGCTGCGCTGACACACAGTTCATAAGGGGGATATTCTATGGGTGAGTTAATCGGCTTGGTGGCGGTGTCCGCTCCGTTCCTGATGGTCTTCGGGATCGTCTGGATCGGCAGCCAGAAGAAGCTTGAGGAAAAACGTATCGCGGCAACCGCGTCGAGCAGCGCCGAGAAGGCCGCGCAATATGCCAGCCATGTCGCCGAACTCGAACAGCGGGTGCAGGTGCTCGAGCGGATCGTCACCGATCGCGGTTACGATGTGGCAACCCAGATCGAAGCGCTGCGCGACCAGCGCGAAGTCGAAGAAAGCGGGAGCGGCGTGCCGCTCGACATGAAGCAGGGAGAAAAAGCGTAATGGACTGGGGAGGCCCAACCTTTATCGTTCTAATCGTTGCGATCAGCACCGGTGGATGGCTGCTCAACAACTGGATTCGCGCCAAGCATGGCTACTCGCTCGAAGACGAGTGGGGCGGCAAGACCGAGCGCAGCGACACGCGGGAAGTCAAGCAGCTCAAGGAAGAGAACGCTGCCCTTCACGGCCAGCTCGAAAAGATGACCGACCGGCTCGTGAACCTAGAAAAGATCGTCACCGACCGCGGCTATACCCTGTCGGAGGAGATCGAGGCCTTGCGCGACAAGCCCGCGGCAACCCGAAGCGATAGCGGCATCCCGCTCGATATCGGCAACAAGGAAAAGGCCTGATGAATTTCCCGATCACCGAAACAACCGTAATCATCGGCGCACTCGTGATTACCACCGGCTGGGTTATCACCACCTGGCTGCGGATCAGGAACGGCTATCCGCTGGAAAATAGCTGGGGCAAGGCGGTCTATCCAAGGACCGATACCGAAGCAAAGCAGCGTGTCAGCCTGCTGACGCAGGAAAACGCGGAACTGCGCGCCGAATTGGGCTCGGTGAAGGATCGCCTGGCCAATGTCGAACGTATCGTCACCGATGGCGGCTACCAGCTCACTCACGAAATCGATCGCCTGCGCGAAGAAAAGGAGGTCAACTGATGGACGCCAACTTGATCGTCATATTCACATTCGTGCTGCTGGTCGCGTCGATGGCCTTCGCCATGGCGCACAGATTTCACCGCAGGGTAGTGGACCATGAAGAGCGCAAGCTGGAACTGCTGGCACGGGTCGAGGAGGCCAAAAAGGGCGATGCCGGCAGCGGCGTCGACCGCGATACACACCGCAAGCTCGAGGAGCGGGTGCGAGTGCTCGAACGCATCGCCACCGACAGCAACCATGCTCTCGCGACCCAGATCGACCAGTTGCACGACCTGCACGAAATCGAAGACCAGACAAAAGCACGGGAGAAGGCACAATGAGTACCTGGGGAATCGTCGCTATTGTCGCCATCGCCGTTTGGGGTTTCGTCCAGGTGATCAAGGCGCGGCACGGCATTACATCGGACGAGCACGGCAACGAAACGCGCCTGCCTTCGGCAGACACGGAAACGCAACGCGAAGTCGAAGAGCTGCGCGAACGGGTGAAAGTGCTCGAGAAAATCACGGTCGACGGACGCGAAGCCAAGGCGATCGCCGACGAAATCGAACAATTGAGAGACAAGTAGGCCGGCCAGGCCGAGGATATAGGGAAGGAGCAGCGCAAATGAGCGAACAGATAATCATCGCCGCCGCAACGCTCATCGGCATGGGCATGATCGCATTGGTCGCCTTGCGCGGCTGGCAGGGCTGGCTGGCCCTGAAGGAACGAGAATTATCCAGCGTCCGGCATCCGCAAAACGAAATCGAAGGCGGTGCCAGCGTGGGCGCGGCACGCATCGAAATCGCCGACCTCAAGGAGCGCATCCGCAAACTCGAAGCGATCGCCAGCGGGGTGGATTTGTAATCCGGACATACTACATGCAGCGCGTCCTAGGATCGTCATTGCGAGAAGCGCAGCGGCGACGCAATCCAGGAGCGGCAGCGTGCAATGCCATGGATTGCTTCGCTACGCTCGCAATGACGAGATGACATGAACGTGCGCAGTCTTTCCGACATCCGCGAAGAATACCTCTTCCTCGAAGGCGATGAACGCTATCGCCTGCTGATCGAACTCGGCCGCGAGCTTGAAGAAATGCCCGATGCGCTCAAGACCGATGCCACGCTGGTCCGCGGTTGTTCGGCCAGCGTATGGGTCTATCCGACCGACGAAGCCGGCAGGTTGCATTTCCTCGCCGACAGCAATGCCGCGATCACGAAGGGGATTGTCGCACTGGTCATCTCTACGATTCAGGATCGACCTGCAGAGCAGGTAGCGGGAATGGATATCACTGCCGCGCTCGAACCATTCGACCTGAAAAACCAACTCAGCTCCAACCGGACGCAGGGCGTGCCCAACATGATCGCATTGATGAAAGACCACGCCGCGCGGATCGCGGCAGGCTGACATGCGCCCGCTCTATCTGGCCGGCGGTATCGCATCGGTCACATTGGGAGCGATCGGGGCGGCACTGCCGATCATGCCCACAGTGCCGTTCCTGCTGCTCGCGGTCTATTGTTTCGCGCGCAGCAATCCCGAATGGGAGCAGAAGATTCTCGACCATCCCACATGGGGTCCGCAGGTAAAAGACTGGCAGGAACGGCGGGCCATATCGCGCCGCGCGAAAATCATGGCAATCGGTGCGATGACAGTGGGTGCGGGTTTCACCTGGTACACGCTTGGCGAGCCCTGGTACTACGTCTCGATCGCGATCTTGGTGATTGCCGGCGGCTGGATCGCAACGCGCAGGGAATAGGCGCCGTTTCGTTTTCCTACGTGCTTTCCCGCACCACGGCGATCCCGGCTTCGCGCTGTGCCCTCAGTTCGGCTTTCAGCCTTGCAGGATCGCGCGCCCAGACGAAGCCGAAGCTGACCCCGCCTTCCTTGCCGACCGTCGCATGGTGAAGCTTGTGCGCCTGCACCAGCCGCTTGGCATAGCCGCGCCTGGGCACCCATTTGAAATAGCGCTGGTGGACCAGCCCGTCATGCACCAGCGTGTAGATGATACCATAAAAGAGGATGCCGAGCCCGATCCAGGTACCTGGCCACCATGCGCTTTCTCCCATCACCAGCGGGCTGCCCGCCGCGAACATCGAAATGCTCAACGCCGCACCGACAAGGGCATAGAGATCGTTCTTTTCGAAGGTCTTGTCGTGCGGCTCGTGATGGTCGCGATGCCACGCCCAGCCGACACCGTGCATGATGTACTTATGGCTCGCCCAGGCGACCCATTCCATCGCGGCGACGGTGGCCAGTACGATCAGGATGGGAAGCAACACATTCATGGTGCCCTGCGATATACGCTATTCCGGCGACGGGAAAAAGAACCTGGCGACCTCTTCGCCGATCCGCGCCGGACGCAGCGTTTCGGCATCGATGCAGCACCAACTGGATTTGACTTCGGCCAACACCTCTTCGCCGCGGCTGATCACCGTGGAATAGAAGGCGCGTGCGCCCTTGACATGTTCGAGCACCGTCCGTGCGATGACATCGTCTTCGAGGAAGGCCGGCCTGCGGTAGGTAATCTCGTGCTTGAGTGCGACCCAGGCCTTGCCTGCCACCTCTTCGGGCGGAGCCAGCTTGCGCCAGTGGGCGAGCACGGCATCCTGCACCCAGTTGAGGTACCGGGCATTGTTCACATGGCCCATGAAGTCGATATCATCCGGCAGGACCGTGATCGCGAAGGTGAAAGGCTTTGCTGACATATGTGTCAGTTAGCCACTGAAACCTCACCTTTCCATGACCCGTGATTTCCTGCGCGCGGCTTTGCTTGCCACTGTTGCGCGAAAGCCGCTAACTTTGCGGCCATGGTCAGCAAACCGCGCACGCTCTACGAAAAGATCTGGGACGCGCATGTCGTGGAAACGCGCGAAAACGGTACCAGCCTCATCTTCATCGACCGCCATCTGGTCCACGAAGTGACCAGCCCGCAGGCATTCGAAGCATTGCGGCTTGCCGGGCGTACAGTTCGCCGGCCCGACCTGACCCTGGCTGTGCCCGACCATAACCTGCCGACCACACCACGGCTCGGCGCTTCTGGCGAGAAGATAGCCATCGCCGATCCGCAAAGCGCCGCACAACTCGCCGCGCTGGAAGCCAACGCCCCTGCATTCGGCATTCGCTATATCGATGCCACGGCACCGCAGCAGGGTATCGTCCACGTCGTCGGCCCCGAACAGGGCTTCTCGCTGCCCGGCGCGACCATCGTGTGCGGCGACAGCCATACTGCCGCACATGGCGGAATCGGCGCCCTTGCCTTCGGCATAGGAACCAGCGAGGTCGAGCATGTGCTGGCGACGCAGACGCTGCTGCTCAAGCAGTCGAAGACGATGGAAGTCCGCGTCGACGGAACACTGGGTCCGGGTGTGACTTCCAAGGATCTGATCCTCCACATCATCGGTACGATCGGCACCGCCGGCGGCACGGGCCACGTCATCGAATATCGCGGTCCAGTGTTCGAACGCATGAGCATCGAGAGCCGTCTGACAGTCTGCAATATGAGCATTGAGGCGGGCGCGCGCGCCGGACTGGTCGCGCCCGATGAGAAGACATTCGCCTATCTGAAGGGCCGCCCCTGTTCCCCGGCAGGCGAGCAATGGGATCGGGCTGTGGCGTGGTGGCAAACGCTCCACACCGACAAGGGCGCAACCTTCGACAAATCCGTCCGTATCGACGCAGAGGCGGTGGAACCAACTGTAACCTGGGGTACCAGCCCGGAAGATATCGCACCCATCGGCGGCACCGTGCCTGCCCCCGCAAGTTTCGCCGATCCTGCCAAGCAGGAAGCTGCACGCAAGAGTCTCGACTACATGGGCCTGACTCCCGGCGAGAAGCTAACCGACATCGAGATACAAAACGTCTTCATCGGCAGTTGCACCAATAGCAGGATCGAGGATCTGCGCGCCGCGGCGGAAATCCTGCGCGGACACAGCAAGGCCGACACAATCCGCTGGGGCATCGTTGTCCCCGGCTCGGGCCTGGTGAAGCGCCAGGCGGAGGAAGAAGGGCTGGACACGATCTTCACTGACGCCGGTCTCGAATGGCGCGAACCCGGCTGTTCCGCCTGTCTTGGCATGAATCCCGACAAGGTTCCGCCGGGCGAGCGTTGCGCTTCGACCAGCAACCGCAATTTCGTCGGCCGCCAGGGTCCAGGTGCGCGCACCCACCTGATGAGCCCCGCAATGGCAGCGGCAGCGGCAGTGACAGGCCGGTTGACCGATGTGCGGGAGCTGATGCGGTGAAAGCCACCTACCATTGCGGCGCGGTAGAAGTCGAAGTCGAAATCGCCGCCAGCCCCGACTATATAAGCCTGTGCGATTGCTCGCTGTGTAGGAAATCGGGTGGTGCCTGGGGTTACTTCCCGGGCAGCCAGGTCAAAGTCACCGGCACAACCCGCGGATATCGGCGAACAGATTATGACGAGCCGGCCGTGGAAGTGTGATTCTGTCTCTGTTGCGGTGCAACTACACACTGGACACTCACGGAAAACTTCGAAGGCGATCGTACCGGGGTCAATATGCGATTATTCGATCCGGTATCGCTCAACGGCATCGAAGCGCGCACGCTCGACGGCCGCAATTGGCATGGTGACGGCGAAGCCGGGCATCGGCGGACGCCCGGGAAGTTAGGCCGGGACGTGTTCCTATGACGACGACTCATGCACAATGGCGCAGGATCGACCCTTGCGCGCCTGCGCAGCGCACCCCATTGAATACTACATGACCAAGAAAATCTCCGGAACAGCCGCGTTCGCAGCAGGCGCCATCGGCTCGGCAGCCATTGCCGCCGCACTGCTATACGCATCCAACCGCAAAAAGAAGAACGAGCCGCCCAAGCCCGCTTCCATCCCTTCGGGTGAAAATCCCGAAACCGATTGATGGATCCTCTCTCGACCATCGAAGGGCGCGCCATTCCCTATGGCGCGAAGAACGTCGACACCGACGTCATCATCCCGGCAGCATGGTTGAAGACAATTACACGCGAAGGGCTTGGCAAGGGGGCTTTCGAAACCGTTCGTGCACAGCCGGGCAACGTATTCGACGATCCTGAATTCGCCGGTGCGCCGATCCTTGTCGCCGGCGATAATTTCGGCTGCGGATCGAGCCGCGAACATGCCGCCTGGGCGCTACTCGATCTCGGCATCAGGGCGGTGATCGCACCGAGTTTCTCCGATATCTTCTCCGGCAATGCATTCAAGAACGGAATCCTCACGGTGGAACTGCCGCAGGATCAGATCGATCGCCTGCTCGAAATCGCTCGCACCGATCCGGTAACCATCGATCTCGACACGCAAACGGTCACCACCCCCTATCAGGACCGCTTTCCTTTCGATATCGACCCTTTCCGCAAACAATGCCTTGTCGATGGCATTGATGAAATAGGCCTGACGCTCGAGCGTGATGCGGCCATCGCGGAATACGAAAAACGCCAAGCGCGCGACAGGCCCTGGCTGGCAACGGGAACGGAGAAACACATATGAAGGCCTTGCGCAGCCACGAGACCGGCGGCCCGGAAACCCTGACCCTGGACGAAATCGAGGTTCCTGCCCCGGGTAAGGGCGAAGTACTGGTCGAAGTGAAGGCCTGCGCAATCAATTTCCCCGACACGCTGATCATTCGCGATCTCTATCAGTTCCGGCCCGAACGCCCATTTGCGCCCGGTGGCGAAATCGCCGGTGTGATCGAGGCGCTTGGCGAAGGAGTCGAAGGCTGTTCGGAAGGCGACAGGGTCATGGCCATGCTCGGCAATGGCGGGCTGACGGAAAGGCTGGTCGTACCGGTCGACCGCATGTTCCCCATGCCCGATGGCGTGCCGTTCGAGAAAGCGGCTTCGCTGCTGATGACTTACGGAACGACGATTCACGGGCTGAGGGATCGCGGTCACATCAAGGACGGCGACACGGTTCTGGTGCTCGGCGCCGCAGGCGGTGTGGGCCTGTCGGCGGTGGAACTGTCCAAGGCTTTCGGCGCGCGGGTCGTGGCCGCGGTTTCGAGCGAGGAAAAAGGCGAAATAGCACGCAAGGCCGGTGCCGACGAGGTGGTCATCTATCCCAAGGACGAGATGGACAAGGCCGCCTCGAAAGAGCTGGCCGGGAAATTCAAGGCGGCCTGCGGGCCGGAAGGCGCCAATATCGTCTATGACATCGTCGGGGGCCAGTACTCCGAACCCGCGCTGCGTTCGATCGCGTGGGAAGGTCGCTTCCTCGTAGTCGGCTTCCCAGCGGGAATCGCCCGGATGCCGCTCAACCTGACCTTGCTGAAAAGCTGCGATATCGCCGGTGTTTTCTGGGGCGCTTTCACTGTCCGGGAACCGGTGAGGTTCCGCCAGCAGGTCGAAGAGCTGTTCGAATTGATGCAGGCCGGCAAGATCAATCCGTTGGTTTCGGAGACCTTCCCTCTCGAACGCGGAGGTGAAGCGATCGCCAGGCTGGAAAACCGGCAGGCGGTCGGCAAGCTCGTTGTCACGATGGACTAATCGTGCCGATTGCGCGCTTGCCGACAGGCGGGCGGCAACCTATCTGACTCTCGAACCCATTCGAGAGGATTGCATGACCGATTTCAACGACCGCGAGCGCGCCGAGGAAGCCAAATTCGCCATGGACGAGGAAACCGCCTTCAAACTGGCGGCACGGCGTAATCGCCTGCTCGGCGAATGGGCAGCCGAGCTGATGGCTCTGACCGAAGAGGAAACCGACGCGTACAAGAAAGCCGTCGTTCAGGCCGATTTCGAGGAAGCAGGCGACGAAGATGTGATTCGCAAACTGCTGGGCGATCTCACTGCGGCGGGGTGCGATGTGGACGAGGCGGCAATCCGCGCCATGCTCGAAGAAAAAACCGTCGAGGCGAAGCGCCAGATGATGAGCGAAAGCTAACCGCTATGCCGATGAGCGCCGCCGAAATCGAAGACATGATCAAGGGTGCCCTGCCCGGTGCCGAGGTCGTGATGACCGATCTGGCCGGCGACAACGATCATTGGGCGGCGAAAGTCATCGCGCCGCAGTTCACCGGCAAGAGCCGCGTCCAGCAGCACAAGATGGTCTATGAGGCGCTGGGCGGGAAAATGGGCGGGGTACTCCACGCCTTGCAACTGACCACCATAGCCCCCACCTCCTGATCGACACGCAAATTACCGGGATCGAGAACCCATGTCCGATGTAAATGCCCGCATTTCCAGCCTCGTCGGCGAAAATGACGTCGTTCTGTTCATGAAGGGTACTCCACTTTTCCCGCAATGCGGCTTTTCCAGCCGCGCGGTCTCCATCCTCGATCACTGCGGCATCTCCTATGAGAGCGTCGACGTGTTGCAGGACATGGAGATCCGCCAGGGAATCAAGAGTTTTTCGGACTGGCCGACGATCCCTCAGCTCTATGTAAAGGGCGAGTTCGTCGGTGGGAGCGACATCATGATGGAAATGTTCGAAGCCGGTGAACTGCAGCAACTCATGAAGGAAAAGGCAGTCGCCAAGACCGGCTGATTTCCCGCTCCCTGAGCAAGACAAAGGGCAAGACAAAGAAAAGGGTCCGTTCCGGCTGTTGGAACGGACCCTTTCTTTCGGGGGAGACGCTACCGGGAGACCAGGGGGCGGCGCCTCATTATTGAAGACCATTTCGGGTACCCCAGAAGATGCATCCTCCGTGCCAGTTTTTCCAATCCGCGGTTTTCCGGGGATCGCGATGGTTTACATGAATTAATCAATTGGTGTGCTGTAAGGTTTTCCGACAGCCTTTCGGGTATTGGCGCTTGGCAAGGTGCATGGCGCGCTGCAAAGTCGCCAGAGAATGAGCGAATCCCCCGCAAACCCCGCAACCGCTGCCCTGCCTGCCGCCACGGTAGTGATTTTTCGCCATGCCGGCCTGGGCGAGCCTCCCGAACTGCTGATGGTGGTCCGCTCCAGGACAATGTCCTTTGCCGGAGGCGCCGCGGTGTTTCCGGGCGGGCGGATCGACGATTCCGATTTCGAACTGGCTGCGCGGCTGGATCATGACTGCGACGCCGAAGAAGCAGGCGCGCGCATCGCCGCCATGCGGGAGACGCTGGAGGAAACCGGGCTTGCGATCGGCTTTCGCGAAGACATATCGGCCGGTGAAGCAACGGAGGCCCGCGCGATACTCCTCGAATGCGGCTCTCTGGCACCCGTGATCGAGCAGTATGGCTGGACGCCCGATCTGTCGGAACTGATCCCTTTCGCTCGCTGGTTTCCCAAGAACGAAAGGCTGCCCCGGGTCTTCGATACCCGCTTCTACCTGCACGATCTGGGCACCGGTGCGGTCGATATCACGGTCGATGAAACCGAAAATACCAGACTTTTCTGGACCAGTGCCACGGACGCTCTGGCCGCCGCCGGGAGGGATGAAATCTCGGTCATTTTCCCTACCCGCCGCAATTTGGAACGGCTTGCGCAATTCGAAGATTTCGATGCCGCTGCCCGGGATGCCGCCAACCATCCGGTCCGCACCATTATCCCTTTCATGGAAGTGCGCGACGACGAGCCGTGGATCTGCATTCCGGATGATGCCGGCTATCCGGTAACCGGCGAACGCCTTGCAACGATGCGCCGTGGCTAGGGCTATCGGCCCGCATCTTCCCACCGAGGTGCTGTCAGTCTAATGCGAACTCGTCTCCACTAGACGCAGCTATCCTTAGAACGGCTACCGGCTAGGCAATAAGCTGTCGTCACTTAGCCAGCGCGGCTGAGCGGTTTGCCTTGTAAGCCTGCCTGTCGGTGAGAAGCGGTCTGAGTTGAAGTGGTTGTGGACGTTGGCGTGGACGGAGGCGAACTTCTGTAACGACTTCATTCGTCTGAACCGCTGCATCACGCGTTCCCGTCTTCGTAGTGGGAGGTGAGAGTTCTCGACTCTATTGTTCGACCATCGTCCGATTTCCTGACGCTCGCGATTGCCGAGTTCATCCATGGCAGCTTTGTAGGAGTGCAGACCGTCGGTCACGATCGCATTTACGGGGCCCTGGTTCTTGAGCGCTTTCTTCATGAAGCGCAAAGCGGCAGATTTGTCCCGCTTCTTAGTCACATAGCTTTCGTGGACTTCACCTTCGTGATCGACAGCTCGCCACAGGTAGTGGGTCTCGCCATTGATCTTCACGAACATCCCGTCGAGGTGCCAGCGCCAGTGACGAAAACCGCGCATCCGGTTGATACGCTGGCGTTTGATATCTGCGGCAAACATCGGACCGAACCTGTTCCACCAGAACCGCACCGTCTCGTGGCAGACGTCGATCCCTCGCTCGAACAGCAGGTCTTCGACGTTCCGTAAGCTTAGCGGAAACCACACAGACATCATCACAACCAAGCGGATGATATCGGGCGAGGAGTTGAAGCGCTTGAATGGGCTGGGAGGTTTGGCTCTCGACTTGCGGCTCATTCCACGCTGCTAGCGACACTAACCACAGAATGCCACGTTGGTCTGACAACATCCTCAAGACGGACCACTATCTGGGGGAGGAGGTGAGGTCAGGGGAAGGCCATTGCTTTGAATTCTCCACCTATGTATATCGACATCGATAATAATGATATCGATATAATTTTGAGAGTCCAACGGATGAGAGAATTGGGTCGCACAGAAATATAGGGAGAGGGAAATGGCGAGGAGGCTAAAGAATATCTGCGGAATGCTGGGCACGTCGATGCTTGCACTTAGCTTGGCGCAAGCAGCCAAAGCACAGGATTCGGGCACGGCAGACGAGGTAACCGAAGACGATACCGTAATCATTGTCTACGCTCAGAAGAAAGCCGAATCTGTTCAAGATGTTCCCGTTTCAGTCACTGCTATCACTGCGGATACCATTGAGAATAGCTTCTCCGCCGACCTGACGGACATAGGCTTCATTGCGCCGAATGTGCAGCTTCAGGGCGTTAGTACCTTTCCCGGTTTTGCCAACTTCTCGATTCGCGGGCTTGGCAACAGCACCAGCATTCGCACGCTCGACCCATCGGTCAATGTGGTGCAGGACGGCATGGTTCTGGCTACGCAGATCGGTGCTGTACTGGACCTGTTCGATGTAGAAGCGGTCGAGGTTTTGCGCGGACCTCAGGGGATTTTCCACGGTCGCAATACTACCGGTGGGGCGGTTTTGTTGCGTACCGGCAAGCCTAGCGAGATATTCGGGGGGAGTGTCCGCGCTGGTTATGGCAGCTACAACACCTACAAGCTTGAAGGAATCGTCGAAGGACCGGTTTCAGATACATTACGGGCCAAGCTGGCTGTTCAATATAAGCACTCTGATGGTGCATTCAGGGACAGGAATGGTGGTTTCTTCGTGCCCGCACCGCAAAACCCCTCGGGAACTCAACCTGACAATCCGATGGTCGATCAGTCCGGTCAGGACAGTATCTTCATCAAACCAACGGTAACATTCGATTCAGGTGGTGGATTCGATTTTACCGTTTATGGTCAATATTATCTCGACAATGGTGGTGGCACGGCCTCTCGCGCCTTCGAGGGGCCGGGCGCGCCGACCACAACGTTTGCCCAATTCGGATATTCTCCTCCCGAGGATCCCTACGAAATCAACCATGATCTGATCGGTGACAGCCGTACCGAGAGCTGGCATGTCATCGGTGAAGGGAACATTGAAGTCGGCCCCGGTACGTTCACATCAATCACGGCATATCGTGACCTGTCCTTTGATTCGTCGCTTGATGTCGATGGCACACCGTTTGCGCTGATACATTTTCCCGACAACGAGGAATCAGCCAATCAGTTCACCCAGGAGCTGCGCTACGCTGCCGAACTTTCGGACAGTTTCGATTTTCTCATCGGCTTTTTCTACATGAAGTCCGAAATGAGCGTGATCGAGCGCCGTGAATTCAGCGGCCTTACCGCACGTCGCGCGCACACCGATTTCAATTTCATCCAGTCGGATTGGACGCAGGATCAGGAATCGGTCGCCGGCTTTGTCAATTTCAATTACCGGCCACTGCCGGATTTGACCCTGTCGGCCGGCGCACGCTATTCTTGGGAGAGAAAGGAGCTGGATATTTCACCGCTGGCTCCCTGCGCAGGTCCCGGTTTCACCAATTGCTCGACGAACCGGCTCTTCCTAGAGGACAGCTGGAACAACTTGTCCCCACGGGCGGGAATCGAATATGAGCCGAACCCCGATCTCCTGACCTATTTCACCTGGACACGCGGTTTTCGCAGCGGCAATTTCAATGCACGCGCCTCCAATCTCCTGACCATTGCAGCAGCCGATCCCGAACAGGCGGATCAGTTCGAGCTTGGCGTGAAAAGCGAAACGTCGGACGGAACACTACGCCTGAATGTCGCTGGCTTCGTGACAAAATATGACGACATCCAGCGCGTCACGAACGAAGCGAGTTCGACTGGACAGCCGGTCCAGCGTTTGCGCAATGCCGCCAGTGCGACGATCAAGGGCCTGGAAGTGGAATTTACCCTTCAACCAAGCGACAATTTTTGGGTTGACGGCAGCTTTGCGTGGCTTGATCCAGAGTTCAATACTTTCACCGGGCTTGATCTTGATGGCGATGGAGTTGTGTCACCTGAGGACGAGGCCAATGCGGCTGACCTCGAATTCGACCGGGTGCCAAACTATACCGCATATATTGCGGCGAACTGGCAATTTGCGCTTGGCGGCCTGCCGGGAGAGTTCACCTTCCGACCGAGCTTGTCGTTTCGCAGCGGTTTCCCGACTGATGTGAACAACACGCCGATCTTTTTTCAGGAAGCTTATGAGCTGGTTGATGTAAGCCTGCGCTACGAAAATGAAGGCTTTCGGGCCGCTGCCTTTGCGCGAAATATTTTTGACAAAGCCTATGCCGATATCCGGAGCCCGGCATTCAATGCGCAGGCCTTCGGTGGCTCACCGGTCAGTTGGGGTCTCGAGTTAGGCTTCGATTTCTAACCAGGCCATCGATCTCGATCAAACAAGCTCGACAAATTGGCCTGCCCTCCCGAGAAGTGGTCCGTTTTGAGAGTTGGGATTTCGGCTATTTACGGCTTGAAAGGAGCTGCTGAATGGCACGGAAGGGTGCTGTCAGACTAAAGCGAACTAGTCTCCGATTGGCGCAGCTATGGCAAGGTCGGGCTTAGTTCAGGCAGCGAGGCTCTGCCACACAGCCAAGGCGACTGAGCGACGGGTCTTGTACGTTTGTCTATCGATGAGGTGGCGTTCGGAGTTGAAGTGGTTGTGGATGTTAGCGTGAACTGAAGCGAACTTTTGTAACGACTTCATTCGCCTGAACCGCTGCATAACCCGTTCTCGTCGTCGAAACGGTAAGTGCGAATTCTCCGCTCGATTGTTCTCCCATCGGCCTATTTCGCGGCGCTCTTCATTGCCGAGTTCACGCATTGCTGATGGGTAGGACTTCAGACCGTCAGTGACGATCTTCTCTGCCTGACCGTGCCTCTTTAACGCCTTGCGGATGAAACGCAGCGCAGCCTTCTTGTCCCGCTTCTTCGTGACATAGCTTTCAAGAACTTCGCCTTCGTGGTCGACGACCCGCCATAGATAGTGCGTCTCGCCGTTTATCTTCACAAACATCTCGTCGAGATGCCAGCGCCAATGGCGAAAGCCCTTCATTCTTGATGCTCGTTGTCTTCGAATGTCCGATGCGAACATCGGCCCGAACCGATTCCACCAGAAACGGATCGTCTCTTGGTAGATGTCGATGCCTCGTTCGCCGAGCAGATCTTCCACGTTCCGCAGGCTCAGCGGAAAGCGAATATACATCATCACCGCTATCCAGATAACTTCCGGCGATGAGTTGAAACGACGAAATGGACTGGGCGATTTTGGAGCTCTGGGCATCAAACTGCCCTACTCTAGCCTTCTCAATCCACAACAGGTGCAGTTAGTCTGACAACACCCTTGGGAAGTGGGTTCAGAATATAGTATATATTCTGAACCCACGCGCTATATCCCAAAGCTGCAATGCCTCGCTATGCGCCGCTATGTCTGGGGATACAGCGCTAGTGAATAGGGGGGATAGAGAAAGCATCCCCCGTATCCCTGCCTTCACCTAAGGCGAGACCAGCTAAAGATAGGGTGGATAAAAGGGTGGGTTATCTATTATCAAGCAGACCTTATCACTATATGTCAGTGACATAGAGAGAATGTTGGCGCGCCCTGCAGGAGTCGAACCTGCGACCTCAGGATTAGAAGTCCCGCGCTCTATCCAGCTGAGCTAAGGGCGCGCATCGCGGCGGGCATAGCGCGCTTTTCGCGAGGCGCAAATCGCGATAGGTCCCGGGCCATGGAAAAAGAACCCATGCGCATTGATGACGGCACCGAAAAGCGTCGGGCATTTCGTTATTACGATCTCGTAATGGCGGCCTTCGTCGCGATCCTGCTGCTGTCGAACATCATCGGGGCATCGAAGCCATCCTATATCGCCTTGCCGGGCGGGGGCGAATGGTCCTTCGGCGCAGGGGTGCTGTTTTTTCCGATCAGCTACATCATCGGCGATATCCTGACCGAGGTTTATGGCTATGCGCGCGCGCGCCGGGTGATCTGGACCGGTTTTGCCGCGCTGCTGTTCATGGCTTTCATGGCCTGGGTGGTAGTGAAGCTCCCGCCCGCCGATGGCTGGCCGGGCCAGGAGGCCTACGAATTCGTCTTCGGCAATAGCTGGCGCATCGTGCTCGCTTCGATGATCGCTTTTTGGGTCGGAGAATTCGCCAACAGCTTCGTCCTCGCCAAGATGAAGATCTGGACGCAAGGCAAGGCGCTATGGGCGCGAACGATCGGCTCGACAGTCGTCGGCCAGGGCTTTGACAGTCTTATCTTCTATCCGCTCGCCTTCTACGGACTGGCGGGCTGGCCGCCGGAACTGCTGCTGCAGGTCGTGATCTCGCAATGGCTGATCAAGACCGCATGGGAAGCTTGCCTCACGCCGGCTACCTATGTCGTGATCGGCAAGCTCAAGCGAGCCGAGGGCGTGGATATCTACGACACGGAAACCGATTTCTCCCCGTTTGCCACGGGCAAGTCACGATAGAATGGCGCGGACTGCCTGTCCGGCCTCCATATCAGAACAGATCGATGCTTCTCGCGATCTGGGTGATGCCGCGCTTGCCGCTATCGTCGCGTCCCAACTGGACGACGACGTCGATCACCGAAGCCGCGTAGGCGATCGTATCCGACCGGCTCAGGCCGATACCGGTTTGCATGACCATCAGCGACAATTGCTCCAGCGCCCCGCGGAGCGAATTGGCATGGATCGTCGAAAAGCTGCCTGGATGGCCGGTATTGATCGCACGCAGGAAGCTCACGCTTTCCGCACCGCGCAATTCACCCAGGACTATGCGATCGGGCCGTAGCCGCAGGGCCGCCTGGAGCAATTCGTTGGCCGTAACCTTGGCTTCGCCGAGTTCGCCTTTCACCGCGACCAGGCCGACACCGTTCTCGCCCGGCAATTTGAGTTCAGGCGTGTCTTCAACCAGTACCACACGCTCCAAGCGCGGGATTTCGCCGAGCATGGCATTCAGGAATGTTGTCTTGCCGGTGCTGGTGCCGCCCGAGATCAGGATCGTTTGCCGTTGACGGATGGCTTCGCGCAAATAGGCGATCGGCTTCGTCTGCGGATCGGGCATGTCCGCTTCGCCGGGCGGCGACAGCGGGCCCGCGTCATAGGCGTCGAGCGGCAGGTCGAGGCGGCGATGGCGGCGAATGGCCATCGCCCAGTGCTTGCGCGAAGCGGGCGGGCCGCAAAACTGGATCCGCGCCCCGCCGGGCAAGGTCGCACCAAGCAGCGGGTGCTCGCGATTGATGCCCTGGTGGCTGACTCGCGCAACCTGCTCGGCCAGGCGCTGCACCAGCTTGTCATCGATCTGCGGCGTGTCGATACGCTGCATGCCCGGCGAGACCGCATCCTCGATCCATACTTCGCCGGGCCGGTTCACGATGATTTCGGTTATCGTGTCGCGGTCGAGCCACTCGCGGAAAGGCGCGAGATAGGCCTCGAGATAGACGCTACGCTCGCCGATATCCTCCGTGGGCAGGGAATGGATGTCCGCCGGCATCGTGCTTACCGGACCGCTGCGACCTGCGAAAAGTCGAGATCGCGAGCGGTAAAGACACGGATCGGCTCGCCCATCCGGACACGGATGGTGGGGCCGATCTGGCTATCCTGCT
>JANQPE010000124.1 GCA_028289565.1 Parerythrobacter sp.
GCTGGTGGCATAGGCCTTGCCCGAGAACTTGCCGCCCGAATGGAGCGTGGTCATGATTACTTCGAGCGTCGATTTGCCGGGAAATTTTGGATGTTCATCAACCGGGATGCCACGACCGTTATCGGCGATGGTCAGCCGGTTGCCTTCTTCCAGCGTGACTTCGATCCGCGAGGCATGGCCTGCAACCGCTTCGTCCATCGCATTGTCGAGCACTTCGGCGGCAAGGTGATGCAGCGCGCGATCATCAGTGCCACCGATATACATTCCGGGGCGGCGGCGAACGGGCTCCAACCCCTCAAGCACCTCGATCGAGGATGAATCGTAATCGCCGCTGGCGGCGGGCGTTCCGGCAAACAAATCGTCAGACATGGGCATGCTATATGCTGCGGTTTCGCACCGCTACAAGCGAATGCGGCGGGTTATCGTCAGCCGCCGAACCTGGCCGGGGCCGGGGAGACGATCACCACTTGCTCGTTGCGTACCTCGCGTACTTCCATGGCCCGTTCGATCACTCCATTACGTTGGAAACGAAACGGTCCGTCGAGACCGAGGAAGCCGCCATCCTCGCGCAGTCGTCCAGTCGGGAAATTGCGGCCGACCTGCCAGTCACGTGCCACGCGCAATGTGAGCAGCACCCCATCGTAACCAAGGGTGGAAATCCGGTAGGGCTGGCTGCCGAAGCGGCTCTTGTAGCTGTCGGAAAAGCGCTTGAAACGCCCGTCAGAGACGGCTGAAAACAAAGAGCCGCGCAAAGCGGATGCTCGCGTCACGGATCCTGCACCGCTCCATAGTTCGGTGCCGAGCAATTGTGCCGCCCCCGTTCCACGCGGCTTCAATTCGCCCGCCGCAAGCGCGGCAAGACGCGCTCCGTCGGCAATCAGGACGGTATCGTAACCACCTGTCTGCGCAACTCTTCGTGCAGCACTGATGATCGAAGTGTTACCCCGTGCGTAACGCTCGGCCCGCACCATTTTGCCACCGTGTTCGAGGATCGCGGCAGAAAGGGCCGCTTCAGCGCGACGGCCATATTCCCCTTCGGGAACGATGGCGGCGAAATTCTCCGAACCGCGACGACGAGCATATTCCACGGTGCGCGATACCGATTGCTCAGGAATATGACCCATCACGAATACATCGGGGCTGGCGACAGCGGTATCGTTGGAGAAAGAGATCAGCGGTATGTCCGCCGGGCGCGCCTCTGCGAGCACCTGCGCGACATTACCTCCCATCAAGGGACCGAGGATCAGCTTGTTGCCATCGGCGACGGCTCGCCGGGCTGCCGAGCGGGCACCGCTCGAAGTATCGTAGGTGGTGATCCGCAGGTTGTCGGCATTGGTGTCGAGCAGGGCCATGGTCGTGGCATTGGCTATCGACTGGCCGACGGCACTGTTGGAACCGGACATCGGGACCAGCAGCGCAATCCGGTGACGTGTGTCGTCGGTCGGCAGGGCCGTCGCGCTGGGTTCGGGTGTCGGGCCAGACTGTGGCGCGGTTGTCGCGGTGGGCGCCTTGGGGATGACCTGGCACCCGGCAAGCAGCACGGTTGCCCCGGCCAATACCAGTGTCCGCCGATCCAGTTTCCAACGCTTCATGCTTGCAGCTCCCCTCAAGTCTGGTCCATTGGCCATGATTGTGGACCACGACGCTCTATCGCCCGGACTCTATATAGTCGCCACGCCGATTGGCAATCTTGGCGATATAACGGTGCGTGCAGTCGATGTGTTGAAGCGTTGCGACGGTATTGCCTGTGAGGATACAAGGGTAACCGGCAGGCTGATCAGACATCTCGGCATCGGCAAGCCTCTATGGCGCTACAACGATCATAGCGGGGAGCAGGATCGCGCGAGATTGGTCGAGACGATGCGCGAACAGGCTGTGGCGCTGGTAAGCGATGCAGGAACCCCGCTGGTATCCGACCCCGGTTATCGTCTGGTTCGCGATGCCCGTGAAGCGGGTATTCCGATCACGACATTGCCGGGTGCCTGTGCAGCCATTGCCGGATTGACGGTGTCGGGAATGCCCAGCGACCGCTTCTTTTTCGCCGGTTTCCTCCCGGGCAAGCAGAAAGCCCGCAGGGACTTTCTTGATCGGTTTGCGACTATCGATGCCACACTGATATTCCATGAAACAGCGCCGAGGCTCACAAAGGCGCTGACTGCGATTGGTGAAGCATTTCCGGACCGCACGGTTGCAGTCGCCCGCGAATTGACGAAGCTGCACGAAGAGTGTCGGACCGGAACCGCGGCGGAGATGGCGGATCACTACGCGAACCACCCGCCCAAGGGTGAAATCATACTGCTCGTTTCGCCACCTGTCGACAAGGCAGCAGGAAAGCTGGATGCCGATGCCCTGCTGCTCGACGCATTGGCGGAATTCAAACCCTCCAAGGCTGCCGGGCAGGTCGCCAAGGCCACCGGGCTCGACCGCAGGGTCCTGTATGCGCGCGCGCTCGAGCTACGCGGCGAATGAAACGCCAGCGGGCCGAAAAACGCGGACGCGTCGGCGAGGGTCGCGCGGCATTATGGTTGCAGATGCAGGGTTGGCGTGTCCTTGAGCGCCGCCGCAAGACGCCACGGGGGGAGATCGACCTGATCTGCAAGCGCGGCAGGTTGATTGCCTTCATCGAGGTGAAATGGCGTAACTCGGCCGCTGATCTCGATCATGCAATCGACGAATATCGTTTGCGACGTGTCGCGGCAGCCGTCGAGGTGGTAGCTCACGAATACGCAACTGCGGACGAGGATATCAGGATCGACGTTATCCTGCTTGCACCGGGGCGTCTACCGCGCCACATCGTCAATGCCTGGCAACCTTAGGAGCCAATATGTCCCTGCGTGTCGCAATCCAGATGGATCCCATCGAGAGCATCGATATCGCTGGTGATTCGAGTTTCGCGCTAATGCTCTCCGCACAGGCCAGAGGGCACTCCATCTGGCATTACGATGTCGGCTCGCTCGCCTGGGAGGACGGCAAGATAACGGCCTGGGGCCGGCAGCTTGCCGTGCAACGCGTCAAGGGCGGTCACTTCACCTGGCAGGGCGAACCTGCGAAGATCGACCTGGCTCAGGGCATAGACGTGGTCTTGATGCGCCAGGATCCGCCATTCGACCTCGGCTATATCAGCGCCGCCCTGTTGCTCGACCGGCTCAAGGATACAACGCTGGTGGTCAACGATCCACGCGAAGTCGTCAACGCGCCGGAAAAGATGTTCGTACTCGATTATGCGCGCTTCATGCCACCAACGCTCGTCGCGAGAAAGCTCGAGGATATCCGCGACTTCGGGAAGAAACACGGCGCGCTCGTGGTAAAACCGCTTCATGGCAATGGTGGCAAGGCGATCTTTAAAGTCGATGCCGAAGGCACGAACCTGTCGGCATTGTCCGAACTGTTCGACCAGACGTGGCCCGAACCGCATATGGTCCAACCCTTCCTTCCCGAAGTGGCGGAAGGCGACAAGCGGATCGTACTGGTGGACGGCGCATTCACCGGCGCGATCAATCGCAAGCCGGGGAAGGGCGAATTTCGCTCCAACCTTGCCCAGGGAGGCTATGCCGAAGCGGCCGGCCTGACCGAGCGCGAAGAGGAGATTTGCGCGGCCATGGGTCCCGAATTGAAGCGTCGAGGCCTGGTCTTCGTCGGGATCGACGTGATCGGTGGCAAATGGCTGACCGAGATCAACGTCACCTCACCGACCGGCATCGTTGCCATCGACGCATTCAACGGGACGGATACCGCTGCGTTGATCTGGGATGCGATCGAGACGCGGCTTGCATCGATGGATCGTGAGGAGGGTTGAATTGGCTAGAAAAAATCTGTGATCGGACTGATGCTCGCCACTGCGATGCTGTGGCATGGCACCGGCGCATTTGCGCAGGCCGAGGCGGAAGCGAAGGCTCCGGTCAATCTACGTGGTGCCGCCAAGCTGAAATTCGAGAGTTCGGCGGAGAGCTACGACCATTGGGAACGATTTCCGGGATCGTGGCCGCAAGTTGGCAAAATCCGTCGACATTGATGCGGAACGCTACTTTTCCATCATGAGCATCAGATGGGCGATCCCTAGCGAATGATCGGTCCGCGGCGCTTTCTAGTCTTTCTCCCTCGGATGCGCATTGCGATAGGTATCGAGCAATGTCGCCGCATCGACCTTGGTATAGATCTGTGTGGAACCGAGGCTGGCATGACCAAGCAGTTCCTGCAGGCTGCGCAGGTCGGCACCTGCGCCGAGTAGATGGGTCGCAAAACTATGCCTGAGGGCATGCGGAGTCGCAGTGGCAGGCAAGCCGAGTGCCTGTCTCGCCCGCGCCATCGCCTTCTGCACCATTCCCTGACTGAGCGGCCCACCTCTGACACCGCGAAAAAGCGCCTGGTCCCGTTCAATCGGCCATGGCGTCTTTTCGGCATAATCGACCACTGCCGCCCGGATGAGCGGTAGGATGGGCACGACACGCTGTTTACTTCCTTTCCCGGTGACGGAAAGTGTTTCCCCCAGCGGGACATCGGAACCCTTGAGCGACAGTGCCTCGGCGATTCGCAAACCCGCGCCATACATCAGCAACAACACTGCCCGGTCGCGCGCGCCGACCCAGTCCTCATCCGCATCGCCTGCGACATAATCGGCGATATTCGCGGCATCGTCGGGAGTTATGGGGCGCGGAAGGCCTTTCTTGATCCGCGGACCGCGTAGGCGCGGCACGCTCGTATCTTCTTGCCCTGCTTGTTGCCGCGCGAAGGCGATAAAGCCTTTCAGGGCCGACAATTCCCGTGCAGCGGAGGCATTGCCAAGCCCTTCCGCGCGCCGCGCGGCAAGCTGTCGCCGCAAGGCCGTGGCATCCATTTCGGCCACTTCTTCCAAATCGGTCGCTCCAGTCGCGTCGAGCAACCTCGCCGCCGCCGCGACATAGGCGCGGACAGTATGCGCGGAACGTCGTCGATCGCGCGCCAGATGGCCATTCCAGGCTTCGAGGATATCCCGCGCGGTCATGCACCGACCAATTCTGCCGGGACGAGTTCGCCCAGGATAGCATCGAGCAGCGGCATTCCCGCAGGCGTCAGCCCGATCCTGCTTGCATTACGCCACATCAGGCCGAGCTTTTGAAAAAGCTTTAACTTGTCACCATTTACAAGCTCTTCTTCCAGAAGGGCGAAGCGGTGTGAGAAGGCGTTGAGATCCAGCCCGGCCACGACCCGCAGGCCCATCAGCAATGCCTCGCCGGCCTGCTCGTTCGGCCGAAGCGAACGCGCTTCACACAATCCGTTTCCATGTTCATTCAAGGCGTGCAGGTAGTTTTCGGGTTTCTTGTGTCGTAATGTGGCCGCTCCATCACGTCGGCCATGAGCACCCGGTCCGATCCCGCAGTAATCCGCATAGTGCCAATAGGCGAGGTTGTGCCGGCTTTCCTGGCCGGGGCGTGCATGATTGCTTATTTCGTATGCGGGAATGCCGGCGCTATGCGTGATTTCCTGTGTCGCGGCATACAGGTCCGCCGCCGGATCGTTATCGAGCGGGTCGAATACCCCGCGGCGGACATCGGTTGCGAAGCGCGTATTCGGCTCGATCGTCAGTTGATACAGCGAGACGTGCCCGGTCCCGAAACCGAGTGCCCGTTCCAGTTCCGTGCGCCACGCATCTTCTGTCTGGCCAGGCAGGGCGTAGATCAGGTCGAAGCTCACACGATCGAAGTTGTCCTGAGCTATTTCAAGGGCTTGCAACCCCTCGGCGACGTCATGCAGTCGTCCAAGAAAATGCAGCGCGCGGTCATTCAGGGATTGCAGACCGAGAGAAACACGATTGACACCTGCTCGTGCAAGCACGGTGAACCGGTCCGCTTCTATCGATGAGGGATTGGCTTCCAGCGTGATCTCGATATCCGGGGCGAAACCCCACAGGCGTTCAGCTTCGATCAACAGCGTTTCGACGAGCTGCGGCGGCATAAGCGATGGCGTGCCGCCGCCAAAGAACACGCTTTCGAGCGGCCCGTCACAAGCCACTCCGGCTTCGTACCGTATGTCCGCGAGCAGGGCGTTGCACCAAGCCTTGTGATCAACCCGATCGCGGACATGGCTGTTGAAGTCGCAGTAAGGGCATTTCTTCAGGCAGAAAGGCCAATGGATGTAGAGCGCGCGTGCCACATTCGCGATACTAGCCCCCGAATTGATCCGCGACCAGCTTGGCGAAGGCATCGGCACGATGGCTGATCCTGTGTTTTTGTTCGGGATCGAGCTCGGCAAAGGTCAATTCGCTCCCTTCCGGCACGAAAACGGGATCGTAGCCGAAACCCATCGTCCCGCGCGGCGGCCAGGAGAGCGATCCGGGAGCAAGGCCTTCGTAAACGGCATGTTCCCCGTCCGGCCAGACGAGCGCCAACACGCAATGGAATGCTGCGTCGCGGGGGGTATCCGGGCCGTTTTCGGTCAACAGCCCCTCGACCTTGCCCATTGCCATGTACCAATCACGGCCCGGTTCGCCTTCGAACCACTGCCGCTCCGCCCAATCGGCTGTGTAGACGCCGGGACGCCCACCGAGCGCATCGACGGAAAGGCCGCTGTCGTCGGCCAGGGCAACCATGCCAGATGCCTCGGAAGCCGAGCGTGCCTTGATCAGTGCATTTTCGACGAAAGTCTTGCCCGTTTCCGCCGGCTCGGGCAGGCCCAGGGAACCGGCGCTGATGCAGTTCAGCCCATGTGGTTCCAGCAATGCGGATATTTCTTTCAGCTTGCCGGTATTGTGCGTCGCTATCACCAGCGAGCCGGAACCGAGCTTTCTTGTCACTTCACCGCATCCATCTGTGCAGCAAAGATCTTGTCGCACCCGATACGGGCGAGACGGAGCAGGCGCAGCAATCCTTCCTCGTCGTAAGTCGCGCCTTCGGCTGTTGCCTGAACCTCTGCAATCCGGCCACCTTCGATCAACACGAAATTGGCGTCGGCATCGGCCGAACTGTCCTCGTCATAATCGAGGTCAAGAACAGGTGTTCCATTGTAGATTCCGCAACTTATGGCCGCGACCTGCGCCTGGATCGGATCGCTGGTGATCGTTCCAGACTCAAGTAGGCTGTTTACAGCGAGTCTCAAGGCAACCCAAGCACCCGAGATCGAAGCCGTTCGTGTTCCACCATCTGCCTGGATTACATCGCAATCGAGGGTGATCTGGCGTTCCCCTAGCGTTTTCAGGTCGACAATGGTACGTAAGCTCCTCCCTATAAGCCTTTGAATCTCCTGTGTTCTGCCAGATTGCTTGCCACGAGCCGCTTCGCGACTTCCGCGAGTATGCGTGGCGCGGGGGAGCATTGAGTATTCCCCGGTAACCCAGCCTTCGCCCTTGCCGCGTAGCCATGGCGGAATCCGCTCTTCGATACTGGCCGTGCACAACACCCGCGTATCGCCGAAACTGACTAGGCAGGAACCCTCGGCATGTTTCGTAAAGCCGGTTTCGATAGCGATGGAACGCATTTCGTCAGGCGCGCGGCCGGATGGTCTCATGGGAAGTCCTTTGCTGAATCGTTCTGGTCGCGTTAGGCGCATGGACCTTGAGGCCGCAAGGCCAGTTGTTAGATTGCAGACATGCCAGCACCGCCCGTCACTGAATTGACCGACCGTACACGCGAGATTTTCCGGCTCGTGGTCGAAAGCTATATCGACAGCGGGCAACCGGTCGGTTCGAAAGCGTTGGCGGGCGATGGCGGAGTGGACCTCTCGCCTGCCTCAATCCGTTCGGTCCTTGCGGAGCTGGAAGGACTGGGCCTCCTTGCCGCCCCGCATACCAGTGCCGGACGCATGCCGACCGAAACCGGGTTGCGCCTGTTCGTCGACGGGATGATGCAGGTAGCCAAACCCACCGCGCAGGAGCGCGCGGCAATCGAAAAACGCCTGTCGGGACCTGGCCCGATCGAACAGGCCCTCGAGAAAGCCAGCGCCCTGCTGTCCGATCTTTCCGGAGCCGCAGGCATGGTCATGGTCCCGACCCGCGAACCGGTTCTGGCACAGTTCAATCTCGTCAATCTGGGGCAGGGCAAGGCGTTGGCCGTCCTTGTGGGCGAGGACGGGGCGATCGAGAACAGGGTCATCGAACTGGGCGACGCCGTCGCGCCCTCGCTGCTCGAACAGGCGAGCAACTACATTACCGCCCATTTGACAGGACGCACCTTGCATGAGGTGGAAAATGCGATGCGCCAAGACCTCGCCTCGGGCCGGTCACAACTCGACGAGGCGAGCCGGGATTTGGTCGAGCGCGGACTGGCTGTATGGAGTGAAGACGCCAGCGAGCGCCCGGTGCTGATCGTGCGCGGGCAGGCGAACCTGCTTGACGAGGAGATGATGGGCGATCTCGAACGCGTCCGCTCCCTGCTCGAGGATCTGGAAAACAAACACTCCATCGCCGAGTTACTCGAGCGCGCCCGCAGGGCAGAGGCAACGCGCATTTTCATCGGCAGCGAAAACCGGCTGTTCGCATTGTCCGGTTCATCGGTAATCGCCTCTCCCTATCGCGATCGCGAGGGCAAGGTGATTGGTGTACTGGGGGTGATCGGTCCGACGCGGTTGAATTACGCGCGGGTCGTCCCCATGGTGGATTTCACGGCCCGCTCACTGGGCAAGCTGATCGGTTAGAACGAGACAATCGAAGTGATGGACAAGGACAAACGGGAACCGCAGGACGAAGCGGTAGCCGAAGAACTCAAAGGCGTTCCCGAGGAACTTCTCGATCGGGAAGGTGACGAAACCGGAGAGCGGGGAGACAGCGGCGTCGAAGACGCGCTGGAATCGCTGCGTGGCGACCTGGACGCTGCCAAGCAGGATGTGCTCTACGCGCGGGCCGAGACTCAGAATGTCCGCCGCCGGCTCGAAAAGGACGTGCAGGATGCCCGTACCTACGCTGCGACGGGCTTTGCCCGCGACATACTCTCGGTGGCCGACAACCTCGCACGCGCGCTGGACGCGCTCCCCAAGGAAGTGCGCGAGGATGAAAGGATAAAGGGCTTCGTGACCGGTATCGAGGCGACTCAGCGCGAACTGGACAAGGTGTTCAGCCAGCATGGCGTCAGCCGGATCGCCGCCATCGGCCTGCCGCTGGACCCGAACCAGCACCAGGCGATGATGGAAATCCCTACCGACGAGCACGAACCGGGTACGATCGTGCAGGAAATGCAGGCCGGATACATGATCCGCGACCGTCTGTTGCGACCGGCAATGGTAGGCGTGGCGAAGAAGCCCGATTGATCG
>JANQPE010000004.1 GCA_028289565.1 Parerythrobacter sp.
GCCGAGCCACAGGCCCACAAGGCCGCCCGCAGCGACCGTAAGGGAGCGAGGAAAGCCAAGGGAGCGGACGCGAACGCCGGCGCCTGAGGCTGAACAAACAGACTCCGGCGCCTTAGGCTAAAACAAACACACCCCGCGCAAGGCGGGTGCGGAAAACAAAAACATTAGCCGGCCAATAGCGAGGCATTGCCGCCTGCCGCCGTGGTGTCGATGCATACGACGCGCTCGGTAGCGAAGCGGGCGACGTAATGCGGCCCGCCTGCCTTGGGTCCGGTACCCGACAGGCCTTCCCCGCCAAAGGGCTGGCTTTCGACCACGGCGCCGATCTGGTTGCGGTTGACGTAGAAATTGCCGACCTTGGCGCGCGATTCCACAAACACCCGAACTGCATCGATCCGACTGTGCAAGCCGAGCGTGAGGCCGTAACCCGTTGCATTGATATCGTCGACGACCCGGCCCAGATCCTCGGCGTCGAAGCGCGCGATATGCAGCACGGGACCGAAATTCTCGCGTCTGAGGTCGAGGATCGAGTCCATCTCGATGATAGTCGGGGCGACGAAGCAGCCGTCGCCTGTCTCAGGCGGCAGGTCTCGCTCCCAAACCGTGCGGCCGTTCGTCTTGCGGCGGGCGACATGGCGTTCGAGCGCGGCCTTGGCATCGGGGTCGATCACCGGTCCGATATCTGTCGACAGAATTTCCGGGTCGCCAATGTCGAGCGCTTCGAACGCGCCCCGGATCATCGCAATCATCCCGTCGGCGATGTCGTCCTGCAGATAGAGCATGCGCTGCGCCGAACAGCGCTGGCCCGCGCTCTGGAAAGCGCTGGCGATCACATCGCGCGTGACTTGCTCGGGCAGGGCCGAGCTGTCGACGATCATTGCGTTCTGCCCGCCCGTTTCGGCGATCAGGGTCGCTATCGGCCCTTCGCGTGCGGCCAAGCTGCGGTTGATCGCCTGTGCGGTCTCGGTCGAGCCGGTGAAAGCGACGCCCGCTATTCGCGGGTCGGCCGTGATCGATTGCCCGACATCGCCTGCGCCAGGCAGGAGCTGGAAGGCATCTTCCGGGATGCCTGCCTCGTGGCATAGCTTTACCGCCAGGGCGGCGATCAACGGGGTTTGCTCGGCAGGCTTGGCAACTACCGTATTGCCGGCAGCCAGTGCGGCGGCGGCGGGTCCGATAAAAATCGCCAGCGGGAAGTTCCAGGGGGATATCGTGGCGAAAACCCCGCGGCCATGATGGCTCAACCGGTTTTCCTCGCCGGTCGGCCCGGGGAGAAGGACCGGTGCAGTGAACAGCCGGCGTGCCTCGTTGGCGTAATACCGCAGGAAATCGACCGCTTCGCGCAGTTCGAGCACGGCATCGACCAGCGTCTTGCCCGCCTCGCGCTGGCATAGCGAGAGAATTTCCTCGGTATGGTCCTCGAACGCATCGGCGGCGGCTTCGAGCAGCACGGCGCGTTTTTCCCCGCCCAGGCGATCCCAACCCGGCTGGATCGCCTGGGCACGAGTGATGGCGACATCCACTTCCTCGGGCAGCGTATCGCGCCTTGTGCCGACTTCGCGCGTCAGATCCTGTGGCATGGTGATCGGAGCGGTCTCGCCTTCTTCCGACGAACGATAGGTCGGCTCGGCGTGCCAGCTCTTGCTTTCGAGTGCGCGCAGCCGTTCGAGCAGGGGTTCGCGCACCAGCGGATCGGACAGGTCCACTCCGGCGCTGTTGATACGATCGGGGAAGATATCGGCAGGCAGTGGGATTGCCGGATTGCGCTTCGGTTCGCGAGTGGCGAGAACGGCCACCGGGTCGGTGGTCAGCTCTTCGACCGGTATCTCGGCATCGGCCATCCGGTTGACGAAGGAACTGTTGGCTCCGTTTTCCAGCAACCGCCTGACGAGATAGGCGAGCAGGTCCTTGTGTCCGCCCACGGGCGCATAGATGCGGACCGGGGTTGGCCGGTCACCTTCGAGCGCGGCGAGCTCCTCGTAAACATCCTCGCCCATGCCGTGCAGGCGCTGGAATTCGAAGAGCCCTTGCTGGCCTGCCGCTTCGCTACTTGAGGCCGGGATGTTTTCAGCAAGGGCCTTGATGGCTCCGATCGTGTAGGCGTTATGCGTGGCGAAGGCCGGATAGATCGCATCGCGGGCTTCGAGCAGCTTGGCCGCGCAGGCGAGGTAGGACACGTCGGTGGCGATCTTGCGGGTGAAGACCGGGAAATCGGAATAGCCGCCGACCTGGCTCAGCTTGATCTCGGTATCCCAATAGGCACCCTTGACCAGTCGCACCATCAGCCGTCTGTTGTGCCGCCGAGCGAGTTTGACGATCCAGTCGCACAGGGGCGCGCCGCGCTTCTGATAGGCTTGCACGGCAAGGCCGAAACCATCCCATTGCTCACCGTCGGCAGTGGTGAAGATGTCGTCGTCGGCCATCAGCGCCTCGACGATGTCGAGCGACAGTTCGAGCCGTTCGGCCTCCTCTGCGTCCACGGTAAAATGCATGCCGCCATCGCGAGCCTTGATCGCCAGTGCCTTGAGCATCGGCACCAGCGCCTCTTTTGCTGCTTCGGCATGGAGGAAGTCGTATTTCGGATAGAGCGCGGAGAGTTTGACCGAAATGCCGGGCGATGTCGCGATATCACCATCGGTTTCCCGCGCCAGGCATTCGATCGCATGGTCGTATGCCTCGCGATAGCGCTCCGCATCGGCAAAGGTCATCGCCGCTTCGCCGAGCATGTCGAAACTGTGTGTCAGCCCCTGCTTGCGTTCGGGCGCGGCCCGCTTGAGTGCTTCGTGGATGGTCCGCCCGAAGACGAACTGTCCGCCCAGGATGCGCATGGCCTGCAGCGTGGCCTTGCGGATCACCGGTTCGCCCAGCCGGCCAACCGTTCGCTTGAGCGTCGCGCCCATGCCGCGCTGGTGTTCTTCGGGGCGTTCGAGGACTTCGCCGGTGAGCATCAGCGAGAAAGTCGCGGCATTGACGAAGGTCGAGCTGCTCTCGCCCAGATGGTCGCCCCATTCGATATCGCCCAGCTTGTCGCGGATCAGGGCGTCGGCGGTATCGGCATCCGGCACGCGCAGAAGTGCCTCGGCCAGGCACATCAGCGCGATACCTTCCTCGGTGTCGAGGCCGAATTGGTGGAGGAAGGCATCGATCCCGCTTGCCTTGCGCTGGCGGGCGCCTTCGATCAGTCTGGCGGCGATGCGTGCGGCGTTCCGGTGGCGAGCCGAAACGGGTGCGGCCTGCCGCAAGCGCTCCTCGACGCATCGTTCCTCGTTCATCCGGTAGGCGCGGCGGATCTGGGTGCGGTCGAGCGGGGCGGGATGGGTCACGGGCGACTCGAAGCTGGAAGGTTGACGAAACTGCCCCTTGGACCCGGTTTCAGGTGCAATCAAGCCTTGCGAACCATGCTTCGACACGGGCTATCGCAGCGTCGGGCAGGTGCAGGCCGAGCTTCGATCGGCGCCACAGGACATCCTCCGCACTATGCGCGAATTCATATGCGTGAAGATAGTGCAATTCGGCTGCGTACAGATCTCCGCCCAAATACTCGCCCAGCCCGTCGATCCCGCTCGCATTTCCGAGGATTCGGTCTATCCTCGTCCCATAGGCGCGGGCCAGCCGCCGGGCCATCGCTTCGGGCAACCATGGCCGTTCGCTGCGGAGACGCGTTAGGAATGCGGTGAAATCCCCGCCTGGCAGATCGCCGCCCGGCAGCGGTGCCTCTCGGGTCCAGGCCTTGCCTGGGATGTCCATATATCCGGCCAGCCGGTCCAGGGCATGCTCGGCGAGCTTTCGGAAGGTGGTGATCTTCCCGCCATAGACAGAGAGTAGCGCCGGGGCGCCATCCGGGGCATCGACCGCGAAGACGTAATCGCGGGTTACCGTGGAATTGCTTGCCGAATTGTCTTCGTAGAGCGGGCGGATGCCTGCATAGGTCGAAACCACGTCCGTGGGCGCGACAGGGTCGCGGAAATAGTCGCTGGCAGCCACGCAAAGGTAGTCGCGCTCTGCCCGTGAAATCGCCACCGTGTCGCGATCTCCCGTGAAAAGCTGGTCGGTTGTGCCGATAAGGGTGAAGTCGCGCTCATAGGGAATGGCGAAGACGATCCGCCCGTCGCCGTTCTGGAAAATATAGGCGTGCTTGCCCGGGAATTTGCGCGGCACGATAATGTGGCTGCCCTTGACCAGCCTGAGATGTGCTTCGGCCTGCCCTCCGGTAGCCATGGCGGTGATATCGTCCACCCACGGGCCTGCGGCATTGGCAACTGCTCGCGCCTCGATCGTGCTGTGCTTTCCGGCCTTGTCGACCACCGTGGCGCGCCAATGCGTATCCATTCGCTCAAGCGAGGTGCAGCGGGTGCGGGTATGGATGTTTGCACCACGTTCCTGCGCATCGATTGCATTGAGGGCGACCAGCCGCGAATCTTCGACCCAGCAATCGGAATATTCGAAACCATGCGTGAATCTGCTTTGCAGGATCATATCGTGCGGGTCGGTGCGGAGATCGATTCCATGGCTCCCGGGTAGCGAACGGAACCCTCCGATCCTGTCGTAAAGGAACAGGCCGAGCCGCAGCATCCATTTGGGCCTCAGCCCGGTATCATGCGGGAGGACGAAGCGTAGCGGCCAGATGATATGCGGTGCGGATTTGAGCAGCACTTCACGCTCGGCCAGAGCTTCGCGAACCAGCCGGAATTCGTAGTGCTCGAGATAGCGCAACCCGCCATGGACAAGCTTGGTGCTGGCCGAGGAAGTGTGGTTGGCCAGATCGTCTTTTTCGACCAGTGTGACCGACAGCCCGCGTCCTGCCGCATCGCGCGCGATGCCCGCCCCGTTGATACCGCCGCCGATAACCAGAAGGTCCTGCATTCGCGCCGTCCTACCGGCAGATATCTGCAATAGCGAGCGGTTTGCACGTAGTGCAGGTGCGGCTATGGCGCTGCAAGCGTGCGATTGGGAGCGACAGGGGGCTATACATGGCTGGACGATATTTCGACGAATGGCAGTTGGGCGACAGGATCGAGCACGAAATCCGCCGCACCGTGACCGAAACCGACAATCTCCTTTTCACCACCATGACGCATAACCCGCAGCCGCTTCACCTTGATGCCGAAGCGGCGAGGCAATCCGAATTCGGCCGAATCCTCGTCAACGGCACTTTCACCTTCTCGCTGATGGTCGGTGTCAGTGTGGGTGACACGACGCTGGGCACGCTCGTGGCCAATCTCGGATACGAGAAGGTGGCCATGCCCAAACCGGTCGCGATCGGGGATACCTTGCGCGCGACCAGTGAAGTCACGGCCCTGCGCGAATCCAAGTCGCGGCCGGGAGCCGGGATCGTCACCTTTACGCATGAAATGCTCAACCAGCGCGACGAAGTGGTGTGCCGTTGCGAGCGCTCGGCACTGGTCAAGAAGAGCAGCGCCTGATTCCCCCGGCTTGACGCGGACTCTTGCCGTACCATTGTATCGCTCGGGAGTGGGGGCGGCATGCGACGAACATATGTGGCGGTGATCGCTCTCGGTGCTGGCTCGATATTGCTGCCGCTCGCCCTGGTTCGGTGAGGTGTCGAACCCGTATTCGTGTCCACTATTCGCATTGCCAGCCACGCTATCGGCATCACCGGAGCTTACTGGCTGTTCGAGCGGACTATCCTGCCGACATGGTCACGCATGCTGTCCCCGCCGCCCAGCGCACGCCATAGCAGCACCCGTGCCCGCTCGGCCCGCCCGCGCGCCGCCGCCGCGCGTTCGCCGCTGGCGTCGGCCGTGCGCCGGGCTTCGAGTACCGTAAGGAAATTGGCCAGTCCCGCGCG
>JANQPE010000027.1 GCA_028289565.1 Parerythrobacter sp.
CGGCTTCCTGCCCTTCGTCGAGCGCGGCACGGTGACGCTGGTCGGCGCGACCACCGAAAACCCCAGCTTCGAACTCAATGCCGCCCTGCTGAGCCGAGCGCAAGTGCTGATCCTGCACCGGCTCGACCCGCAAGCCCTCGCCAGCCTGCTCGAACGGGCGGAGGAACTGGCAGGCTCCCTGCCCCTGACCAGCGATTCGCGCGAGGCCCTGGTGGCCAGCGCCGATGGCGACGGACGCTTCCTGCTCAATCAGGCGGAAACGCTCTATGCGGCGGCGATCGGCCAACCGCTCAGCCCCGCGGAGCTGGGGCGATTCCTGCAGCGCCGCGTCGCCGTTTACGACAAGGATCGCGAGGGACATTACAACCTCATTTCGGCATTGCACAAATCGGTTCGCGGCTCCGACCCGCAAGCGGCGCTCTATTACCTTGCCCGAATGCTGGTTGCCGGCGAGGAACCGCTCTACGTGCTGCGCCGGCTGGTGCGCATGGCCAGCGAGGATATCGGCCTCGCCGATCCGCAGGCGCTGGTCCAGTGCCTTGCCGCCAAGGATGCCTACGAGTTCCTTGGCAGCCCCGAAGGCGAGTTGGCCATCGCGCAGGCCTGTCTCTACGTCGCCACCGCCCCGAAATCGAACGCCGCCTACACAGCCCAGAAATCGGCGTGGAAGAGTGCGAAGGAAACCGGCAGCCTGATGCCGCCGCAGAACATCCTCAACGCCCCGACCAAGCTGATGAAGGATATCGGCTACGGCAAGGACTACACCTACGACCATGAGGCGAAAGACGGTTTCTCGGGCGACGATTACTGGCCCGAGGAGATGGAGCCGCAGACCTATTACGAACCGGTCGAACGCGGTTTCGAACGGCAGGTGCGCGAACGGATCGCCTACTGGAACAAGCTGCGCAAGGAGAGAAGGGAATGAACGCGTCCTATCGAATGGCCACCGCTATACTGGCCCTGGCCGTTAGCCTCGGCATATCGCCGGCGAGCGCCCATGAAACGACCGGATCGGACCTCACGGCCTGCGACAGACTCGCCGTTGATGAGGAAGCGGTCCTCGCGCGCACCGAGCCGCTCGAACTGCCCGCTGGCTGGGCGCAGTTCTCGCGCTCAACCGTGCATTGGCTTGCCTTTGCCACCGAAGCCGGCGGGACCCATTGTTCCGACATCGGGTGGGTCGAACACGCGCGGGAATTCGCGCAGTTCCAGGATCGGTTCGCTGGCTTCGAATGGATCGGATACGAGGCATAGGGCTACATGCTTATCGACCGCTCGGGCGATGGACAGGAGGTGGATACCGGCGCCAAACCGGTCTTCTCGCCTGGCGGTGGCCGGTTCGCGACTGTCCAGCAATCGGATGCCGGCTGGGGCGGTTTCGAGGGGTTCGCCGTCTATGCGGTCCATCCGCGTGGTTTCTCGCCCGAATATCTGGAATTCGGCCTGCCCGAGCTCGAAGACTGGCGGATCGATCGCTGGGTCGGCGAAAACTGCATCATCCTGTCCGCGGTCCCTCGCGAACGCCTTGAAGGCGATTACGACCGCTTGCCGACCGCAAAGCGCGACGAATACATCTCGAAAGCAGAGGATCGCTGGAAACTGGCACCCGGAAGCAAGTGCTGACACGCGCGCAACCATTTACCCGCTTCCTCGCGATCGACTGGTCCGGTGCCGCAGGGGAGCGGCACAAGGGCATCGCGTTGGCAATCGCCGATGCCGGAGGCGGTCCACCCGTGCTGGTCGAAAGCGGGGCCGGTTGGGCGCGCGAAGACGTGCTGGCACTGCTTCGCGATAGTTTGCCCGCCAATACGCTGGTCGGCATGGATTTGGGCATTTCGCTACCCTTCGCCGATTGCGGGGCCTTCTTTCCCGGTTTCGCCGACAGCCCACCGGATGCGAAAGCGCTCTGGGCGGTGGTCGACGGAGTCTGCGGAACCGACCCTCACCTCGCCGCGACAAGCTTTGTCGACCACCCCGGCTTCTCACCCTATTTCCGCCGCCATGGCGGTCGCGAAGGGGCGCAATTCCGCTGCGACGGGGCCGATCACGGCCGCGGCCGTTTCCGCGTTACCGAACATGCGCAGGCCGCGATGGGTTGCAAGCCTTACAGCAATTTCAACCTTGTCGGCGCGGCGCAGGTCGGCAAGTCGAGCCTGACAGGCATGCGCATGCTGCATCGTCTTGGCGGCGTGGTACCGGTATGGCCGATCGACCCGCTGCCGAGAAGCGGATCGGCGATCGTCGAGATATACACTTCGCTCGCGGCGCTCGAAGCGCAGCGCTCCAGCAACCGCAGCAAGATCAGGGATCGTGCCGAGCTGAACCATGCGCTCGCCGAGCTCGGGTCGCCGCCCGTCCCCGGCACAGGCCCGATCGACGACCACAGTTCCGACGCGCTGCTGGCGGCGGCCTGGTTGCGCAAGGTCGCGCACGAACCCGGACGATGGAACCCCGAAGGCCTGACACCCGAAATCGCGCGCACCGAAGGCTGGACATTCGGCGCGTTCTGATCCGCCCTGCCGGTTGGCGATGACCTTTTTCGAATCCGCTACTTGAGGGGGTCTTTATCTGCCCTAACGCTTCGCTACTTGAGGGAGTCTTTATCTGCCCTAACGCTTCGCTACTTGAGGGCGTTCTTGATACCCTACCACTTCGCTACTTGAGGGCTTTGGTGCTTTGTCCTAGGGGACCGCTGCCCAGATTGGCGCGCCGGCTTAGCTCAGTTGGTAGAGCACCTGATTTGTAATCAGGGGGCCAGGGGTTCGAATCCTCTAGCCGGCACCACTCTCCTCGCTCGGTGGGATGGGCATGAGACCGCCGGTTCCCGACCTGTCCGGACAATCCTGCCGCCTGGTGTGCCGGCCCTGTGCTGCTTCATGCCAGTCTATGAAACCTCGCTATCAGGAGCCGGATCGAACCGGCGGTCGAGTTCCTCAACCGTCAGTGCATCGGCGGCAAAGGAGAATGTGCCTCCATCGATCATTTCACGGGCTGCACGGTCCAGCGCTCCATATGCAAGCCGCTGCAGGGAACTTCCGATACTGATCCGCGCGACGCCGAGATCTTTCAGAGTAGCAAAATCGACCAGATCACCTGTTCGGCCCATCACGACATTGACCGGCAGGTCAACCGAGGAAACGATGGCGCGAATGTCACCCACGCTCGCCAATCCGGGTGCGTAAAGCACGTCCGCCCCTGCTTCCTGGAAGCGCTGCAGGCGGTCGATTGTGTCGCCCAGATCCGGCCGTCCGTAAAGATAGTTCTCGGCCCGCGCTACGAGTTGGAACGGTATCCCGCTTGCCCTTACCGCCGCCGCAGCCGCCTCAATTCGCTCCACCGCGCACTCGACCGGATAGATGGGATCGTCGCCGTCGAGGTTCGCATCCTCGATCGAGCCACCCGCGAGTCCTGCCTCGATCGCTCGGGAGATCGTGTCCGCGACAATGGCAGGCTCATCACCGAATCCGTTCTCCAGATCGGCACTGACAGGAACCGAGACAGCGTTGGCGATCTCCGTCGCATTCTCCAAAATGGCCTCGCGGCCGGGATAACCATTGGGCTCGCCACGGGAATATGCCAGCCCCGCACCGGTTGTCGCCAGTGCCTTGAAGCCCGCCGCCGTGAGAATCCGGGCCGAACCCACATCCCACGGATTGGGGATTACGAAGCATGATTTGCTGTCATGCAGACGACAAAGCGCTCGGGCTTTCCTGTCATTCCTGGCCACACTGCTTCTCCCACATTCGAGTTTCCCGTTCGAGACGATTCCGCTCGATAGCACACTGAGGGCTGACGATCGGTCAAGTCCAAAAACGACCGTAAAATCGCTCAATCCCCGGACGGCGGTTGCTATGCGGCGGCCCTTTCCTCGCCGGAAACGGATTGCCCGTTCCTGCGCGCAGTTTCACGACAAGGCTGGGCCGGCTCACGGTCCGATTCGCCCAGGCCCGCCCCCGGAACGCGATTATTTTGACAAAACCCGGCACCCGGCTAACCTACCGCGGCGAACCGAGTGGCGGGAAATGAGCGGATGAACGAACCGGCGGGATGGGCATGGAGCCGCTAGCTCTCGACCCGCTGGAACGGTCCTATCGCCTTGTGCTGCTGGGCCAGCGGATTTGCCAGCTCTACTGCTTCATGCTGATCTTCGAGCCGCTGTCGAAGCTGATTTCGTTCGCGCTCGAATGGCTGGTCTGGGCGATCGGAGCATTAGCCGCGGCGGGCGACACCGCTCAGGCCATGCCGGTTCTCGAACAGCTATTCCTGGTCCGTTCGCTGCGCGATTTTGTCTTCGTCGTAAATGTGTGGGCGGTGTTCACGATCTATGCCGCGTTCAGGCCCGCCTGGTGGTCGATCATCCTGTGCATCATCGCGCTCGGCTACAACCAGTATGTAGCCTGGCTCGCCATCCAGACCGACCCGACCGAATGGGTCGGGCCGGCCGGGCGACCGCTTCCCGATACGGTACTGGGTAACCCACTCGACCTGCGCGACTGGCTGTTCCAGGGCGGACTGGCCGTCCTGCATCTCTATTTCCTGGCCATCGCGGTACTCGGCCAGAGGGAAATCCACCGCCGCGACGAAAGCGAGCGGGCCGACCTTTCCGAATTCGCGCCGGGGCAACTGGGCGCCGGCAGCTCGCTGCTGGCGCTGTTCAACATTCCCCAGGCGATCCGCTACGCGTCGAGCAAGCTGTTCACCGGCCCGCTGATGATCCTTGCCGGAGTCGCGAACTTCACAAATTTCTGGAGGCTGACGGTGATCTTCCTCATGGCTGCCTTCGCGCCGCTGCTGATCACCTACTTCCTCGCCGCGGTGGCAGGCGGGAATCCGGACATGGCGGTGCGGCAACCAAGCGGTACGGCGATTGTCGCCGTCGTCGTCGTGATGGCCGTGTTCCTCGGGATCATGCTGCTGATCCCGTGGCTGATCAAGCTGCTGGGCCGGCTCGCTACATGGCTGGCGAAGTGGCAGATGCGTACCTCGCTGGAAACCATCCAGCACCGCGATCACCGCCCACCGGTCCTCTTCCTGCGATCTTTCGCCAACGATCTGGTTTCGCTGCCGGACGAGAGGCGCACGTTGGCCGGATGGCTGCTGGACGGGATGCGCAAGGGCGTTACGCTCGATTACATGATGCTCGAGGAAGGCACTCGGATCGGCCCGTGCGTCGCGCTCGGCAACCCCGACGATCCCGCGCCACCCTATGGCGTGGCGCGCGGATATTTCGACCATGACGACTGGAAGGATGCCGTCCGTTCGCTGTGCAAGGACAGCGCGGCCATCCTGCTGGTGCTCGACCGGACGGAAGGAGTCGACTGGGAAATAAGCCACATCGCCCGGTGCGAATTCGTGAACAAGGCACTGTTCCTGCTAGCGCCGGGGGATGTCGGGCGGGATCGCGGGCGGGATTTGCTGGGCAAGGCGCTGGCGAACACATTCGGGCTGCCGCGTGACGAGGCGGGCCGGATCGTCGCTGAGCATGACCGCGATGGCGCGGAGCTACAACCGGTCGGCTTCATGGTCCGCGACAAGGCCGCCCGGCTCCTCGTGACCGGCAGGCCGACCCAATACACCTATCTGGTGGCGATCCGTCATTTCCTGCGGTCCCTGCCCGGGCGAACGGAGGCCTCGGCATGAGCCGGGTGACCGGTACTCTCGTTGAAAGGACGAGGGCGGCGGTCGCCCAAGGCGATCTCCTGCGCGCCTACGACCATGCCCGAACAGGTATCGACGCGGGGATGGAATCACAGGAATTGCGCTACCTCCTCGTCCTCGCCCTGTCGCGCATGGGGGACAGCGAGCGGGCCTTGCGGCTCTACCGCGAATACGGGCTCGACCGCTCGGATGCGATCGACCACCGGGCAATCGCCGCCCGCTTGCTAAAAGATCGCGCACTTGCGCGAAATACGGGAAATTTCCGCCTGCAAGGTCTCACCGAAGCGCATGAGGCCTATCTCGAAGTCTACCGGACCAGCGGGGACGCCTTCCCGGCGATCAACGCCGCCACGCTCGCTTTTCTGGCCGGGAGACACGATACCGCCCGTAAAATGGCGGACGAAGTCCTCCGCATGCCGCATATCAAGGAGGCAGCCAGCTACTACGACACGGCAACGCAAGCGGAAGCATTGCTGCTATGTGGAGAATTGGATCAGGCCAGACAGGCCCTGATCAAGGCGAAAGCATATGTCGCCGACGATTTCGGAGCTGCGTCGAGCACATTGCGCCAGTTGCGGCTTCTCGCCCGGGCAATGCACCTGCCACAGGACGAAACGGCAACCCTCCTCGCACCGATCGCTCCGCCCGGTGTCATCCATTTCTGCGGGCATATCTTCGCTGCCGGTTCCACGGGTGAAGCCGCACTTGCAAACAAGATCAGCACCATGCTGACGGAAAGATGTATCGGCATCGGTTACGGCAGCATCGCTGCTGGCGCCGACATCGTCATCGCGGAAACGATCCAATCTCGAGGCGGCGAGGTACACCTTATCCTGCCGTTCCGAATGGACGACTTCCTGGATCAGTCTGTCTTGCCGGCAGGTCCGTCCTGGCAAGGCAGATTCGAAAAATGTGTCGAAAACGCCGCATCGGTGACGCTTGCAAGCAAGCTCGCCTATGTCGGCGATCCCCGCCAGTTCGCTTTCGCCAGCAAGATCGCGATGGGCATGGCCCGCCTGCGTGCCCAATTTCTCCAAGTAGAGGCGCACCAGATCGCTGTATGGGATGGAAAGAACGGCGACAGCGCTGCGGGTACGGGTGCGGATGTCCGGCAATGGCGCGCACATGACGGCCAAACGAGTGTGATTTCGGCATCGGGACTGAACCGTGATTATCCGCGTCCCGCTCCTCTCGATATCGAGCAATATCCACGCAAGCTGGTAGCCATCATGTTTGCCGATTTTTCGGGTTTCTCGCGGCTCGAGGAAGCGGTGCTGCCTACATTCTGGCAGGAAGTGATGGGAAGGATTGCACATGTGCTCGACGAAAGCGATGCAGGGATACTGGCGCGAAACAGCTGGGGCGACGCCCTGCATGCAATCATTTCGGATGTCGCAGACGCAGCAAAGCTGGGCATTGACCTCGCCGAGAATTTGCAAGGCATCGATCACGAGCAGTTGGGCCTTGATCAAAGCGACGGCATGCGGATTGGCCTGCACTTCGGCCCGGTCTTCGAAATGCATGACCGAATTGCCGGTCGCACGAATTTTTACGGTTCGGAAATTTCCAAGGCCGCGAGGCTGGAGCCGGTGACCCCGCCGGGTGCGGTTTTCGTAACCGAGCCCTTCGCCGCCATCCTGGCCTTGGAAGCCGGCAACGCTTTCCATTGCCAATATGTCGGCCAGGTCGAGTTTGCCAAAGGTTACGGCAAGTTCCCGATCTATCGACTGAGACGGCAATGCCTTACCGGGACGGTTTGATAATCGCCTCTCGGGCAATCGAGGCAATCACTTGCGTAAAAGGAAAAACCGGAACTAGCCTCGCCCGCGATAACCGCTCACGTCCTGCTCGGGCACCCACACCCCCTCCGGCACAGCGCCGCTCTGCCAGAAGACGTCGATGGGGATGCCGCCGCGAGGATACCAGTAGCCACCTATGCGCAGCCATTTGGGCTTCATTTCGCCTGTCAGCCGCTGACCGATCCCGACCGTTACATCTTCGTGAAAGCCGTTATGGTTGCGAAAGCTGCCAAGGAACAGCTTCAGGCTCTTCGACTCGACAATGGTGTCGCCCGGTACGTAGTCGATCACCAGATGTGCGAAATCGGGTTGCCCGGTTACCGGGCATAGCGAGGTGAATTCGGGTGCGGCGAAGCGGACAAGATACAGCGCATTCTTGCGCGGATTCGGGACATAGTCGAGTTTCGCCTCTTCCGGGGAAGCGGGAAGCGGGCCTTGCCGGCCCAGATGGGTGGTTTCGGGTGTGTCGCTCATGCCGCGCATGTGGCGCGATCTTGCCGTCAGCACAAGGTGGCGCATTGACGTCCGGGGTTCAGAGCCTATTCAGCCCCGCCTTCGCTTCGACATCGCCCGATACCATGACTGCTCGTACCGCCGCCTCTCTGATTACCCTCATGCTTGCCGCCCCTGTCGCGGCAAGTCCGGGTTCCGTGCGCGATTTCCAGCTACCGCCCGCTCCTACGCCTACACCGACTCCACAAGTCCAGGGCCCGGTGGATGTGGAAGCGGGAATCCCGGTTGTCCCCAGGGCAATTCCTACCGAAACGCCGACACCGGCTTCCCCTACGAGCACACTCCCGGTCCCGACACCCACGCCCACCAGAGAAACGACCGCTCCCCCGTCGCAATCGAGCCGGGTTTCGCAGCCCGCTCGCTTGCCGCAAACCCGCCAGAACGCCTCATCACCTCCGCTGCCTGCTATTCCGGCTCCGGCACGGACGCCGACAGCAACGCCCTCCGCCATACCGACTGCCATGCCGACAACGAGCAGCATACCGCCGCTGCCGACACCGGAGCCATCAGTCGCTGCCCCCATTCCCAACCTGGTCGAACAGACCGGGAGTCCGCAATGGCTGGTCTGGATATTCACCGCGCTCGGACTGTTGTTGGCCGGGATCGCAGGCTTATGGTGGTTCCAGCAGCGCAAACTTGCACCGGCGAATGCCCCGACCATCGAGCCGCCCCTGGCCCGCAAACCGGCTGCCGGTCCAGCGGTGTCTCCCACGCGAAACGCGCAACCCGATCCTGAATCGGTAACCAAACCCCTTTCCCCGATGCAGGCCCCGATGCAGGCCCCGATGCAGGTCAGAATCGAAGTGGAGAGTCTCAGCCGATCGATGCGGTTCGCCACACTGGCCACCAAGATCGAAATCGCCAATGCTGGCGGGAAACCGTTATCCGATATCGCGCTCGATGCCGATCTCACCACTGCGCATGGTAGCATTGCGATACATGACCAGCTCGCAGGGGCTGAAACGCAACTCGAACCCCTCGATCATATCGAAATGCTCGAAGAGGGTGGAACCGTTAGCCTGAAAAAACAGGTCCGTCTTCCCCTCCTGCAGGTCCGTCCGATCCGCCAGGGCCGGGCTGTGCTTTACGTTCCTTTGCTGAGACTGCGCGTTTCCAGTGAGGGGATAGATCCCATCCTGCGCACTTTCGTCATAGGGATGCGGCCTGCGATACCGGGCGACAAGCTACAGCCGTTTCGCCTGGACGAAACGCCGCAGACATATCGCATGATCGGTGCACGTATACTCGATTGACGACACCTGGCTGACAGCTCTCGACATTGAGGACGTGACGAGGCTACGCCGAAACTATGGACATCCTTGTCGATAGCCAGTGGCTTGCAGCCTGCTTGGGTAATCCCGGCTTGGTCGTGCTCGACGCTTCGGCTCATTTGCCCGCCGCCGGGCGCGATGCCCCGACCGAGTTCGAAAACCAGCATGTCGCGGGTGCGCGCTTTCTCGGCCTCGGCTCGCTTAGGGACGAGACATCCCCGGTACCCGCGGCCCTCCCCCGTGTCGACCAGTTCGAGAAAAGGCTTCGCGCGCTCGGCATTTCCAACGATGACCGGATCGTACTTTACGACGACAGCATGCTGCGCAGCTCCACCCGCGCTTTCTTCATGTTCCGCATGTTCGGGATCGAGAATGTCGCAATCCTCGATGGTGGGCTGGGCTTGTGGAAGGCCGGCGGACATCCCGTCGAGAGCGGGATGCCGGTTACTTCGGCAGGAAATTTCACTGTAACTAACGAAGATCGAAGCCGCGTTCGCTCGAAGGCAGACATGCTCGCCAATTGCAATCATGCGGGTGAACAGATTGTCGATGCTCGCGATGCCAGGCGTTTCACCGGGGAAGTTGCCGATACCGTGCACGGGCTGGAAGGTGGTCATATCCCGGGCGCGCGCAATCTGTTCTTCCGTTCGCTGCTGAAACAGGATGGCAGTTTCAAAAGCGCGGATGATTTACACACGATATTCGATAGCGCGGGTATCGATCTGGCACGGCCGGTCGTAACCAGTTGCGGTAGCGGAATGACTGCATCGGTACTGCTGTTTGCAATGGAATTGCTCGGCAAGTCCGACGGAGCGCTCTATGACGGCAGTTGGAGCGAGTGGGGCGCCGCCCCCGAAACGCCGAAGGAAATGGGGGTAGCGCGCTAGGCATGGCTGGATCGAGCAGGAATACCGGGCGAAATACGCAGCTCGTCACGGCAGGGCGGCGCAAGAAATGGACCGCCGATGTCGTCAACCCGCCAGTCTGGCGCGGCAGCACTCATCTGTACGACAATTGCGCATCGCTCAAGGAAGGCACGCAGCACAATGAAGATGGCCGGTTCTTCTATGGTCGCCGCGGCGCGCCTACGCAATGGGCCTTGGCCGAGGCACTGACCGATCTGGAACCCGGTGCGCATGGAACCGTGCTGTATCCAAGCGGCGTCGCAGCTATCGCCGGAGCCCTGCTGGCCGTCTTGAAACCGGGCGATGTCCTGCTGATCGCTGACAACGCCTATGAACCGAGCCGGGCAATGGCAAATGGCCTGCTCAAGCGGTTGAGCGTCGAAACCCGCTTCTTCGACCCGCTCGATATCGATGGTTTCGCAAGCCATTTCTGCCAGCAGACCAGGGCCGTCCTGTTCGAAAACCCAGGCAGTCTGACGATGGAGGTTTGCGACATCCCTGCCCTCGCCGCCATCGCCCGCGACAAGGGCGCTGTCTCGCTGATCGACAACACATGGGCGACATCGTTGGGTTTTCCCGCGCTGGATCGCGGGTGCGACATAGCGATCATGTCGCTGACCAAGCATCTCGGCGGGCATTCCGATCTGATGATGGGCAGCGCCTCCGCCGGCGAGCGCTGGTACCGCCGGCTGAGGCAGACCGCCCAAGCGCTCGGCACCGTGGTTTCGCCCGATGATGCCGCGCTGGCCGCGCGCGGTATGCGAACCATGGGTGTCCGGCTGGAACGCTGCGTGGAAAGCGCTCGCGCGATTGCCACCTGGCTCGCCGGTCGTGACGAAGTGGCGCATGTCCTGTGCCCGCTCCTGCCTGGCATGCCCGGTCACGAAATCTGGGAGCGCGACTTTACCGGCGGCTGCGGTTTGTTCAGTTTTGTCCTGAAAGGCCGTGACGAAGCCGCACGCGCACGAATGGTCGACACGTTGGAACTGTTCGGGATCGGATATAGCTGGGGCGGCTTCGAAAGCCTCGCCATACCGTTCGATCCCAGGCCAGTCAGAACATCCACACCCTGGCCGCCCCAGGGGTGGCGCAGCGAAGACCGCTTCGGTATCCGTCTGTCGATCGGTCTCGAGAATGCAGACGACCTGATCGCCGATCTCGACCGGGCTTTTGCCGCCATGGACCAGGAATGACGATACCGACTTCAACTGCGACGGATGCCTTGCAAGGAACCGAGGAAGACCAGATCGACACGGGTGAAACCGTTCCGTCCGAACCTGTTCCCGAACCGAGTCCGACCGAGGCCGTAACCGCCGCCGAAGATATCAGAGATGCAGTATCCGAGCAGAGCGAGACAGTCGGCGGGCTGGTCGATTCACTCAACGCGATGGCAATAAGCATCGGCGACATGCGGTTTTCGCTGTGGGACGGTCTGGTCGTTATCGGTGTCATCGCTTTCGTCATTGGCATTGCATGGGCTGCAAGCCGTCTGTGTTCGACACTGCTGCGACGACTTACGAAGCTTGACGATACCCAACGCCTGCTGGCCAACAAAATCGCCACCATAGCGATCTGGGGTGCCGCGTTCTTCCTGGGCATCGATCTGCTGGGCATCGACCTCACCGCCCTGGCGGTATTCTCCGGCGCGTTCGGCCTGGCGATTGGCTTTGGCCTGCAGAAGACTTTCGGCAATCTGATCGCCGGGATCATCCTGCTGATGGATAAGTCGATCAAGCCAGGCGACGTCATTGCAGTGGCCGACCAGGCGGGCACTTCCACTTTCGGCCAAATCCGCAAGATTGGGATTCGCGCGGTTTCAGTAACCACGCGCGACCAGCGCGAATATCTCATTCCGAACGAGAACCTGATGGTCAACCAGGTTGAGAACTGGTCCTACTCCTCCAGAAATGTCCGCATGCAGATCCCGGTCGGCGTGTCCTACAATTGCGATATCAGGCAGGCAGAGCAGCTAATGCTCGAAGCAGCCAGGAGTTGCGACCGGGTGCTTAAATCGCCTCCGCCAACCTGTTGGCTCGACGGTTACGGCGACAGTTCGGTCGATTTCATCATCCATTGCTGGATTGCCGACCCCGAAGATGGCGTGGGCAATGTCCGCAGCCAGGTGCTCAAGAAACTATGGGACCTGTTCCAGGAAAACGAAGTCGAAATCCCGTTTCCGCAGCGTGATCTCAACCTGCGTGGAAGCGAGCAATTCGAACAGCTTATCGCCGCAGTTTCCCAGCGTGTCGAGCAAGGCGGGAAAGGCTGATCCCTACCGGTTACATTTTGGCACGATAGGTTTCCTTCCTGTACCGATACCCATTCTCGCTGGCGGGAACCGCGCACGCTACGCATTTTCTGTGTCATGTCGAATACAGGGACCGTTTACCTGATAGGCGCGGGTCCGGGAGATCCGGACTTGCTGACACTGCGCGCTGCCCGCCTGCTCGGGCAGGCGGCAATCGTGGTGCATGATGGCTTGGTCGCCCCCTCGATCCTGGCTCTCGCTCCTGAAGATGCGAAGCTCGTATCGGTCGCCAAGCGGCGCGCCCGCCACACGCTACCGCAGGACGAAATCAATGCGCTGCTGGTACGTGAAGCGCTGTCCGGGCGCGATGTAATCAGGCTCAAAGGCGGAGACCCGCTGATCTTCGGACGCGGCGGGGAAGAAG
>JANQPE010000029.1 GCA_028289565.1 Parerythrobacter sp.
GGATATGACGAGGCTCCGGTCGCCGAACATCTACGCGGGCAGGAAATCCGTATCGATGTCGATCTGGGCATTGGCAGTGGCCGCGCGGCGGTTTGGACCTGCGACCTCACGCACAACTATATCTCGATCAATGCGGACTACCGTTCGTGAGCGCTCTGGACTGCGAAATCCAGTCATTAATGCAACGGGTCAGCGAGACCGTAATCCTGCCGCGCTATCGCAATCTCGCGAGTGAGGAAATCACCGAAAAGGCGCATGACGATCCGGTTACGGTGGCCGACCGCGAAGCCGAAGCGATGCTGGCCGAGGGGCTGGCCAGGATCGATCCCACTCTGGCCATCGTCGGGGAAGAAGCGGCACATGCCGATCCCGCATTGCTCGACAGGCTATCGAGCGATTGCTGGATCGTCGATCCCATCGACGGGACGCACAATTTCGCTCACGGCAAGCCGCCTTTCGGAATCCTGATCGCGCGGGCGGAAGCCGGGCTTTGCCGGTCCGGCTGGATATACGACTGCCTGAGCGATCGCTTCTGTCATGCACATCGCGGAACAGGCGCGTTCATCGACGGCAAGCCGGCGAAAGCTCGAGCAACCGGGAAAAGGCCCGCGGTTGCCGCGATATCGGTGATCTTTCTCGATCAAACCCGGCGAAAGGCGGTGAAAAGCGAGATTATCCCGCACTACACCTGCGTCGACACGCCGCGATGCGCCGCCGAACAATATCCACGCCTCGCGCTCGGGGAGAATGACGTGTCTTTCTTCGAGCGCACGCTGGCATGGGACCATGCCGCGGGAGCCCTCTGGCTTGAGGAAGCTGGCGGCAAGATCGCCCGGCTGGACGGTTCACCCTACCGGGTCGATGAATGGGATCGACCCGGCCTGGTCGGTGCGGCAAACCCCGCCCTGTGGAATGATATGGCGAAGAGGCTCGCCGCACTTGGCTAGAGCTGCTGCTCCAGCCAGTCCTTGAGCTGACTCTTGGGGCGTGCGCCCGTCAATTCGGCAGCTTTCTCGCCGTTCTTGTAGAGAACGAGATAGGGTATTCCCTGTATGCCCAGCGTTGCAGGCGTATCGGTATTCTCGACGATATCCATCTTGGCGATCGTCACCTGATCGGACAGTTCGTCGCTGATCTCTTCCAGTGCGGGCGCAATCATCTTGCACGGGCCGCACCAATCGGCCCAAAAATCGACCAGCACGGGTTTGTCACTGTCTAGAACATCGGTCTTGAAGCTGTCGTCGGTCACATTGACGGTCGCCATGGTGAATCTCCTGTCTGTGTGCCCTCAATTTAGGGACGATATGCAATCACTCAACGGCAGCGGGTGGAAAGCTTTCCTCGCTTGTGGACAATGCAGGCTTGTGCTCCGCGAGCATGCCCGCCGGAATCTCGATCAAACGAGGCACCTGCGTATAGAGAATCGCGGCACGAACCGTGCGTGCCGGATAGATTTCGCCGAGCGCGGCGGCATAAGCGGCGATTTGCCGCAGCGTTGCCGATGACACTTCATCGAGCGAGCCCGGCGGGCGGCGTACCGTCTTGAAATCCACCACGGTAATTTCATCCGCCGTCACGAGGAGACGATCGACGAAGCCCATAACAACTCGGCCGTCCACCGTCGCCGCAAGAGGCACTTCTGCCAGTGCATCGGGTCCGAAAAGGTCGGCGAAACCGGGTTCGTCCAAGACTTCGATTGCCGACTCGATCATCTCGGCACGTGTCCCCGAAGCCAGATCGCTCGCCTGCCTCTCCAGCCACCGCGATGCCGCCGCTGCACGCTCGTTACGAGGCAATTCGGGCAGTCTCTCAAGCAATCGATGGATCAATGTACCCCGTCTGGCGGCCTGCTTCGCATGTTCGGGGGGGGAAGGCGGGTCCGCGCCGCGATCATCGCCGACAGAAGACGGTGCAAGCGGGCGGGGAGGACGGGGTTCGGGCCCGACGGGCCTTAGTGCCCAATCCGGCACTCGATCTCTCTCGATGCGCGTTGTAACCTTGCCCGGCACGTTATCGGGCGGTCGCTGTCCCCATGTCGATTTTTCGCCCCACACAGAGTCCGGCTCGGGATCTTTATCGAACAGGTGCGCCAACCGGGCGTACCAGCTATCGGACGCCGGCTCGCTTTCGCGCTTGCCCAGGGCTCCCCCGATGAACAGCGCCTCCTCTGCCCGCGTCATCGCGACATAGAGCAAGCGCCAGTGTTCCTGCCGCTCTTCCTCTTTCGCTACAGATTCCGCCACGGCGACCGGCCCGACCCTTTCTTCTCCACGCAAGGACGGTAGCGGAATCGCCGGACCTTCCTGTCCGAGCCTATCCTCTCTCAGAGACAGGCCACGCACCGGCGAACTGTCAGGATTGCCGGTGGCATCGGCCAATATCACGATCGGAGCTTGCAAACCTTTCGAGCCATGGACGGTCATCACACGCACCAATCCCGTACCAGTACCGGCTTCGCGCTTCAGTTCGCCTTTGCCCGCATCGAACCAGTTTATGAAGCCCTGCAGGCTCGCAGTATTGCTCGCACTATAGGCAGAGGCCGTATTGAGCAGTTCGTCGATAGGATCGTTCGCTTCACGACCAAGCCTTGCAACCAGCCTGCGCCGCCCCTGCCACGGGCCGACCAACAACCAGTGAAGCAGGGCCTGTGGTGTCTCGTAGTCGGCCAGCCGCAACAGGCCGCGCAGGGATTCGACCGTTTGCCGCACTTGCCGGTTCTTTCCCCGGAGCAGGTGATCCCACAAGTGAACCCCGTTCTCGCGCCAGCCATGGTCCAGCAGGTCCTGCTGGCTCCAGCCGCAAAGCGGGGAAACGAGCAAATTGGCCAGGCTGAGATCATCGAGCGGCTGCGCGGCGAAGTGCAGGGCCGCCATCAGATCCTTCACCACCAATGGAGCCCCAAGACGCAGCCGGTCCACGCCAGCAACCGGGATACCGGCAGCGTGAAGCCGCGCAACAATCAGCCCGGCCAGTTCGCGACGCTTGCGCACCAGCACCATGATATCCCCGGGCCCGGCATTGCGGTCTTCCCCCTTGACCAGCGGATAGCCTTCATCGAGCCACATCTTCACTTGCATCGCGATCCGGTCGGCCATCCGCCGCTCCGGTTCCGAAAGCCACGCCTCCGGCCCTTCCATGCCTTCCTGGTCGTCGGGTTCATTGGCTACCGGCTTCCACAACACGACCTCGCCTGGACGCATGGCGCCGCTATGCATGCCCGGATGCTCGGCAAGACCAAGCTCCTTGTGTCCGATCGCCTCGATCGTCGCATCGACGAAGTCGAGCACCGGCTGTGCGGTACGATAAGATCGCCCCAGTCCGAGACTTTTCAGATCGCGGATATCGACCCTTTCCCTGAGGTGATCTGCATTCGCCCTGGCCTCGGCCATGACTTTCGCGAAATGACGGCGGGAGATCTCGAAATTTTCCGGACTGGTCCCCTGGAAACGAAAGATCGCCTGCTTGTAATCGCCCACTACGAAAATGGTGCGCAGCTTGCCGTCGCGTTGCCCTGCCCCGGTAAAGTAATCATCCGTCAGGGCACGAACGATCGACCACTGCGCTTCGTTGGTATCCTGCGCCTCATCGATCAGGATGTGATCGAAACGCCGGTCAAGCTTGTAACGAATCCAGTCTGCCATGTCCGAACGGGCCAGCAAAGCTGCGGCGCGATGGATTTGATCGTCGAAATCGATTAATCCCTCGCGCTTCTTCGCTTCGTCCCAACGCAATGCAAACCGCCTGCCGACCGTCAGCGCGGGTGTAATGAACTCGACCAATTGCAGCAGCATCTGCAACTCTGCCACCTTGTTCAGCGAAGCCAGTACATTCCGCGCAGCTTCGGCATAGCCGCTTTCGTATTTTTCAAGGGACTTGAGCGCGCGCGGCTCGCTTTTGAGCGTGAACAGGGCCTGTCGTAAAGCGTCGCACGCCCCAACACGTTCCGCAGGCTCGGCTGCAAGCCAGGCCTCGACAGCTTCGATGCCGGCGGAGGCGGTCTTCGTATCCCAGGATCGGTTGGCGGAAAGGCACAGGCGAAGCGCCGTGACATCGAAACTGTCATCGCCGCACAACCCCGCCAAGGCGCTTTCATCGGTATCGGCGGCAAGGCCAAGCAAACCGCGTACCCGTGGCTCCAGCGGCTCCTGCCATGCTGCCTTGCCAAACCATGCTTCACGTGCTTCGGCACAACGTACCAGCCAGCCCCGGACACCGTCCGCACCCATACGCACGCTCAGCATGGCAAGTGCATCGAGCAAGGCATCCTCACCGCTATCCTGCCATTCAACCAGCATCCGGGCGAGAGTCTCGTGCACGAGAATCTCCCGGTCGCGATCCTCCATTGGTCGCGCGCCAGGCATGAGTCCGGCCTCTTCCGGAAAAGCTGCCAGCAGCCATTGTGAAAAGGCATGAATCGTATCAATTCTGAGACCACCGCCCGGGCAATCGAGTACGCTGGCGAACAATGTCCGTGCACGCTCCTGCGTATCGGGATCGAACGGTGCACCAATGGCTTTCAGGTCAGCAGCAAGCGCATTCGGTTTCATGCGTACCCAGTTCGCCAACACTTCATTGACGCGAGTCGCCATTTCGACTGCCCCGGCCTTGGTGAAGGTCAGGCACAAGATTTGCGATGGTTCCACATCGCGGCGCAGGAGCAGGCGAAGCACGCGTGCGGAGAGCACCTGTGTCTTGCCGGTACCGGCCGAAGCCGACAACCACACGCTATCCTGCGGATCTACAGCCTTCGCCTGGTTGCCCTCGAGAGGATGGACCGTTCCCTGGCTCCCGTGCCCGCTCACTGTTCCCGTCCCATCCACTCATCGAGACGCATCAACTGATCGTAGGTCGCATATCCGGGTGCATCGGGATTGAGCCTGGCAGTGAACGGTTCGCTGCCGCGAATCCAGCGATCGAGTGCTTCGTCGAGATAATGCAGTGCCAGTGGAAGGAATTCCTCGGCCGGGATACCGCTGCGTCTGCTCCCTCCAATGATCGGTGTGGCGACATAACCGAAACCGGTCCCGCTCTTCGGGCTCTTGGCCAAGGACCAGTATTCGAATGCCGCGGGCAAACCCTTTGCCGCATCGAAACCACCGCGTTCGACCATCAGTCCGAGCGTACCGAGCTGGAGTGCATAGCCCGCTTCGACCTGCGCCGCGCTTGGCGGTCGTCCTGTTTTGTAATCGATCACCGCGTAAGTGCCATCCTCGAAACGGTCCAGCCGGTCGATCCGTCCGAATATCTCGATCCCGTGCAAGTTCATCCGCCCCCATTCCTCGAACAGGACTGGTGTGCGTTCGGGAGAGGCGACGATTTCGGTTTCGACCCATTCGAGTGCACGCAGGAGGCGCGGACGCCACAGCGCCTTGGTCAGTGGATGGGCATTCATTTTCGCGAGTTGATCGTCTGCGACCTGCGCAAGTTGCCCCCCGCCTTCATGCCAGGCCTGCAGGATATCGTGCGCGAGCTCGCCCTGCCATGCCGGCGAAGGTTCGGCATCAAGCGCATCGAGTTCAGGCAAACGAAGTATCGATGAAGCGTAGAACTGGTACGGATCGGACCGCAGACGATCCAGTGCCGTCACGCTGATCCGCACGGATCGCTGCTCGGGACTCGGTACAGGTTCGGGCCTTGAATAGCGTGGTTCGGGGGGGGCATCATCAAGCGCCCCGGCCAGGGCGACCGGCTTGCCGTCCTCATGTCGCGACAGCAGATCGTTCCCCAGCAGCGCCCGCACCCGCAGCAGGAAGCGCGACGGGATTGCCGGCCCCACTTCGTCCCGCCGAGCGCGGCTTAGAACGACCTCGGGAGCGCCTAGCGCGGCAGCGAGATCGTGAGCCGACAATCCGATCCGGAAATCAGCACCCGGAACGCCTAAGGCGCGCAAAACAGGTGGTGCGAGCAAGGAATCCGTTTTGGGCGTGGCTGGCCACGATCCTTCG
>JANQPE010000032.1 GCA_028289565.1 Parerythrobacter sp.
GCGGCTTCGTGCCCTGAACCCTGCCAACAGGCCCTTGCGCGCGGGCCGCTGCGCGAATTGCTGGTCGATATGGGCTAGGAACACCCCGGTCAGGCTGCCGACCCGCTTTGCCTGCAGGAAATAGAATTGCATGAACCGCTCGACTGCGCTCTTGCCCGGGCGATCGGCGAAATTCATCCGCTCGGCGACTTGTCGCTGGAGGTCGAAAGTCAGCCGGTCCTCGGCCCGGCCGGTCTGCGTGTGGAGATGGCAGCGCACGGCAAGCAGGAAACCCTCGGCACGGCGGAAGGAACGGTACTCCTGCTTGGTCAGCAAATCGACTTCGACCAGCTCGGCGGCGCTGCGCACCTTATGGATATACTTGCCAATCCAGTAGAGCGTGTGCAGGTCGCGCAATCCGCCCTTGCCGTCCTTTACATTGGGTTCGACGACATAACGGCTATCGCCCATCCGCTTGTGCCTGGCATCGCGCTCTTCCAGCTTCTCGGCGACGAACCGGCGGGCGGTACCGGTCACGACTTCGGCCCAGAAGCGCTGCCGGGCTTCTTCATACAAATCCTTGTCGCCCCACAGGTACCGCCCTTCGAGCAACGCCGTGCGGATGGTCAGGTCTTCGCGCGCCATCTTGACCATGTCCTCGGGAGTGCGGCTCGAATGACCGACCTTGAGGCCGAGGTCCCACAGGAAATAGAGGATCGCCTCAATCACCTGTTCGCACCACGGTGCCCGGCGGGTGGGGGTCAGGAACGCGATATCGACGTCGGAATGCGGCGCCATCTCAGCTCGCCCGTAACCGCCGACCGCCATGATCGTGAGCCGTTCGCCCGACGACCGATTACCGGCAGGATAATCGTGCTCGATCACATGGTCGTGGATCAGCCGTACCAGTTGGTCGACCAGAAAGGTGTGACTCGCGACGCATTCGTGACCGGAAGAGGGTCTCTCGGTCAGGCGCCGAGACAGTTCAGCCCGCCCGCGCTCAAGCGCTTCGCGCAATAATTCGACAATCTCCTGTCGTGCTTGTGTCCCCGATCGTTCGATGCATTCGGCGATTTCAGCGGCTAGCTTGCGCCGGTCGAGGATGGCCCTCTGCCGCGGGATCTTGATCTGGTTCAAGTCTCGAGAAACTCGCTGGCGAACATCGTGCGCACGGTTCGCTTGTCGATTTTCTGCGTGCCGAGGCGCGGCAGGTCGTCATGCGATTGCCAGATATGCTGGGGCACCTTGAACGGTGCGATATTGCCGGTGAGGAAGTCGCGCAGCCCTTCCGGGGTCATCTCCTGTCCGTCTTTCATGTGATAGACGGCTGCGGGAATTTCGCCGAACCGTTCGTCGGGCAGACCGAAGACCGAGCATTCGGCTACGCCGTCATGTGCATAAATCGCTTCTTCGACCTCGATGCAGGAAATATTCTCGCCACCACGGATAATGATGTCCTTCTTGCGATCGACGATGAACAGGTAATCGTCCTGGTCTAGGTAACCGAGGTCACCGGTACGGAAATAGCCGTCGTCGGTGAAAGCCGTGGCGGTCGCTTCATCGTTTTTCCAGTAGCCGCGGAAATTGGCGATGGTTCGAATGCAGACTTCGCCGACATCGCCTTGCGGCAGCGAATTGCCGTCGTCGTCGAGGATGGCCAGATCGACCAGTGGGCGGCTGGCCTTCCCGGTGCTGCCGGGCTTGGCCATGTAATTCTCGTTGAAATTGCCGCAGCCCACCCCGTTGGTTTCGGTCAGGCCGTACCCGAGCAGCGGGAATCCGTCCGGAAAGGCGTCCTTGATCTTGGTCACATGATCGACCGGGCGTGGGGCACCGCCTGCGGCGAAGCTCTTGCACGCGGTGAGGTCGAAGCGCTCGCGTTCGGAGTGCGTGGCGATTTCGTAGCTCATCAACGGCACTCCGACGAAATAGGAAACGGCTTCCTTTTCCATCAGGCGCATCGCTTCGCGAGCATCCCATTTGGGCATCAGAACCAGCTTGCGCGCAATTCCGTAGCTTTGCAGGTAGAGTGGTACTTCACCGGTAACGTGGAACAGCGGCACAGCGATCAGTGCGCAGGGCTGGCTGTCCGGCGCTTCGCCGCGCTCGGTCAGCAATTGCGCCGCCATCGCGCTTTGCGAGATATAGCTCATCGTCCCGCTTACGACGCCGCGATGGTCGGACCATGCCCCTTTCGACTGACCCGTCGAACCCGAAGTATAGAGGATAGTCGCCAGATCGTCCGGCCCAAGCTCGGTCAGCATCTGCATTGCGGTATCGCCTTCAGCCCAGATCTCGGCGAGACCTTCGGCGGGCGGACAGTCATGCTCGAACAACACGATCCTGGCCGGGTGGTCGGTGCCCTCCAGCCGCATCGCGCGGCTTTCGTCGGCCAGCACCAGTTCGCATTCGGCGAGACGGATCCCATAGGCCAGTTCGTCGCCGGTCCAGAACCCGTTGAGCAGTGTAGCGCACCCGCCGGCCATGACGATCCCCATATAGGCGACGATCCAGTTGGCCGAATTGCGTGCCGCCATGCCGACCCGATCGCCCTTCTTCACGCCGTGCTTCCGGGCCAGTCCGGCCGCGACATGGCTCGCGGCCGCCCAGCACTCGCCGAAGGTCAGGCGGATATCGCCGTCGACCAGGAATTCGAGATCCTTGTGCTCGTTGCAGAAGTGGGCGAAATAATGCGCGAGGCTGGGCGGTGCGCCCTTGAATGCGGGCAATTCGACGCCGTAACGTTCGAACGGAACGGTTTCGAAAGGCATGCCCGGCCCGATTAGCTGGGTAATGATTCTCTCGAGATCCAGGTCCAGTTCGGTCGCCATCGTCGTCTCTCTTCCTTTCCCTGCCGTTACGGCATCGGTATTTTTCGGCTCTTTGATGAACGCAGGGTTTCGCAAGCCTGCGCGCTATGCCAAAAGCCGCGCGGCCTTGCGCCTGCGCGATATAATTCAAGCTACTAAGGGGTTCGCCACTTGCTGTCACTACTCGCTGCCGCTGCGGAAGTTTCGCAACCGATCCAATGGGCGGAGCTGGGCCTGACCCCGGGAATCGACCTCGGTTTCTTCACGCTACGCTGGTACTCGCTCGCCTATCTTGCCGGAATCCTGCTTGGCTACTGGCACCTGACGAGAATGATCAAGGCGCCGGGCGCCCCGATGGCGCAGCGCCATGCCGAGGACCTGTTCTTCTACTGCACGCTTGGAATCATCCTCGGTGGACGGCTGGGTTATGCGTTGTTCTACAAGCCGGAGCTGTTCACCGGCTTCAATGGCGACGGTTTGATCAGCTACGATCTCTTGCGCCTGTGGGATGGCGGAATGAGCTTCCATGGGGGAGTGCTGGGCGTATTGCTGGCGATTGCATGGGTCTGTCGCGGCGGTGGGCTCAATTTCCTGCGAGTGGCGGATTATATCGCGGTCAATGTGCCGTTCGGGATGATGTTCGGGCGCCTGGCCAATTTCGTAAACGGCGAATTGTGGGGGCGCGAGACGGACGTGCCATGGGCAATGGTGTTTCCCGAAGCAGGGCCGCTGGGCCGGCATCCATCGCAGCTTTACGAAGCTGCGCTCGAAGGAGCGGCCCTGGCTGTCATCCTGCTGCTGCTGTTCTGGAAGACCCGTGCCCGCTACCGTCCCGGCTTGCTGGTTGGCGTGTTCACCGCCGGTATCGCGCTGGGCCGGTTCACGGTCGAGTTCTTTCGCGAACCGGATGCGCATCTGGCGCAGTTTGCGGCGGAAAGCGGTCTTTCGATGGGGCAATGGTTGACGCTGCCGATGATTCTGCTCGGGCTGGCCCTGGTGGTCAGGGCGTATATGCGGCCCGAGCTTGCAAGCGGCGGAAGCAAACAGGCAACGGCATGATCTTCGGCACATGAGCGAAGAGAATCGCAACCTCGGCGATATCTTTCGCCGGCTGATTGATAATACCGGTCCGATTTCGCTTGCTCAGTTCATGGGTGAGAGCAATGCGCGCTACTATGCTGATCGCGATCCGTTCGGCCTGGCGGGCGATTTCATCACCGCGCCCGAAATCAGCCAGATGTTCGGTGAGCTTGTCGGCCTGTGGTTGGCCGATATGTGGATCAATGCCGGGCGGCGGCAACCCGTACTCTATGTCGAACTGGGTCCGGGCCGGGGCACGCTGGCGAAAGACGCCCTGCGCTCGGCAAGGCAATACGGATTGGAGCCGGAGGTCCATCTGGTCGAAACCTCTGTCGCCTTGCGCGATATCCAGGAAGAGGCAATCCCGCAGGCGATCTGGCATGACGATCTGTCCACGATACCGAAGGGCGGGCCGATCCTGCTGGTTGCCAATGAGTTCTTCGATGCGCTTCCGCTGCGCCAACTGGTCCGTACCGACAAAGGGTGGCGCGAGCGGATGGTCGGGCTGGAGCGGGACAAGTTCGTTTTCGTTGCCGGAGGGCAGCCGATGGATACAGCGGTGCCGGCCGAATGGCGCGACGCTCCGCATGGTACACTGCTCGAAACCTGCCCGGCGGCATCCGCCATCCTGTACGAGATTGCTGGGAGGCTGGCCGATCAGGGCGGTGCGGCCCTGATCGTCGACTATGGCAGCGAGGAATTGAATGCCGGCTCGACACTGCAGGCGGTGCGCGCGCATCGCAAGGTCGATCCCTTTGCCGCACCCGGCAAAGCGGATCTCACGGCGCATGTCGATTTTGCCACGCTGGCCCGCATCGCGCTTGCGCGCGAGATCAGGCACCTGGGTACCGTGACGCAAGGCAAATGGCTGCGCGCCCTCGGCATCGAAACCCGTGCCCAAGCCCTGACCCGGCGCGCACCGCATTATGCCGAGGAAATCGGCCGCGCGCTCGACCGGCTGGTCTCCGACGACCAGATGGGCGCGCTGTTCAAGGTGATGGGGCTTGCCGCGCCGAACTGGCCTGACGGAGCGGGGTTCGAAGAAGACTAGAGGCCCAGTCGCGCTGCCAGTTGCCGGGCGGCCTGTTGCGGGCTCTGCTTGCCTTTCTCGCGGTCCACGGCGAAGTTGGCCTCGCGCATCGCCTCCACATCGATCGCGCCGACCAGCGGTTCGAGCGCGGCCAGCAAGCCTGTGTCGTCCGCATGTTCGGGGGCGATCAGAACCAGCGCGTCATAGGCGGGAAAAGCGCCCTTCACATCCTCGAGGACAAGCAGATCGTCCGCCGCGATCCGCCCGTCCGACGTATAGGCGGAGATCGCATCGGCTTCGCCCGATTGCAGCGCGTTATACATGAAAGTGGTGGTGAAATTGCGTCGCTGCGCGAAGTTGAACCCGTAGGCTTCCCTTACCGCGATCCATTCGGGCCGTTCGAAGAATTCGACATCGCCCCCGATGGTCAGTTGCGGGGACAGCCGGGCGAGATCGGCTAGTGTTTCTATGCCCAACCGTGCCGCCCGGTCGCGCCGCATGGCCAGCGCATAGGCATTATCGAAACCCAGCCGGCCAAGGACATGCGTGCCGGTCGTCTCGCGCTCCCAGTCCACGATAATGCGATAGATTTCCTCGCGGCCCGGATTATCCTCGCGCCCGAGCTGGTTGGTCCATAGCGTTCCGGTATAGTCGATCGAGATGTCGATCGCGCCGGTTGTGACGGCATTGTGGACTACCGCCGAGCCCAGGCCGTCGCGATATTCGACCGTGTATCCGGCTTTCTCCAGCCTGCCGCCGATCAACTGGGCGAGGATATATTGCTCGGAAAAGCTCTTGGCACCGATCACGATCCGGTCGTTGCTGTCGGCTACGGGACGCAAGGCGAGCGCGGATGCGACAATGCCAGTTGCCGCCACCGCCAGTCCGCCCCAGACAAGCCATTTCCGCCGTCCGGCGAAGCCGCGCTCGATCATGCCGAGCAGGACATCCGCGACCAGCGCCAGCCCGGCTGACGCGATACAGCCGGCCAGGACGAGCGCCCAGTTCTGCGTCTGCAATCCGGCGAAGATCGGGTCGCCCAGGCCCGGCTGGCCGATCGTCGTCGACAGCGTGGCCGCGCCGATGGTCCATACCGCCGCGGTGCGAATGCCCGCCATGACATAGGGGGCGGCCAGCGGAGCCTCGACCAGGCGCAGCTTCTGCCAGCCGGTCATGCCGACGCCGTTGGCGGCCTCGAGCACGCCGGGCGCCATATGCTCGCGCGCGGTTACCGCATTCCTGAGGATCGGCAGCAGCGCGTAAAGCGCCAGCGCCAGCAGCGCGGGCAGGAAGCCGAGCGTCGGCAGGCCTTCGCCGAAGATCGCCCGCAAGCTCAGCAGGATGGGGAAGAACAGTGCCAGCAATGCCAGCGCCGGGATCGTCTGGACCAGGCTGGCGAAGCCCAGCACGACGCGTGCCATGAATGGCACCCGGCTCGCCCAGACGGCAAGCGGCAGGGCCACCACGATGCCGAGCGCGATCGCCGACGCGGCGAGGACGACATGTGCGGCAAGCTTGTCGCCGAGGCCAAGCAGGATGGGCCAGATTTCGCTCATGCCTCGAGTGCCTCGATCCGACCGGCCTGTTCGCGCGGTACCGCGACCAGCGCTTGCGCGATTTTTCCGCCGGCGCCCGCCAGCAGCCCGTGGGGGCTTTCGTCGGCGACGATGCGTCCGCCGTGCATCACCAGAACCCGGTCGGCCAGCAACAGGGCTTCGGCCATGTCGTGAGTCACCATTATCGTGGTCAGGCCGAGACGGTCGTGCAGCGCGCGCGTCCTCTTGCCCAGCGCGTCGCGAGTGACCGGGTCGAGCGCCCCGAAGGGTTCGTCCATCAGTAACAGGCGCGGTTCGGAGGCCAGGGCGCGGGCGACCCCGATCCGCTGACGCTGACCGCCCGACAATTCGCCCGGCATGCGGCTGGCGTAACCGCCATCCAGTTCGACCCATTCCAGCAGTTCAGCAATGCGTTCCGACGCAAGGGGAGCACCCGCCAGGCGCGGGCCGATGCCGATATTCTCCGCCACATCCATATGTGGAAACAGGCCGATCCCCTGGAATACGTAGCCGATCCGGCGCCGCAGCACGGGTGCGGGCAGGTCGACGACATCCTTGCCTTCCAACAGCACTCGTCCGGAAGTCGGCTCGATCAGCCGGTTGACGGTCTTGAGCAGCGTCGATTTGCCCGAACCTGACGCTCCGACCAGCGCCACGAACTGACCGATCGGAATTTTGCAATCGACACCATCGACCGCGATTGCCCCGTCATAGATCTTGCGGATCGCGGCGAAGGAAAGATGCGGGTCGTCGGCAGCGGCCATCGCCGCATACCCTACAACATTGCGCGATGAGGGGAAGCTTTCGTCGTGCCAGGCATGCTGTCCGGAGAGCGGTTTGCGGGCGGTCTCGCGCTCGGCTATGCGCCTTCGGGCAAACAGGAGTTTCCATGCGCGCCACACCCGATTTCGATTTCCAGCTCGGCGAAGCTGCCGAAATGATTCGCGAAACCACTGCCCGTTTCGCCGACGAACAGATCGCGCCGCTGGCCGAGAAGGCCGACCGCGAAGATTGGTTCCCCGAAGAGCTATGGCCCAAAATGGGCGAACTCGGTCTGCACGGCATCACCGTCGACGAGGAAGATGGCGGGCTGGGCCTCGGCTATCTCGAACATGTGATCGCGGTCGAGGAAGTCAGCCGGGCCAGCGCTTCGGTGGGTCTCAGCTACGGCGCCCATTCGAACCTGTGCGTCAATCAGGTCCGCCGCTGGGGCAATCCCGAGCAGAAGGCGAAATATCTGCCGGGGCTGATCAGCGGCGAGCATGTCGGCAGCCTTGCGATGAGCGAGGCTGGCGCGGGGTCCGACGTCGTCTCGATGAAGCTCAAGGCGGAGGAGGTCCAAGGCGGCTATTTGCTCAACGGAACCAAGTTCTGGATCACCAATGCGACGCATGCCGATACGCTGGTGGTCTATGCCAAGACCGCGCCCGAAGCGGCCAGCCGCGGGATTACCGCGTTCATCATCGAGAAGGACATGCCCGGCTTCAGCATCGGGCAGAAGATCGACAAGATGGGCATGCGCGGCTCACCCACCGCCGAACTGGTGTTCGACGATTGCGAAGTGCCCGAAGAGAATGTGATGGGTCCGCTCCATGGCGGCGTCGGGGTGCTGATGAGCGGGCTCGATTACGAGCGCGTCGTGCTCGCCGGATTGCAACTTGGCATCATGCAGGCCTGCCTCGACACGGTCATCCCGTATCTGCGCGAGCGCAAGCAGTTCGGCAAGCCGATCGGCAGCTTCCAGCTAATGCAGGCGAAGGTCGCGGATATGTATGTCGCGCTGCAATCGGCCCGCGCCTATACCTACGCCGTGGCGAAGGCCTGCGATGCCGACCAGACGACCCGGTTCGATGCGGCGGGCGCGATCTTGCTGGCGAGCGAAAACGCCTTCCGCGTGGCGGCGGAAAGCGTCCAGGCGCTGGGCGGGGCGGGTTATACGAAAGACTGGCCGGTCGAACGCTACCTGCGCGACGCCAAGCTGCTCGATATCGGCGCCGGGA
>JANQPE010000037.1 GCA_028289565.1 Parerythrobacter sp.
GCCGCGGCTTCCAGTGCTAGTACGTAGCCGCGCGGACCGAGGCCCTGCACGGTCTTCACGGCGCCCGTGGCGACAAAGGAGTGATGGCGGAAATCCTCACGCGTTGTCGGGTCGGACAAGTGGACTTCGATGACCGGCGTACGGATCGCCTTGATCGCGTCGAGCAGCGCGATCGAGGTGTGCGTATAGGCTCCGGCATTGAGCAGCACGGCCCTGGCTTCCTCCGCCTGCGCTTCGTGCAGCCAGTCGACCAGGTGCCCTTCGTGATTGGACTGGCGCATGTCGATCTCAAGGCCCAGCTCGCGTCCGCGATCCTCCAGCATGCCGGCAATGTCGTCGAGCGTGTCGGTGCCGTAAATCTCCGGCTCGCGCAGGCCGAGCAGGTTGAGGTTGGGGCCGTTGAGGACGTAAACGATATCGGTCATGCCCGCCGCATAGCGTGCTGGGCGCTTACCTGTCGACGCCCTTGGTCTTTCCCCACTGGCGGGCGGCGGTGTAGCCGAGATAGCCGGTGCCGAAGAGCGCGTAGAGCGGTTCGGGCAAGCCGCCGAGATAGGCGTTCATTCCGGCGGCGATGTCGCTTGCGGCGGGTGGATTGAAGGCGGCGAGCAGACCCATCGGCAGGGCGAAGAGCAGCAGGACATACATCACGTAGAGGAAGCTGGGGCGCGCGCGGCTGGTCCATGGGTCGCGCGAATTGGCCTCGGCGACGATGGCGGCGAGGCGCGCTTCGATCTGTTTCAGGTCCTGCGTGCCTTCGAGCTTGATCAGCTCGAGCTTGGCTTTCGCCCGGGCTTCCTTGTCGGGAATGATCTTGTCGATGATCGAGGCGATCGGACCGATCAGCGATTCGAGAATGGCCATTTGTACGCTCCCTGATTGCGAGTCGCACGGTATATAACCAAATTGGTTCATGTAGGAAAACTATTTCTCTTAATCGGCACTTTTCAAGAGCGCTTGGGCAAGCGCAAGGTGCGGCCGGTCGAGCATCGCCCCGTCCAGCCCGACTGTACCGGCCCCCGGATTGGCGGCAAATGCTTCGACCACCGCACGCGCATGCGCGATTTCCTCCTCGCTGGGCGTAAAGGCCTCGTTGATTACATTGACTTGCGCGGGGTGGATCGCCAGCATGCCGCGATACCCTTGTCCGCGGACCATCAATGCACGCTCCCGCAGTCGGTCGAGGTCGCGGAAGTCGGCCTGGATCGTCTCGATCGGTGCGACTCCCGCCGCAGCCGCACCGAGCAGGCATAGGCTTCGCGCGAGTTCATAGGTCGGCATATAGCCGCCATCCGGGCGGAACTGGATACGGGCCCCAAGAGCGGAGGACAGGTCTTCCGCACCCCAGCTCATCGCCATCAGTCGCGGAGCACCCTCGTAATCTCCGGCATGGAACATTGCCTTGGGGGTTTCCGTGACCAGCGCGGCGACTTTCGTCGCGCCGGGTTTGATGCCGTGGGTGGTTTCCAGCCCGGTGAGCCATTCATCGAGCATCTCGACATCCTCGCGCCCTTCTGCCTTGGGCAGGAAAATCCCTCCGGGTGTGGAGGCCATGATCACGTCAAGATCGGTGCGCGTTTCGCCGCTCGACAGCGGATTGATCCGGACCCACAGCCGCTGGCGATCGTCGCGCGAGCCGAGGAAATCGCGCACCAATTCGCGTGCTGCCGGCTTGTTTTCCGGCATCACCGAATCTTCCAGATCGAGCAGGACGATATCGGCCGGACCATCGGCCGCCTTGCCCATTTTCTTCTCGCTATCGCCGGGCGCGAACAGCCAGCTTCGCATTTTCGGGCGGGTGTCGTTTGCGCTCATCGCATTCTCCTTACCGGTCCGGTTAGGGGCGATGCGGGGGCGGTGCAATATCAGGCGGGTATCCCGTTTCGCCTATCGTCTCCGAACAAGGGCTGTTCAGCGCCCCTGCGTTCTCCGCCACCTAATCATCCCGTCACCTTTCTTGTCATCCCAGCGGGAGCTGGAATCGCTGTCGTTCTGGTCAAACCGCAGTAATAACTTGCACCCGGCCCCCAGATTCCACCCGGATGACGAGATAAGATTGGGTGGAAGGGCGGACCGAGGGGCAAGACCGGGCCGATCTTGTCCGAAGAGGGCTATGAGCGAGATATCGCGAAGCGCATGAAATTCCACTGGTCGGGACGACTGGATTCGAACCAGCGACCCCCACACCCCCAGTGTGATGCGCTACCAGACTGCGCTACGTCCCGGATCCAGTGGAGGGCGCGCCTATAAGGCGGGCGCCTGGGGCTGGCAAGCGCTGACTCGCCCCCAGGTAATGACAGGCGGTAACGGCAGTTTCGTTGCGGACCTCTTGCTTTGCTGCTAGTCGCGCCCACCTACGTCTGGAAGGGCAGGCAGGGATGCGGTTCGAAATCGTACCCGCAGCCGCCCGGGACGAACTGTTTTACAATTTCGAATAGGCTCACAAAATGCTCGATTTCCTTGCCGCAGCGGCCAGTGCCGACGCACCGCCTGTCTGGATGAGTTGGCTGCCGATCGTCGGCATGATCGCAATTTTCTGGTTCCTGATCATCCGTCCGCAGATGAAGCAGCAGAAGGAGCACCGCGAGAAGATCGCCGGCATCAAGAAGGGCGACCAGGTCGTCACCGCTGGTGGCTTGCTGGGCAAGGTGGTCAAGGTCGATGAGCATTATGCGGATATCGAGCTGACCAAGGGCGTCCGCGTGAAGGCGGTCAAGAACACTATCGGCGATATCGTCCCGCCGGGCGGTACTGCCGCGAACGACTGACGACCGGTAGAAGCGGGGCGTACCATAATGCTCGAATTTCCGACCTGGAAGAAAATCTGGCTGTGGGGGATTACGCTGGCGGCTGCTATCGCCGCGCTGCCCTCTATCTTCGCGACGGCCGGTGTCGATTGGCCCGACATATTGCCCGAGCCGACCGTCAACCTTGGTCTCGACCTAGCCGGCGGCAGCCATATCCTGCTTGAAGCGGAACCTTCGCAGGTTGCGGCGCAGCGGCTGGAAAACATGGAAGAAGCGGTCCGCACCGCAATGCGTCAGGCAGAGCCGCGAATCCGGATCGGCGACGTTTCAACCCAGGGCGATCAACTGAGCTTCATGCTGGACGACGGTTCGCAGGTCGATCGCGCCCGCGAACTGATCCTGCCGTTGATGAACGGCACCAGTCTTCAGCGCGAGTGGGATCTGCAAGTCGTGGACGGTCAGCGTTTCATCCTGACGCCGACCGAGGCGGGTTTGGACAATGCGGTCACCTCGGCGATGGATAGTGCCACCGAAGTCGTGCGCAAGCGTATCGACGGTCTTGGCACGCGTGAGCCGACCATTATCCGCCAAGGTGATACAAGGATCGTCGTCCAGGTACCCGGCCTCCAGGACCCGGACGAGCTCAAAGAGCTGCTCGGCAAGACCGCCAAGCTCGAATTCAAGCTGGTCGACCAGCGGGCATTGCCTGCCGATGTCGCGCAAGGCATCGCCAATCCGGGCAGTCAGATTTTCCCTTACCAGGCCGGCACGCCGCAAGAAGGGTTGTCGGAAGCGGTTATCCGGCTCGGCGGAATTCAGGGTGATTCGCTGATCGGTGCGCAATCCGGTGTCGATCCGCAAGACAACCGGACGCCGGTGGTGAATATCCAGTTCGACAGCCAGGGCACGGAACGGTTCGCCAAGCTCAGCACCGAGAATGTCGGGCAGAGGTTTGCGATCATCCTCGACGGGGAGGTGATTTCGGCACCCTTCTTTCGCGAGCCGATCCTGGGCGGACAAGCGCAGATTTCAGGCAGCTTCACGACCGAGTCCGCTTATGCGCTCGCCATCGCGCTGCAATCGGGTGCACTACCGGTAGATCTCGCGGTGGTCGAGGAGCGCACCGTGGGGCCGGATCTCGGCGCGGATTCGATCCGCAAGGGCATGATCGCGATGCTGATCGGTTCGATCGCCGTGATCGTGCTGATGATAGTCACCTATGGTCGCTTCGGCGTTTACGCGACGCTCGCGCTGGGATTGAACGTGTTGATGATCCTGGGCATCATGGCCGCACTCAACACAACGCTGACGTTGCCGGGTATCGCGGGTTTTGTGCTTACGATCGGTGCGGCGGTCGATGCCAACGTGCTGATCAACGAACGCATCCGCGAAGAGCGAAAACGCGGCCGCCGCGTTTTCGCGGCGGTCGAAAACGGCTACAAGGAAGCGACGCGTGCCATTTACGACGCCAACATAACCAACTTCATTGCCGGCGTATTGCTGTTCCTGTTCGGCTCCGGGCCGGTGCGCGGTTTTGCCGTAGTGCTCGTCATCGGGTTGTTTACCAGCGTCTTCACTGCCGTTGCGCTGACCCGGATGTGGGTTGCCGGCTGGTTGCGGAAAACGCGACCCCAGGACATCAATCTGTAAGGGGACAAGGGAAATGAAACTGCTCAAGCTCGTCCCTGACGATACGAACATCAGGTTCCTGAGATGGCGTGTGCCGTTCTATGTGGTCAGTTGCCTGCTGATCGCGGCGAGCTGGGCCCTGGTGCTGACCAAGGGACTCAATTACGGTGTCGACTTCGCCGGTGGCCTGGAAGTCCGCGCGACATTCGAACAGAGCGAGCAGGCGCCCGTTTCCGAAGTGCGGGCGCAAGTCGAAACGCTCGGCTTCGGTTCGCCCGTGGTCCAGCGCTTCGGCGAGGACAACCAGGTTTCGATCCGTGTCCGCTTGCCGGAAGGAGCCGAAGGCGACAAAGAGGCGGCCGACCGTATCGCCGAGACGATCACGGCGAACCTCGCGGACAACTTCTCCGATTTCCGGCTCGACGGGCGGGATTCGGTCTCGGGCAAGGTATCGGGCGAGTTTCGTAACGATGCGGTGCTGGCGCTGCTGGCGGCCATGCTGGCCGTGGCGCTCTATATCTGGATCCGGTTCGAATGGCAGTTCGGGGTAGGGGCGCTCTTTGCGTTGTTCCACGACGTGTCGCTGACGCTGGGCATGTTCGCGTTGTTCCAGCTCGAATTCAGCCTGCAGATCATCGCCGCCATTCTGGCGATCATCGGCTACTCGTTGAACGATACGATCGTTGTCTACGATCGCATACGCGAGAATCTGAAGAAATTTCGCAAGATGCCGCTGCCCGAACTTCTCGACCTGTCGGTCAACGAGACACTGGCACGCACGGTGATGACTTCGCTGACGCTGGCCGTGGCTCTGATCCCGCTGCTGTTCTTCGGTCCGGCGAGCCTGTTCGGCCTGACCGCGGCGATCTTCCTGGGCCTGGTGGTCGGTACTTACAGCTCGGTCTACATGGCTGCGCCGATGCTCATCTGGCTGGGGGTCGATTCGAACAGTTTCGTGCCCGAGGAAACGGTGGCCGACAAGCAGGAAGCGGCTGCGCGGCGGCTGAGCTAGTTTGGGAGAATGTCTCCCCGGGTGGCGGAAAAGACGAGTGGTGATGTCTTAACGAGAGATCGAGCGCTCGTAATGCGCCGCCAGTTCAGCGGCATGGTGTTTCCAGTCGAAATGCTCGACGGTTGCGGCGACATCCTGCCGCGATGAACCCCGCGCCATCACGCGCTTGATACCTGCCGCCACCGCGTCGACTTCGCGCCTCACGATCGTGCCGGCATCGGGGGAACGCAGCAATTCGCGCGCGCCACCTGCGTCGGCAATCACGACTGGTGTGCCGCAAGCCAGCGCTTCGACCCAGGCATTGGCAAGGCCTTCGCGTGCCGAGGGTAGAGCCATGACATCGGCGGCGGACAAAATCACCGGGAGGAGGTCGTGATCGACCGTGCCAAGGAAATGGACGCGATCTGCGATCCGCATATCGCGCGCAAGCGATTGCAGATGGGCGTCATCTTCGCCTTTGCCGACCAGCAGCAACCTCGCATCGGACAGGCTGGCAATAGCCCCCAGCACCAGTTCTTGCCCCTTGCTCTGCATGAACGTGCCTACCGTGACGACCAGGGTTTCGTCGTTCGATAGCGGCAGGCCGAGCGACTGGCCGAGCTGGGCGCGCAACCCGGCGTGGTAAAGCGGGCGGAAGCGGTCGCGATCGAGACCGGTGTAATGCACTGCAATCTTTTCGCGCGGCATGCCTAGCTCGACCATGTCCTCGGCCAGTGCTTCGGAAACTGCCAGCAACCCGTCAGCATCGGTGGCGGCGGCCAGCATCTGTTCTCGAGCGAAGGATTTGCCCCCCCAATAGGTAATGTCCGACCCGCGCGCCTTGATCGAAAAGGGCAGAGTGAGCTGTTTTGCCAACCATGCCGCGGCGGGGCCGTCGGGGTAGAAGAATTGCGCATCGACAATGTCGAACGGCATTTCCTGATGAAGCCTCTTGGCCAGTGGAAGGACGGTGCGGGCGATAATTCCCGGGTTAACCCGTCCTCCAAATCGCGGGATCAGGGTGAATTTCGGGCGCCGGACATCGATTCCGTTCTCCTGTCCGTCGCATACGGACTGCGCCAGGGCGCGATACCGGCCCAGGGCGATGGGCGGAATACCGATCGGATTGATGACGGTTACATCCCAGTCCTCGCGAGCAGCCAGCGCTTCGAGCGAACGGGCTACGAAAGTGCCGAATTGCGGGCTGTGCGCATTCGGATACAACGTGGAAAGCGAGAGGACCCGGCGGGTCACAATTTGCGCACCAGCATTTCGGCGACGCCGACCCATGCAGGGGTGTCAATCACTTGCTGTTTCTGGCCCGCGCCCGGCGGCAGGATGCCGACCAGAGTTCCCTGCCGGTCTATGAGTCTGCCGAAGGCGAACCGCCCGCCCGGTCTCGGCACGAGGACATCGCGATTGATCGCTCGCTGGGTATCGGCAGGATCGAGCTGACGGAGCCATATCTGATCGCCCGGCCGATATTCGCCCGTACTGGCCTGCACGGTCAGGACCATTAGCGGACCGTCTCCGCCGAGATCGGTGGCAAGGATTGCATCGCGGGGTTCGGAAAGGGCTTCGGGACCGCCATCGCCGAGCGTTGCGACCACTTGCGGATGCGCGGCCTTTTCGGAACGGACCAGCGTTTCCGGATCCACACCGAGCGCGTTGGCGATCCGGTCCATCCATTTGAGCGACAGATTGCGCATGCCGGTCTCAAGCCTGCCTATGGTCTGTGCAGTCGTCGGGGGGGTGCAGGCTGCGGCGAGATCGGCAAGCGTCCAGCCCTTTTCCTTGCGAATATCACGGATACGATTGATCACACTATGGCTCCGAGTAACCCTTTTGGTACTTTTTACTTTCCTACAATAACCGAATAATTGCAAGCTCTGCGCTCGGATTCGTCACGGGAGAATGCCCATGCGTCGCAAGTTGGTGGAGTGTGATCTGACCGCGGAAGGGCCGCGTAGAGGCAAGCGAGCGCTAGGCAAGCGGCGAAGCGTGACAGTGAACCTGGCCGAATCGCCACTTTCCTGGCTCCATTCCAGGGGCCATCTCGATGACCGCCTGTTCGCTGCCGGCGAGTGCCTGCGCGCTGATTACGAGCGCGCGCATCTGGGCCCCAACGTGGCTATGCGCTGGGATCCCGTGCGCATCGAAGGCGGAGGACAAGCCGCCTTGTCACCAACCGAGCGGCAGATAGCAGCCAAGGAGCGTTTCGACGGTGCGCTGAAGGAAGTCGGACGCGGGTTGGAGGATATCT
>JANQPE010000047.1 GCA_028289565.1 Parerythrobacter sp.
CATTCGACCCCATCCTTCGCGCGCGTATCGACGCTTAGCGCGAACACATCGGGCCGCGAATAGTGACCATCGGTATCGAGCGAGGCCAGGTTTTGGCCGATCTCGGCCAAGTCGAGCTCGGTGTAGAGCACTTCCTCTTCCTCACCCGCCTGAACGATCACCCGCGCATCGGGTGCGGCGATCAGGCTGCCGCCTTTGTTGAGGACATCGCCTTCGATGGCTTCGATTAGTTCTTTCGCGTCCGCATCGCCGCCGCAACGCTCCAGCCCGTCGAACAGATCATCCTTGCGCTGCACCAGCCCTGCAGCAAGCACAAAGCAGCGCCCCTCGAACGCATAATGCCGCGAATTGAGCGCATATTCCTCGCGCACGGTCGGCCAGGCGGCGATATGGACCGCCTCGCCGAGATTGTGCATCGCCGCGCGGGCGAGCGGCATCCAGTGCTCCCAGCAGATCAGGTTGCCGACCTTGCCCCATTCGGCTTCGTGGACGTTGAGCGTCGAACCGTCGCCGCGCATCCATACCAGCCGCTCGCCATGCGTCGGCACCAGCTTGCGATGCGGCAGCGGATCTTGCCCGGGGCGAAACATCAACTGGTTGTTGTAGAGGCTAGAGCGAACCCGCTCATGCGCTCCGATCGAGATACAGGCATCGTTTTCGTCGCACAGTTCCTGCAACGGCGCGAAGCGTTCGTCACCTTCGACCACTGCATTTTCGAGCAGGATCCGGTGCAGCGCCTTGGTGCCCGGATGATCCCATAGCGCCGCACCAGGCGCCTCGTCGAGCCACAGCGGATAACCGCCGAGGAACGTCTCACCGAATGCGACGAGCTTCGCCCCATCGGCCATCGCCTGCCGTGCCAACTCCACCGCCTTGGCGATCCCGTCACCGATCGCCAGCGGGATCGGCGCAGCCTGTGCGATGGCAACGGAGAGGGTATTGGTCGTCATTTGAAGATATCCGGATCACGGGCCCGCTCGCACCGTTTGGACAACCAATAGGCGGCCGGAAAACCGGCCACCGCAGCAAGGATAAGCGCCATAACGACAATACCCATGATCGGGACGATCATTTCCGGCCCCTCGCCGATTTCCAGCAACAGGGTGACCAGCGGCAAGGACATCGGGATGAACGATCCACCAAGCGCCGCATATAACGCTCGGCGCTGCCAGGCCACATTCTGCGCCACCGTATCAAGGAGGAACGCCAGGCCAAGCGACACTACTGCCACTACGACGACGATAAACAGGATTCCGGCAATACCCATCATGCTATCCGTTACTCCGCGCAGAAATCGCTCATGACGACCAGCTTCTCCGTATCCCACTCCGGTATCGCGGCGTCGACCATCGGTACCATGAAACGCTTGCCGTTGGCACGTTGGATCTCGACAATGTCTGTCGCACCATAATTTTCGATGGCGTGGACGATGCCGATGCCCTCGCCCGTTTCGGTCACAACCCTCAGGCCGACCAGGTCGGCATGGTAATATTCGCCTTCGCCCAGTTCGGGCAGCGCGGACCGCGGGACGCTCAAGGTGGTGCCGCGCAGTGCTTCCGCGGTGTTGCGGTTGGTTATTTCGGCAAAGCGCGCGATCGCGCCGCCCTTGTTGTCGCCGCGTATCCCGGTGAGAGTCAACGCTCCCTCGTTGAAGGACTTGTGCACTTTCACGCCGTCCAGCCCTTCACCGAGCAGCTTGAGGCGGACTTCGCCCGTCACACCATGCGCGCCGGTGACGGCGGCCAGAGTGACGGGCTTGTCCTGCGCCAAGGAGCTTAGCCCTCGGCCTTTTCTTCGCCGGCATCGTCAGCCTTGGTTTCCTCGGCCGGAGTTTCTTCAGCAGGGGTTTCCTCGGTTGCAGCTTCCTCCGCCGGAGCATCTTGAGCAGGTGCGTCTTCGGTCTTTGCTTCTTCCTCGACCGGAGCGTCCTCAGCAGCTTTCAGAGCTTCTGCGGCATCGGCTTCCTTGGCGGCTTTCTCTTCGGCGCGTTCCTTGGCCTTTTCGCCCGGTTCGGCCTTTTGCGGATTGTTCTTCGGTGTGCGCTCGCGAATGCCGGCGGCATCGAGGAAACGTGCAACCCGGTCGCTCGGCTGCGCGCCGACACCGAGCCAGTAACGCGCGCGATCCTCGTCGAGCTTCACCCGGCCTTCGTCGTCCTTGGCGAGCAGTGGGTTGTAGATCCCGATCTGTTCGAGATAGCGACCATCGCGCGGCTTGCGGCTGTCGGCAGCCACGATGCGGTAATAGGGACGCTTTTTCGCACCACCGCGAGAAAGCCTGAGAGCAATTGCCATGAGTAGTTACCTTTCCAAATCAAATTTCTGAAATCACTTCTTTTTTAACATATCTCGCAGATCAGGCGGCAGCGTGTCGGGATCGACCCCCGCACCGGCACCAAGGCCAGGTAGCTGGCCTGCGCCACCAGCCGGCGGACCGCCTGCTCCCCCGAGTCCCGGCATCCCGCCGCCACCGAACAGCGCGCCAAGGCCCTTGAGCCCGCCCATCTTCTTGATCTGCTTCATCGCGCGCGACATTTCCTTGTGCATCTTCAGCAGTCGGTTCACGTCCTGCACCGCGGTACCCGATCCCCCCGCCACGCGCCGTTTGCGCTTGGCGTTGAGCAGCGCGGGGTTCTCACGCTCCTTGGGCGTCATCGAACCGATGATCGCATCCATATGGACCAGAACCTTGTCGTCGACGCCGCTCTGCGCCATTGCCGCCTTGGCCTTCTTCATGCCGGGCAACATCCCCGCGAGCATGCCGAGGCCACCCATCTGGTTCATCTGGTTGAGCTGCATGCGCAGGTCGTTGAGATCGAACTTGCCCTTGGCCATGCGTTTGGCCAGTGCTTCGGCATCTTCTTCCTTGATTGTCTGCGCGGCCTTTTCGACCAGCGAGACGACATCGCCCATGCCAAGGATGCGGTCGGCCACGCGCTTGGGGTGGAAAGCTTCGAGCGCATCGAGCTTTTCCCCGGTCCCGGCAAACTTGATCGGCTTGCCCGTGACATGACGCATGGATAACGCCGCACCACCGCGCGCATCACCATCCATCCGGGTGAGGACTACACCGGTGAGCGGCACTTCCTCGGTGAAGCTCTTGGCAACGTTGACCGCATCCTGGCCCGTGAGCGAGTCGACCACCAGCAGCACTTCGGTCGGTGCAGACACACCCGCCACCGTTTTCATTTCAGCCATCAGGGCTTCGTCGACATGCAGGCGACCCGCGGTATCGAGCAGCAATACATCGGCAGCTTGCAACTTGGCCGATTCCATCGCCCGGCGCGCGATATCGACCGGCTGCTGGCCTTCGATAATCGGCAATGTAGCGACCTCGACCTGCTCACCGAGTACCGCCAATTGCTCCTGCGCGGCGGGACGGTTGACATCGAGCGACGCCATCAACGACTTGCGGCCGTGCTTTTCCTTGATGAACTTGGCGAGCTTGGCGGTAGTGGTCGTCTTACCCGAACCCTGCAGGCCGACCATCATGATCACGACCGGCGGCTTGGCCTCCAGCACCAGCCCCTCGGTTTCTTCCCCACCAAGCATCTCGACAAGTTCGTCGCTGACGATCTTGACGACCTGCTGGCCAGGCGTGACCGATTTGAGGACTTCCGACCCGATCGCCTTCTCGGTGACCGTATCGACAAACCGGCGGACCACGGGCAGCGCGACATCGGCTTCGAGCAGCGCGATCCGTACCTCGCGCATCGCATTGCGCACATCCTGCTCGGAGAGCGCACCACGACCGCGCAGCTTGTCGAAGACGCCGCCGAGGCGATCGGACAGAGAATCAAACATGATGACTCCTGTCGAACATAAGCACGCCACTCCTTCACAACGCCTTGCGGGCGCCAAATGCCAAAAACGCCGGCGGACGAAACCTCGTCGGCCAGCGTGCGAATTCCAGTACGAAATCCGACTTTGTGTTCAGTGACTGGTGGAGCCTAGCGGGATCGAACCGCTGACCTCAACACTGCCAGTGTTGCGCTCTCCCAGCTGAGCTAAGGCCCCGTATCCAGTCAGTCTGCCCAATCCGGGCGGGACGCAGCCCTTTATGGATCACCACAAAGGTTTGCAAGGGTAATTTAGAGGAGTCCTTGTTTTACGCAAGCGCGTCCGCGCTTGCGATATCCTCGCTCAAGGGGCCTGACGGCCCAATCGCTACGGGCGGCCCTGTGGGCCTAGGACTGCCGTGACCAGGGTTCGGATACCAGGCCGATGGCTCGGTCGCGGAGCACGGTCGGCGACTAGCCGGCCGCAAGGCCTTCTGGCTGCCCGCAGGGGCCCGTAGCATAGCGAAGGAACAGCCCCGAGAACGAACCGACGAAGGTCAGTTCGAAAAACATAAGATTCTCATGCCCCGCGCGATCCCGGATCGAGTCCGGGATGACGCTACTTCTCAGCTATCATCGTTCCCGTCATCGTCGCCCTTGCCCTTGGAGACGGCAAGGTCTTCGCTGTCATCGCCGAGGTCGACATCCGCATCGGGGCGGTTCTCGTCCTCGTTCACATCTTCCAGTTCGTCATCGGCAAGGTCACTGTCGGCTTCGCCGTCTTTCTTCTTCTCATCATCATCGAACGGGATCGGCTGCTTCGTCTTGAGCACCGGCTCCGGCGTCCACTCTTCTCCGCATTCAATGCAGGTCACCGGGTCTTCCTTACCCAGATCGTAGAAGCGGGTGCCGCATTTGGGGCAGGAACGCTTGGTCCCCCATTCTGGTTTGGCCATTCGCAAATCCTATCGTAAATCTGTCTGTGCTGCCCGCCGCTGTGACGGGGCTGGAATCCATGATACTTGATGGGTGCTCGATCACCCTCAATCAAGAGCGCCGCGCGCCTTGCCATAGGCATGTGGCACTGTCAAAAGCCGCGTCGCGTTTTCCGCCCGAGCCCGAAAGACGATCTGCTTGACAAACCACCCGATCCCGCACCGATATGCCCCACAAGGTCCGCTCAAGGGCACGATCCGCGTCCCCGGCGACAAGTCCATCAGCCATCGCGCGCTGATGCTGGGTGCACTGGCCGTAGGCGAAACGCGTATTTCTGGGTTGCTCGAAGGCGAGGACATACTGGCAACCGCCGAAGCGATGCGGGCACTGGGCGCACGGATCAAGCGTGGCGAGGACGGCAACTGGGTGGCCCACGGCGTCGGCATCGGCGGACTGCTCCAGCCGCGACAGGCACTCGATATGGGCAACAGCGGCACTTCCACGCGCCTCCTGATGGGCCTCATCGCGAGCCACGGCATCATGGCTGCCTTTACCGGCGATGCCAGCCTGTCGAAGCGCCCCATGGATCGTGTGATCGAACCACTGTCGCGAATGGGCGCAAGCTTTACCCCTTCCCCCGGCAGCACCCTGCCACTGGCGATGGAAGGTAGCCTGCCTGCCGTACCGATCGAATATCGTCTGCCGGTCGCCAGCGCACAGGTCAAAAGCGCCGTATTGCTCGCAGGGCTTAACACGCCGGGTGTGACGACGGTGATCGAGCCGATCCCCACGCGCGACCATTCCGAACGGATGCTACGCGGCTTCGGCGCCCAAATCGAGGTGGAAGAAACCAGTGCAGAGCGCGTCATTCGCCTGCATGGCGAAGCGGAACTGCAGCCGCAATCCATCACCGTACCGGGCGACCCGTCCTCGGCGGCGTTTTTCACTGTGGCGGCCTTGCTAGTCGAGGGGAGCGAACTGATCATCGAGAATGTCGGCCTCAACCCTACCCGTGCGGGACTGTTCCGCGTGTTGCGTGAAATGGGGGGCAGTATCGAGGAACTGAACACGCGCGAGGTGGGCGGCGAACCGGTCGCCGACTTGCGGGTAAGGCATTCACCGCTTTCCGGGATCAATGTGGATCCCGCCATTGCGCCGAGCATGATCGACGAATTTCCCGTGCTGTTCGTTGCCGCTGCACTGGCAAACGGCACGACCCGCACGAGCGGGATTGGCGAATTGCGAGTCAAGGAAAGCGATCGCCTCGCCGCGATGGCCAGCGCACTATCAACGATCGGCGCACAGGTGGAGGAAGGCAAGGACGGCCTTGTCATCGAGGGCACAGGCGGCGAACCTCTTGCCGGAGGTGGGCCGGTTGAGACCCATCTCGACCACCGTATCGCGATGAGCTTGGCGGTGGCCGGCCTGGTCAGCCGCGATGGCGTGGAAGTGGACGACACCCGCCCGGTTGCCACCAGTTTCCCCGACTTCGAAGCACAGTTTCAAGAGATAGGTACGACCTAATGCACGGTATCACCCCCTTCGCCGCGGACATGATCGGCTTTGCTGGCAGCTTCTGCATTGTCGCCGCCTATGCCTACAGCAACATCGCCAAGGCGATGAACATGGTGGTGTTCAACCTGGTCAACTTCATTGGCGCGGCGCTGCTCGCGGTGTCGCTGACCGTCAATTACAACCTGCCGACACTGGTCCTCGAGATCGTGTGGATGGGCATCGCCCTCTTCGGCCTCGGGAAAGCCATGCTCGGTCGAAAGCGAGTACCCACATGATCATCGCCGTCGACGGGCCGACGGCCTCGGGCAAGGGCACCATTTCCAGGGCGCTGGCGAAGCATTACGACCTACCGCACCTCGATACCGGGCTGCTCTATCGCGCGGTGGGACGACAAGTGCTCCTCGACGGCGGCGATCCCGACGATGCCAGAGACGCGCTGACGGCCACGAGCTTTCCCGACAGCCTGCTCGTCGACCCGGTACTGCGCAGCGAGGAAACGGGCGGTTATGCCAGCCGCGTTTCGATCCACCCGGCAGTGCGGCAGGCGCTTTACGAGCGGCAGCGGGATTTCGCCATGCAAGAAGGCGGCGCAGTGCTCGACGGACGCGATATCGGGACGGTGATCGTGCCGGAAGCCGGGGTAAAGCTGTTCATTACCGCCAGCGTCCAGTCCCGCGCGAAGCGGCGCTGGCTCGAAATGCAGGGGCGCGAGATCGATATTCCACTCGACGAAATCGAGCGCGATATCGCCGCGCGCGATGCGCGCGATATCGCTCGCCCGGACGCCCCGCTGAAAGCCGCACCAGGTGCGCTCATCCTCGACACGACCGAACTCGATCGAGACCAAGCGGTCGCCGAAGCGATCCGGATCGTCGATGCTCGGCAGGCCGAACGCTAGCCGCCCGGCTCCCGAAAGGGTCTCGCTTGCCGCCACGGCGCCAGCACGGTCAGCAGCGCGGCCTCCGTCCGCCCGCGCCTTTCGACCTTGAGCAATTGCCGCGCTGCCAGCCTTCGCACGGCATCCTGAACCGCCCGCTTGGACAGACCGGTCAGCTCAGCCAGTTCACGATGGCTGGCAGCAACCCGCCGTCCATCCGACATGCCCAGGATCGCCAGATAGACGAGGTAACTCGACGGCGATCGGTCATGCAGAACAAGGTCGCGCATCAACGTGTCCACCACGTAGCGATCGAGAGTGATAGAGTCGTTCATTGCTATAGCAAGTATTACCATACTGGGGGCGAGGTGCCAGCCTCCATATGAAAGCTGGCGGAGGAATCGAGCTATGATCAAGAGAGTCAAATTCGTCAGTGTCCCGACCAAGAATCAGGAGCGCGCACTGGCCTTCTGGACCGGCAAGATGGGCTTCCAGGTACTTACAGACCAGCCGATGGGAAGCCAGCGCTGGATCGAACTGCAAATCCCGGGTGCACAAACCGGCGTGGTACTGTTCACTCCCGAAGGTCAGGAGGATCGCATCGGCACCACATTCAATGCCGCTTTCTGTTGCGACGATGTAGAATACACCTATCGGCAATTGTCGGAAAAGGGCGTCGAAATCACAGAGCCGGAGAAGCAGTCTTGGGGAACCTTCTGCACATTCAAGGACAGCGAAGGGAACAGTTTCGTGCTTTCGAGTAGTTGAAGTCGACGCTTCTTCGAGCCGCAATTCGCTTGCCTTTCGTACGGCCTTCCCCTAGGTGCGCGCCCGTCCGACGGACTTTCCCGAAGATGCCTGGCCTATTGGCGCCTTTTCGCGCAGGCCACAGCGTTTGAAAGATCGTCCCGACGGCTCCTGCGACGGCATCCGGCCTTGCGGGAAATCGGCCCTCTTGCCCCGTACGGCCCGCAATGGTGCGCGCAGACGGGTAAAGACCCCGGAAAAACCGGTGGCCGGAAGCAAATGTGAAACAGGAACTTCAATCCATGGCAACTTCTGCCAACCCCACGCGCGACGATTTCGAAGCGCTTCTCAACGAACAACTCGGCGGTGCTGAAGACGGCGGCTTCGAAGGCCGCGTCGTCAAGGGCACAGTAACCGCGATCGAAGCCGGTCACGCAGTTATCGACGTCGGCCTCAAGAGCGAAGGCCGCATTGATCTGAAAGAATTTTCCCGCGGTGAAGACGAACACGGCCTGTCGGTCGGTGACGAAGTCGAAGTCTATGTCGACCGCGTCGAAAACGCCGACGGCGAAGCCATGCTCAGCCGCGACCGCGCCCGCCGTGAAGCTGCATGGGACAAGCTCGAAAACGAGTTCGGCGAAGGCAAGCGCGTGGAAGGCCGTATCTTCGGCCGGGTCAAAGGTGGCTTCACCGTCGACCTCGATGGCGCCGTGGCCTTCCTCCCGGGTTCGCAGGTCGATATCCGCCCCGTGCGCGATGTCACGCCGCTGATGGACATGCCGCAACCGTTCCAGATCCTGAAAATGGATCGCCGCCGCGGCAATATCGTTGTCTCACGCCGCGCCGTGCTCGAAGAAACTCGTGCCGAACAACGCAGCGAACTGATCGACAAGCTGTCCGAAGGTCAGGTGATCGACGGTGTCGTCAAGAACATCACCGATTATGGCGCTTTCGTCGATCTCGGCGGAATCGACGGCCTGCTTCATGTCACCGACATGAGCTACAAACGGGTCAACCATCCCAGCGAAATCATCGAGATCGGCCAGACCGTGACCGTGCAGATCGTCCGCATCAACGAGGAAACCCAGCGTATCAGCCTCGGCATGAAGCAGTTGGAAAGCGATCCATGGGACGGTGTGGGCGCGAAATATCCGATCGACGCCAAGCTCACCGGCACCGTGACCAACATCACCGAATACGGCGCCTTCGTGGAACTGGAGCCGGGTATCGAAGGCCTGGTCCACGTTTCCGAAATGAGCTGGACCAAGAAGAACGTCCACCCGGGCAAGATCGTCTCGACATCGCAGGAAGTCGAAGTGATGGTACTCGAAGTCGACTCCGAGAAGCGCCGCATTTCACTCGGCCTCAAGCAGGCCCAGCGCAACCCGTGGGAAGAGTTCGCCGAGAAACACCCGGTCGGTTCGAAGGTCGCCGGTGAAGTCAAGAACGCCACCGAATTCGGCCTGTTCATAGGCCTCGACGGTGATGTCGACGGCATGGTCCACATGTCGGATATCGCGTGGGGCATTTCGGGCGAAGACGCCCTCGCTCTGCACCGCAAGGGTGAGCAGGTCGAAGCCATCGTGCTCGATGTCGACACAGACAAGGAACGCATCAGCCTTGGCATGAAGCAGCTCGAAAAGGGTGCGCCGAGTGCGGAAGGCGCTGCCGGCGGCTCGCTGCGCAGGGGTCAGACCGTTACCGTCACCGTGCTCGAAGTCCGCGATGGCGGCCTCGAAGTACAGGTCGGCGAAGACGGTGCGACGGGCTTCATCAAGCGTTCGGATCTCGGTCGCGATCGCGACGAGCAGCGCCCGGACCGGTTCCAGCCCGGCCAGAAAGTCGATGCCACGGTCACCGGTTTCGACCGTTCGAAGAAACCGAACTTCTCGATCAAGGCACGCCAGATCGCCGAAGAAAAGGAAGCGGTGGCCCAGTTCGGTTCATCCGATTCGGGTGCGTCGCTGGGCGACATCCTGGGCGAAGCGCTCAAGAAGTCGGACGACTGATAGGACAGGTAGGCACCCGTCAAGGCGGGCGCCTACTACCGAACCGTCACCCCAGCGAGAGCCGGGATGACGGAATAGAAGAAAGGCCCATCCTCCCCGAACGGGAAGGTGGGCCTTTCCTACATCGGCGGCAATGCCTAAGCTGGATGCCATGTTGCAAATCCACCAGTTCCCGTGCCTGTCCGACAATTACGGATACCTCCTCCACGATCCCGCGAGCGGCGAGACGGCGTGTATCGATACCCCGCATGCCGACACTTATCTGCGCGAGGCGGAAGCGCAGGGCTGGACGATCACGAATATCTGGAACACGCATTGGCATCCCGACCATGCTGGCGGCAACGAAGCGATCAAGGTCGCCACAGGCTGTACCATCGTCGGCCCCCGTGAAGTAACCAGAATCGCTCCGCTAGACCGGGAAGTGAAACACGGTGACACTGTCGCGTTAGGCAGGTTCGAGGCGCGGGTGATCGATGTCGGCGGACACACCAATGGCCATATCGCCTTCTACCTGCCCGAAGCGGGCATGGCATTCGTCGGCGACAGCGTGTTCGCACTGGGATGCGGGCGAATGTTCGAAGGCACGCCTGAACAGTTCTGGAGCAGCCTCGAAAGGGTAAAGGCCCTGCCCCGCGATACCATGCTTTATTGCGCCCACGAATATACACAGGCGAATGCGAAATTCGCGCTCCATGCCGATCCCAGCAATCCCACCCTGCAAGTCTACTGCGAGGAAATCGACGCCAAGCGCGCACAAGGCGAACCGACCGTGCCCATGCGCCTCGATCGCGAGCTGGAAACCAATCCCTTTCTGCGCGCCGACGATCCGGTACTTATGTCGGAATGGGGCGGCAGCGTACCGTACGAGACGTTCGCTGCCCTGAGAGCCGCGAAGGACGATTTCTGACCGCCTTCCGCTTTTGTGGATTCACTTGCGGTAAATCCGCCGGCTGCGCGTTGGCCGACGCTGGCTTAAATGCCCGAGATAACCTCGTCCGCCAGCTTGCCGTCGGCATCAGCATCGTGCTTGTCCGCGATCAGCGTACGTGAAGCGGATGCGGCAGCGGTTACGGCCCGGTTGCGAACATCTTCGATCGCATCGCGTTCGGCAGCGGCGATCTTGTCCTCCGCCATCTGCTTGCGGCGCTCGACCAGCGCTTTGCTGTCGGCTTCGGCTTTTTCGAGGATCGCCTTCGTCTCCGCCCTGGCATTTTCAACCAGTTCGGCCGCTTCTTTCTCCGCTCCGGCGATCTTGCCGGCATATTCGTCCCGCAGTGCTTCGGCTTCGGTACGTAATCTAGCCGCATCTTCAAGCTGCTTGCGGATCGTGGCGATCCGGTCGTCGAGTATCTTCGCGATGATCTTCGGTACACCCGCGCGTAACGCGATCGCGAACACTACCAGCATGGCGATTGCGACCCAGCCATGCGGGGCAATCCCGAAAGCAGTCGGGTAATCGTGTTCACCCGCCCCTTGGGCAGCTTCGGCAAGGACTTCAAGCACGGTTCAATGCTCCGGCAACGGCGTCGCGGACAGCGGTTTCGCTTACTCTGGCGCCGGTTAGCTTGGCCACGATATCGCCAGCCGCCTCTGCTGCGACATCTTCGATTTCAGCGAGCGCCGAACGGCGAGCCTCATCGAGCGCAGCCGTAGCCTCGTCGACCTTCTTGGTCAGACGCTTATCCGCAGCGGCAATGCGTTTCTCGGACTTGGCGGCACCCTCTGCCTTGGCCTCGGCAATCACCGCCTGTGCTTCGGCATACGCATCGTTGAGTTTGGCCCGCCACCTGTCTTCGGTCGCATCCGCCTCGTCGCGCAGGCGCTCGGCCTCCGCTAGGTCGGCGGCGATCTTGGCGTCGCGATCATCGACAGTCGCTTCGACCTTGGGCACGATGCCGCGCCCGACGAAAAAGTAGATCACACCGAGCGCCAGCAACAGCCAGAACCATTGCGACTGATAGACAAGTAGGAGTTGCTCTAATTGAGGCATGAATTGGCCCTATACGATCTCTAACAGGCTATGGGCCCGATAGCTCGGAAAGCTATCGGGCGAAAACCGATCAGGTGGCATAGAGAATGATCATAGCCACGGCGAACGCCATCAGGCCGAGCAGTTCGGCAGCGGCAAAGCCGATATACAGCGTGCCCGTCTGGCCGCCGGCGGCAGCCGGATTGCGCAGCGCACCCTGAAGGAACGAGCCGAAAACGTTGCCGACACCGGCGGCAGCCGCACCGACACCGATAGCCGCAAGACCGGCACCGATTACCTGAGCAGAAGCGAGTTCCATGTAATTTACTCCGTTGGAAAGATAGTGGAATTCTAGTGAAGGTTGACCGCGTCGTTGATGTACAGCGCGGTAAGCAAAGCAAACACGAAAGCCTGGATCGCGCCGACTAGCAGCTCCAGGGCATTCACGAAAATGACGAACACAAATGCCAGCAAGCCGACACCGTAACCGGCCGCTCCGCCCGCGCTGAACCCTTGCACGACGAAATTGCCGAAGACGTCGAGCAGGACATGACCAGCGAACATGGCAATGAAAGGCCGCAAGCCGAGGCTGAAGGGGCGCACCAGGAACGAAATGAATTCGATTGGTGCGATCAGGACCTTGAGCGGCAACGGCGTGCCGTGCGGCACGAACAGCGAAAAGAACTTCAATCCGTGCGTCCAGAAACCAACGCCGAGCACGATGGCGAAGCTGATAATGCTCATCACGCCGGTGACGGTGAACTGGCTGGTCACGGTAAAAGGATGCGCGCCAGGTACGACGGCGAAAGGCATGGCGCCCATCCAATTCGACACGAGAATGAAAATAAACGCGGTGAACACCCATGGCAGGTATTTGCGCCCCTGCTTGCCGATATTCTCGCGTGTGATGTTATCGACGAAGCCAGTCAGCATCTCGACCGCGGCTTGCCACCGGCCCGGGACAAGTTGACGGCGTGTTCCACCCCACATGAAAATGATGATCGTCACCAGCACTATCAGCATCCAGAGAGCCGAATTGGTGAACTGGAACGGCGTAGCAGCGAGTTGATCAGCGCCGATCGGCGTGATCTCGAACTGGCTCATGGGATTGATTTTGCCGGCTTCGGCCACGGGCAGTTGCTTCCCTGACTTTCGGCGCGCCTAATCGACGCGGCTCTGGTTCTGGTTCATGCGGACGACGTGCAAGCACGCGCCGGCAAAGGCGAGGAACATCAGCCCGATGGTAATCCAGGGCAGAGTATCGAATATGTTGTCCAGCAGAAGACCGATGAGGATCCCGCCCAGCGGATATCCCACCATCGTCGAGATGACCTGCATTCCAATGCTGTTGGGCGAGCGCATCGGACCGCGTTCTTTCTCGATCCGTTCGTCTTCAGCCCTGCGAACCGCAGCGATACGCTCTTCGAGCGAATCGAGCTCCGGATCCTCGACAATGGGTGCGTTTTCGGGGTCGTTGGCCACGAAGAAACGTCCGCCTCTCGCTGGGTTGCATAGGGATATGCGGCCAGGTCACCCGGCTGCTAACGCGCCGCCTTTAGCCGCGCCCCATAGGTGAGTCAACCGAGCCTCGGGTAGGGAATCCACGGCGTTCCCGAGCCACTCGGGAAGACAGGTTCAACTCAGTGTCAGGGGCATTGAACATGGCGCTGTGGAGGTGCGCTGGTGCGGGTTAGCCAGGAGCCGTTCGGCGCCTGGTATTTCTCGCCGGGAACCGTGCGCAAAATCAGGATACACCCTTGTGTGAAGGCATATTCTTCCAGCGTTGCGCCTTGGGCCTGCGCACGCGTGGTATAATTGTCCCGGCGCAGTATGTTGATCTTGCTGACAACTCTGCGCAGGTCGGCGGTTTCCGCCCCGACGATACCGAGATAGCCATCCATCTTCTCGCCCACCTGCCCGGACTTGCGGGCCGCGGCATATTCCGGATCGCGCGCGGCCAGGGCCGGCGTGGCGAGGACCGCCAAGCCGGTCGCTGCAGCCAGAAGCGCAAGGGCGGGTTTGCGAAAGTCCATCTGTTTCATTCTCTGCACCCTCTAAAAGATATCGGGGTTTTCGTCGATATTCTCGCGGACATCGCTCGCGAGCCGGTAAATCACTTCCTGCCGGATATTGATGTTGAGTTCGATCACGATCGGTTCTTCGGGCGCATTGACCGTAATGCACCCGCCGAGCGCAAGCATACCCGCCATCAACAGCGGCAACCTGGCCATTATTCGCGTGGTTTCGAACGACCTCTCCTGCATGGAAAGGCCTCTCGCACCCGCGCGAAGCTGGGTCAATTGTACAGGATTCATGGCAGAGTCTCGCTTTCCTGGTGCTGAATGGCCGATTCATCGGATGTGAGGTCTTGTGTATCGATTTCAGATGCCGTCCCTTCGCCGGAAATTGTCTCACGCAAACGCGTTCCGTCGTCTGTCAGCAGACCCAGATCTCTCGGGTCGCGGACCAAAGCCGGGTCGTATATCGCTTTGAACGAGCCGATCAGCTTGTAGAATGGCGCACGGATGTTGACGTTGAAGCGGATCGGCAGGTCGGCAATCTGCCGGGTGATGAAATTCCTGTCCGTACCGGCGCCCTGGCTCACTCCGTCGAACCGCACCCGAGTCACGATTTCCCCGGTCAGCGGACCGTCCATCGCGATACTCATCGTTTCATAGTCAAGACTGCTCAGGGCCGAGAATGCGAAATTAGCGATCGGCGAGAGATCTTCATAGATCAGTTCACCGACATAGGAGACATTGCCCCCGGGAGTGCGTGAATTGAGCGTTCCTCCTTGGATGACACCATTGCCTATCTCGTCGAATACGATTGGGATTCTGCCATCGAAAATTCCGCTGGCCCTAAGGTTGCCAAGCTCCGTCTGCTCGACGAACTGGGCACCATCGAGGCCCTCGATACGAAACACGTAACGCCGCGCTTCACTGACACCGACATTCAAATCGACTTTCTCGAGAATGAGGCGTCCGCCCATGAACGGCCAGGTCCCATCTTCGACGGACAACAATCGACCATCGCGCAGAGCGAACCGGATTTCACCATCAAGTACCTCGATGCCGGGATTGACAGACCCGATCCTGAGTGTCTGCCTCGGTGCAGTGGTCAGGCCGAGCAGATCGGTGAAGGCAATCGTGCCCGATGCGTCCCTGACCGGGCCGAAAGCAGCGGCAAGATCGAGCGATTCCGAAGAAAATTCGCCCGAACTGGTCACATCCTTTTCGTTCCAGTCGATCCGGCCCGTTCCCGCAACCATGCCCTTGACATTGGCGACCACGCCCTCCGCCAGATATGTCAGTTCATCCGGCTGAAGCGCGTCGTCGAACCGCAGGCCGTCGACACGCAGATCGGCATGTCCCGTGCCGGTCGACACATTGTGCCGAATATCGACGGCCGTGACGATCCGGTCGCTATCGGGTTCACGCAAATCGGCTGCGGCAGTCACGATATTGTCGGCCAGTCGCAGTATTGCATCGCGGGCAATGAGCGGTTCGAACCTGTGCTCGATCTCACGATCCTCAACAGTAACGACACCTTCGGCCAGAGTGAAAACCCCGTCGGCATAACGCCAATTCCCGCTCGCATCGCGCAGGTCGAGCGGAACGGCGTCAAGCATCGCTTCCGCGCCGGTAAAGGAGCCCGATAACTCGTTTCCCAGTAGGGCATCGATGCCGCTTATCCGGAATCGATTGGCTCTGTTTACCGGACCCAGCATAACATCAAGTTCGCGAGCGGTCATAACCCCCGGATAGGCAAAGCCGACGGGACCGGTGTTGATAGACATCGGCGTGTCGGCCAGCTTCCCGGCGAGATCGAGGCCCGGTATTCCGGCCGCAATACGAACGGTATCATCATTTATGCGCGCGATTGCCCCGCTTCGACCGGGACAAAGCGTCAATGCACGGTTCTCGAGTTCCAATTGCGCATAGGCGAGCCGCCGGAAGCCGATCTCGATGCATTTGCGCCAAAGGGACAAACCGTTGCCGGACGACCACATGCCGCTTACCGGGATACGCAGCATATCCGCGCCACCGCCAGGTAGAGCACCGCTGGCAACAATATCCCCGGCAAAACCGATCGCCCCACCTTGCGATTGGGCGAGCGAGATTTCGGGAATTGCCAATAGGCTGTCGCCCGCACGGTACTCGGCCATCCGCAGGCGAAACAGGGATCGTCCGTTTGACCTGCGCTCCAACCGTCCGGCTATCTTGGGCAGGCCTTCTCCACCGGTAGAGAGATTGCCGGAAAAACGCGACGCACCGCCAATGGTGCTCAACCGGACACGAGACGCGGACAGCAACGCCGCCCCGCTGCCTCCACGCAAGCGTGCCGATGGAGAGACCAGCGATACGACATCCCCCTTCTTGCGCACCGTCAGCTCGGCCAGCAGACGACTACCGCGAGCTTCTCTTTGCAACGAAGACCGGATCTTGGAGAGGATCGGAGTCAACAATGTGCCCTGACTGGCCAATCCCGCATTTGCCAGTGAAGCATCGAGCACATCGCCCAAGCGTATTTCTTGACCTTCGATATCGGTCTGCAATTCCAATCTATCGAAGCCGTCGCGCGAACGGAACGAGCCATCGGCCGTCACTGTCGCCATAGTCACCTGCGGCAGGGCCAGATCGCGCCCGGTCAGTGTGTATCTGGCATCGACACCGTTCTCGCCATAAACTGTGCGGATTGATCCGCCGATACCACCCCCGCGCATACTACCGATGGCCAATGCGCCACTCGACACCCTGGCGCGACCTTCGGCACGATCGAACTCCGGCGTCATCGAAATGTCGAGTATAGCGGCCGCATCCTTCCACCTTGCCTGCACTTTCGGACAGGCGAGTTGCGACAACCGCAAAGGCCCAACGAAGTTCGGCGTTCCGCGAGTTACTCCGACCCGTCCGTAAAGAGACACGTCACGGATCGCGCATCCCCCGGCATCGAGTTCGGGGGCCGTGGCGGCCAGGACGCCTTCGAAACCATGATCGAGGGCACCCTTCCCTTCCGCCTTGACTCCGATCGAACCGTATTCGCTTTCGATCAGGGCGCGTCCATCGATCAACTCCAGGTCGAGCCCGGGTAGCCCGGACGGAGCATCACTATCGGCATGGATTACCTTGTCGAGGCTACCGAAACTCACGGCACCGCCTGCCAGCTTGCCGAACAGGCGCGGACGGAGAAGCGTCACCCGCCCGACAGCCGGTGTTCCGAAACGATAGCGCAGCGCCACCTCGACACGTTCGATGGTCAGGTCGGGGCGCTTGGGATCGCCGATCACGACATCGGTCAGGACCTGCCTTTCGGGTCCAATCGATACTATTTCGTATTCGCCGGGAAGGTCGTATTCGGCCAACGTGCCGGCTATGATGTCGTTGGCAAGCTGTTCGCGCCGAATCCACCCGTACAAGGCGACAAGTAGCAAGAACAGGACCAAGGAAACGAAAAAACGCCATCGCTTGCGGCGCGGCACCAGCCGGGCAACAAGGCTTTTTCCAGCAGCGTCCATTTCGGCCTGAGCCATCTTCCCACCCTTGCGCGTATTGTCTGGCAAAGGCAATGAGCCTGCGAGGAACGCCGATGGCGGGGGTTTGGTTGCCGCAAGCTGAAGAAAAGCCGCCGAAACATGGCGGATCCGGGCATCGCGCACGATTGCGAAAGAGGCTGCTCGAAGGCGGGGCCGAAGCCCTGGCCGATTATGAAGTGCTCGAATACCTGCTATTCGCCGCAGTCAGACAGGGTGATACCAAGCCGGTGGCCAAAGAGCTGATCGAAAGGTTCGGCTCGCTATCCGCAGTGCTCAACGCCGAACCCGGTGCATTGCTGCAGGTCAAGGGTGTTGGAGAAACCAGCGTCGCGGCACTCAAGTCGGTGGCGCTGGCTGCACGCAGGATGGCTCGCAACGAAGTGGAACGAAAGCCTGTTTTGGGAAGCTGGCAGGCCTTGCTGGATTACCTTACTATCGACATGGCCCACTTGACACATGAGCGGGTGCGCGTGCTCTACCTCAACGCCCACAACCGGCTGATCATGGATTTTCTCGCCGCCGAGGGAACGATAGACGAAGCTGCAATCCATCCGCGTGAAGTGGTCAAGCGCGCGCTCGACTTGGGAGCAACGGCGTTGATCCTTGTTCACAACCATCCCAGTGGCGATCCGGAACCCAGCCGGGCCGATATCCAGATTACCAACCGCATCACCGAAGCCGGACGGCTGCTAGGGATCGTCGTGCACGATCATGTCATCATAGGTCGCGACGGCCACGCTTCGCTCAAGACCAAGGGACTGATCTGAGAGGGTGACGGCTTTCGCCCGGTCAGTTTCCCAGACCAAGGTCGTAACGCGAATAGTAGCGTTTCAGATAAGGTGTCTGGCGCAATGCGGTTTCGATATCGTTCGTGCCGCCATCGTCGCCTTTCGCAAGGCGAACCAAGCCGCGCAAATAGCGCGAAGCGGATTGCCCTGGTGACATTCGCAGCGCTTCGTCCAGATCGGACAATGCTTCGTCATAACGGCCAAGCCGGAAATGAACCAATGCCCGGCTGTCGAGCGATGGCGCCGGATTCGCCGCGCGCTCTACGGCCTTGATGCATTGATCAAGCGCATTGTCCAACGCGACCTTGTACAAGCCGCGATACCAGCAATCCGAATTGAGCAGATCGGCACTTTGCGAGCGATCCGCCAGCTCTTCCGCGATGGTCTTCAAGCCATCGTCCAGATTGCCGCGAAGCGCAAAAATCTCGGCCCGGGCATCGGCAAGGCTATCCAGGTCTTCTTCGCTCGCGGGCAGCGAATCAAGCAATTCCATCGCAGCCTCGGTCTCGCCTTCGCGGCCCTGGATACGGGCAAGCTCGATGGCGAGATGATTCTCGGGATTGATATCGTAAGCCACGGCCAGATCGGTGATCGCCCGGTCCATATGCCCCAGCGACCGCAACACCCGCGCGCGCGACGCATATAGTAGTGCCGACGGCTCGTGCTCGATAATACGGTCGTAATCGGCCAATGCGCGTTCGAAATCATAGATCAGCTCGAAGAAGCCAGCGCGCGCCTGAAGAGGAGCGAAATCGTCATCCTTCGCTTCCTCGACCGCTTTATCGTAGCGAGCAAGCGCGTTTCTGGTTCGTCTGGCACGCTCCCTGTCGTCCAGATCCCATCGCCATTGGATATCTGCCGGAGCATAAAGGCGCAAGGACTGGGCAGCGAAACGACGGGCAGCCCGTTTTTCCCCGGACAGCTGGCCTACCGGTATTTCGCCCAAAGCGCGGTGTATGCTTTCCCACGTTTCCAGCCTGTCCGCTTCGATCGAAGCGCGACGCGTTACCCGCGTATTGGCAAACTCCGCTTCCAGCTCGCTTTCGCCGACCAGTTCGTATCCCTTGCCACCCTGCGGTATGGTATAGATCCCGGACATACGGACCAGCGAAGGCCCGAAGGTTGCGACAGGGATATCGCGCCAGGCCGGCTTGGCGCGATTGGGATTGAACGCCGTCCCTCCCAGACCGGATTCGAGGCGCATGAAAACCTTGCCCCGTTCGAACTCGAAATCGGGCGGCGCTACACCTTCGACTTTGATCACTCCCAGCGCGGCATCCTCATCATAGCTGAGTGAAACGTCGGTTACCTGTGCCCCCGATATCATGCCGCTCCCGAACGACCGCCCGATCTGACTAAGCATTTCCGGATCCTGGTCGATCGCGGTGCTCCGCATCCGGGCACCGGCCGGACCGCTCATTTCCACTTCGATCTCGAACAGGTAAGGCAAATCGATGCCTGCCGAATGGTCGACCCTTGCGTGAATTGCCATGACCGGAACCGCCTGGATGCGTTGCACCATGGGCACGAGGCCGGCACCATCGGTGCTCAACGGCAGCGCATAATGAAAGCCGGGAACATCGCCGATATTCGACAGCCGGGTGGCCGAACTGGTCCCATCGAGCCAATATTCCGTACCATCTATCGTGGCGCGGACGATCATGTGGTCGAAATTGGCTGGTAGAGGCAACAGATCCGGCAGCGCATCTCCACCGCGACTGGCAACCAGCACGACATCCGCATCTATGCCCAGCTCGTGCAATAGCGACAGCAGCAGGACGGATTTCGCCTTGCAGTCGCCGTAGCGAAGCCGCCATGTCTCCTCGGCATCCTGGGGCAGGTAGTTTCCGCCATCGAGCCCTTTGAGCAGGTAGCTAACTTCGTCCTGCACCAATTGCGTTGCAAGTGCGGCACGCGCCAGAGGATCTTCGGTTTCCGCCGCGATCAGCACCACCTGGTCGGCCACCTCGCTTCCGGGATCGATCACCGCCGCTTCGAGGAAATGCGGGGCCATGACCCGCGAAAGCTCGTTCCAACTGTCGAAGGATCCGACACGCAAGAAGGGCGGCCGTCGATAACGCGATGGGGCATCTCCGGGCATTTCCTCGCGCTCGGCAAGCGGCAGCTCGACGGAGAGCATGCGGTATCCGTGGCGCACTTCGGGTTCAGGCAAGGTCACATCCGGCCCGGCACGCCAGCCGATATCGGCATCCTGTGGCCAGCTTACCATCGCGCGGGCATACCCCACCCGCCACGGTTCGGATGGCAGGAATTGCGTGACTTGTACTTCCTCGCCAAGCGCCTGGTCGGCCAGCGTCGTACTGCTTGCGATTCGCAGCACGTCACCCACCCGCAGATCCGGCACGGCGACGGTTGCAGTCAGTTGCCCGTCGAGGAAGCGCTGCTCGAGCCTCCGCTCACGCCGGATAACCTCGAATTCGAGGCCTTCTCCAATCAGGTCGCGCACCTCTCCATCGCGATGAATTTCAAGGCGATGGATTGTAAGATCGCCCTTGTCCGGCAGCCAGGTGAGCCGGAGGGTTCCCTGGGATGTAAGCTCGTCCGGATCGTCAAGCCGGATCGCCTTGTCTTCATAGGAATGGACCAGACCGCTTTCGAGCCTGTGCTGGAAATCGTACAGCAATTGCGATGGCCCGTTCTGGACTTGCTCGGGGTCGATTTGCGCAACGGCAACCCAGTCAGGCGTAGGCGCGTAGAGGACGTCCGTCCCGGCCAAAGCAGGGGCGGCAAGCGCCAAAACCGAAACCGTTGCCGATGCTGCAACAATACGCATCGCATTCCCCTCTATATTCTGCCCCTCGCGCCAGCCTAACTCCGCACTGGCCAGATGCAACCGTAGCCAGCGTAATACGACATCGACACGGAATCGAGCGCGTGGCCTTGCCATTGTTCGTCGCCCATCCTAGCCGCGCCTGCAACACGAATCTCGCCCAAGCCGGAGTTGTCATGGTTCCCCGTTATGCCCGCCCCGAAATATCCGCCATATGGGAGCCCGAGGCTCGCTATCGCATCTGGTTCGAAATCGAGGCGCATGCGACCGAAAAGCTAGGTGAACTCGGCGTCGTGCCCGAAAGCGCTTCCAGGGCATTGTGGGATTGGTGGGCTACAAAACCCGAAATCGACGTGCCGGCAATCGATGCGATCGAGGCGGTCACCAAGCACGATGTCATCGCCTTCCTGACCTGGGTCGCGGAGCAAGTAGGCGACGAGGCACGCTTCATGCACCAGGGCATGACTAGTTCCGATGTCCTCGATACGACCCTTGCTGTCCAGCTTGCGCGCTCCGCAGACATATTACTCGAAGATCTCGACTTGCTCCTTGCCGCGATCAAGCGCCGTGCCGAAGAACACAAATATACCCCGACCATCGGGCGCAGCCACGGTATCCATGCGGAACCGGTCACGTTCGGCCTCAAGCTGGCGCAGGCCTATGCCGAGTTTGCCCGTTGCCGACAACGGCTCGTCGCAGCACGCGATGAAGTCGCCACCTGCGCGATCTCGGGTGCGGTCGGTACTTTCGCCAATGTCGATCCCTCGGTCGAACAGCATGTCGCGGATCGACTCGGCTTGGCAATCGAACCGGTCAGCACGCAAGTGATCCCACGCGACCGACACGCAATGTTCTTTGCGACTCTGGCCGTAATCGCAGGTTCGATAGAGCGTATCGCGGTGGAGATACGCCATCTGCAACGGACCGAAGTACTCGAGGCCGAAGAGTTTTTCTCCAAAGGTCAAAAGGGCAGTTCGGCCATGCCGCACAAGCGCAACCCTATCCTGACCGAAAACCTGACCGGGCAGGCACGGATGATCCGGGCCTATGCCCTGCCCGCGCTGGAGAACGTCGCTCTATGGCACGAACGCGACATATCGCATTCCTCTGTCGAGCGCTTCATCGGCCCCGACGCCACGATTACGCTGGACTTCGCGCTCGCGCGCCTTACCGGCGTGGTCGACAAGCTGCTCATCTACCCCGAACGGATGCGGAAGAACATGGACCGGATGGGTGGACTGATCCATTCCCAGCGGGTTCTGCTGGCGCTGACCCAGTCCGGCATCAGCCGCGAGAGTGCTTACGCCATCGTCCAGCGCAATGCGATGAAGGTATGGGAATCGGACGGTACACTATCACTGCTCGAGTTGCTGAAGCAGGACAGCAAAGTCACAAGCGCGCTTTCGCATACCGAACTCGAAGAGAAATTCGACCTCGACTATCATTTCAAGCACGTGGATACGATATTCGAGCGTGTGTTCGGCTAGGCATCGACGCGCCCTTCCCTTCGCTGCCCAACCCGCCTAGCATCGCTGCAGAAACCGATATCGGATATCAGGGGAAATTAAATGCAGGTCGTGCGCACGATTTTCTGGTTGCTTCTGCTGGTCGGGCTGATCGTCTTTTCGATTTTCAACTGGAACGCGGTCGAAGTGAAAATCTGGGACAATTTGGTACTTGAGACCAAGGTTCCGGCGCTGGTGATCGTATCCTTCCTGCTCGGCCTGGTACCGATGTGGTTGGTCCATCGCGGTACAAAATGGCGCCTGACGCGTCGCATTGCCGCACTTGAAAACGCAACCCGTGCGATTTCCACCACGCCAGCCATGACCACTCCATCGCCCGTCCCTTCCGCAAATCATGAACAGCCGGAAGCGGACGCACTCAAACCCTCCGACGATGCGAACGGGACTGCATGAGCAATCCTGTCTATCTTGCGCTGGATCTACCTCAGCTCGACACTGCCAGGGCGCTGGCGCAAAAGGTCAAGGCGCATATCGGCGGCGTGAAACTCGGCCTCGAATTCTTCTGCGCCCACGGCCATCATGGCGTACATGAAATCACGCATCTTGGCCTGCCGGTGTTTCTCGACCTGAAATTGCACGATATCCCCAATACCGTCGCCGGTGCGATGCAGGCGATCCATGTCCTCGAACCGGCGATCGTGACCGTTCACGCCAGCGGCGGACGGGCGATGATGGAAGACGCCAAGGCCGCTGCCGCCAACGGGACCAAAGTGGTCGCCGTCACCATGCTGACCAGCCTCGACGAACGCGATCTGGAGCGGACAGGCGTCAGCGGCAACGCCCACGACCAGGTCATGCGCCTGGCGGAACTTGCGGAGCTTGCCGGACTCGACGGGATCGTGTGTTCGGGCCAGGAAGTCGGAGCGGTCCACAAGCAATGGAAAGACGGCTTTTTCGTCGTTCCCGGCTTGCGCCCGGCCGGGAGCGCCACCGGTGACCAGAAACGCGTCGTCACTCCGCGCCAGGCCCGCGACGATGGCGCCAGCGCATTGGTCATCGGTCGCCCGATAAGCCGCGCCGATAATCCGGTGCAGGCGGCACGCGATATCGAGGCGACGCTTTGACACCCTTGCCACAACCGAACTGAGCGATGACGATTCAGATCAAGATCTGCGGGCTTTCGACACCCGAGACTCTCGAGACCGCGATAGAGGCCGGGGCGACGCATGTCGGCCTGGTCCATTTCCCGCCCAGCCCACGCCATATCGAACTCGACCGGGCAGTTGAATTGCGCCGCCTTGCACATGGCCGAGCCAGGGTCGTCCTGCTGCTCGCCAATGCCGACATACAGACAACAGCCAAGGCGATCGACGCGATAAAGCCCGATGCGATCCAGTTCCATGGCTCGGAAACTCCCGAATGGACCGATTTGGTCCGGACCCAGCTCAAGCTGGAAGTGTGGAAAGCACTCGGCGTGCGCGACCGCAAGACGCTGGCCAAGTCGGCGCGCTTTCATGGCAAGGTCGACCGGCTGTTGTTCGATGCACCCGCCAAAGCCCTGCCGGGTGGCACCGGCACCAGCTTCGACTGGAGTATGCTGGCTGGACACGATCATCGATTGCCATGGGCGCTCGCCGGTGGCCTGGCGCCCGACAATGTCGTGGAGGCGATCGCTCAGACCGGGGCGAAAATGGTCGACACGTCATCCGGGGTCGAAAGCGCACCCGGTGTGAAAGACATCGCCAGGATACGCGCTTTTTGCAAGGCAGTGCTCGCCGCATAGAAAAAGGGCGGCCCTTGCAAGCCGCCCTAACGAGTATGCTGTGGCGAAGGATCAGAACTTGAAGCCAAAGCCCGCGACGGCGCTGTTCACATCTGCGAAGTCGCTGAAGAAGTGGCGGTATTCGGCCTTCAGGTAAGCTCCGCTATCGCTGAGCCTGTGCTCGTAACCGGCGGCAGCTTTTCGCACCGGATGTCTGGACAGCCCCTCAAGGCTCTGCCAACGCCGCGCCGATGGACTCGCCCAATTCCTTCCGCAACCAGCCCGACGAACGCGGGCATTTCGGTGATTTCGGCGGACGCTATGTCGCCGAAACGCTGATGCCGCTTATCCTCGACCTGGAGCGTGAATATCGCACTGCCCAATCCGATCCGGCTTTCCAGGCCGAATTCGACGACCTGCTCGAACATTATGTGGGTCGCCCCAGCCCGCTCTATTTCGCCAAGCGGCTGACCGAGGCACTTGGCGGAGCGCAAGTGTGGTTCAAGCGTGACGAACTCAACCACACCGGCGCGCACAAGATCAACAATTGCATCGGGCAGATCCTGCTCGCGATCCGCATGGGCAAGACGCGCATCATCGCGGAAACCGGCGCGGGCCAGCACGGCGTCGCCACCGCCACCGTATGCGCGCGCTTCGGCCTGCCCTGCGTGATCTATATGGGCGCGACCGATGTCGAGCGGCAGCAGCCCAACGTGTTCCGGATGAAGCTGCTCGGGGCAGAAGTGGTGCCGGTCACTAGCGGCGCGGCGACGCTCAAGGATGCGATGAATGAGGGGCTGCGCGATTGGGTCGCGAATGTCCACGACACTTTCTACATCATCGGCACCGCCGCAGGGCCGCATCCCTATCCGGAACTGGTGCGCGATTTCCAGAGCGTGATCGGCAAGGAAGCCCGCGCGCAGATGCTCGACCGCACGGGCCGACTGCCGGACCTGCTGATCGCCTGTATTGGCGGTGGGTCCAACGCGCTCGGCCTGTTTCACCCCTTCCTGGATGATCCCGAGGTCAGGATGCTCGGCGTCGAGGCGGCGGGCTATGGCCTCGATGGTGACCAGCATGCCGCCAGCCTGCTCGGCGGCGCCCCAGGCATCTTGCACGGGAACAAGACTTACCTGCTGCAGGACGAGGACGGCCAGATCACCGAGGGCCACTCGATCAGCGCGGGCCTCGACTATCCCGGCATCGGCCCCGAGCACGCCTGGCTCAAGGACACCGGCCGCGTCGAATATACCGCCATCACCGACGACGAAGCGCTCGATGGCTTCCAGTTGCTGTGCCGCACCGAAGGCATCATCCCCGCGCTCGAACCCAGTCACGCCCTCGCAGCAGTAGCGAAACAGGCGAAGGAAATGCCCGAGGAGAGCGTGATCCTTGCAAACCTGTGCGGACGCGGCGACAAGGACATCTTCACGGTGGCCGAGAAGCTGGGGGTGGAAATATGAAGGAAATTTTCGACAAACGCGGCATGATCTTTTTCGTCGTTTACGTAATTGTGGCGATCGCGGTCACCGCTTTCATTGCAGGTTCGACCGATGGCGAGATCCAATTGACCAATCCGATCTGGATTTTGGGCTCAGGCGTGCTTGCTACTTATCTCTTCGGGAAGATCACCCGCAAAACCAAATGACCCGCCTTTCCTCCGCCTTCTCCTCCCCCGCCCTCGTCGCGTTCATCACCGCGGGCGACGGCGACACCGCGGCCAATCTCGATGCGCTGGTCGAGGGCGGCGCGGATGTGATCGAGCTCGGCATGCCCTTCACCGATCCGATGGCCGATGGCCCCGCAATCCAGGCGGCGAATATCCGTTCGCTTGATGCAGGCACTACCACCGCGGATGTGATTGCCATCGCCGCCGTCTTCCGTGATCGGTATCCTGAGGTGCCGCTGGTGCTGATGGGTTATGCCAATCCGATGGTGCGGCGCGGGGCGGCATGGTTTGCCGCTGAATGCAAGCGCTGCGGCGTCGATGGCGTGATCTGCGTCGATATCCCGCCAGAGGAAGACGCCGAGCTTGGCCCTTCGCTCCGCACCATGGACATCGCGCCAATCCGGCTCGCTACGCCCACAACCGATGCCAAGCGCCTGCCGCAGGTGCTCCAAGGCTCGGACGGGTTCCTCTACTACGTCTCGGTCGCCGGGATCACCGGCAAGCAGCAGGCTGCGCAGGCCAGCATCGAGGAAGCGGTCGCGCGGCTCAAATCCGCCACCGACCTGCCCGTGGCGGTCGGTTTCGGCGTCCGCACGCCCGAACAGGCCGCCGATATCGCCCGCGTCGCCGATGGCGTGGTCGTCGGCTCAGCGCTCGTCGAGCTGGTCGGCAGGCATGGCAAGGACGCGCCCGACGCGCTAAGGGAACTGACTTCGGCTCTCGCAGATGCGGTCCATACCGCGCGCTAAGGAAATGAAATGAACTGGCTTTCCCGTGTCCGCAACTCGCTGCCCTTCGTCGGCAAGCGCGAAACCCCGGACAATCTCTGGGTCAAATGCCCCAACTGCCAGGAGATGCTCTTCACCAAGGAGTATGAAGAGAATCTCCACGTCTGCCCGCGCTGCGAGCATCACGGGCGGATCGGGGCAACCGAGCGTCTCGACCAACTGCTCGACGAGGGTTTCGAAGTGCTCGAACAGCCCGAGGTCAAGGAAGACCCGCTCAAGTTCAAGGATTCGAAGAAATACACCGATCGGTTGAAACAGGCCCGCACGCAGAATCCTCAGCGCGATGCCTTCGTCGTCGGATCGGGCGAGATCGAGGGCCGGCCCGCTGTCGTCGGAGTCCAGGATTTTGGCTTCATGGGCGGCTCGATGGGCATGGCTGTCGGCACTGCGTTCTGCCAGGGCGCGGAGCGCGCGCTGGCGCGGAAATGCGCATACATTATCTGTACCGCAGCCGGCGGCGCGCGGATGCAGGAAGGCATTCTCAGCCTGATGCAAATGCCCAAGGCGACCGTGATGACCCGGCGCCTGAAAGAAGCCGGTCTGCCCTATATCGTGGTGCTGACCGACCCGACCACCGGCGGGGTCACCGCCAGCTATGCCATGCTGGGCGACGTGCATATCGCCGAGCCGGGAGCGCTGATCGGTTTCGCCGGCCAGCGCGTGATTCAGGACACGATCCGCGAGAAATTGCCCGAAGGGTTCCAGCGCGCCGAATATCTCCACCGGCACGGTATGGTCGACATGGTGGTGAAACGCCATGCACTGCGCGAGACACTGGCGAGGTTGCTCGATTATCTGCAGCCTGCCAAGGCTGCGTAGTTGATTTCGTCATTCCGGCAAAAGCCGGAATCGCCCTCAACCCGGGTATTGCCAGCCGAATAGCGATCCCGGATCAAGTCCGGGATAACGCTGGTTTGCGGGATGACGCTGGTTTGAAAGACTTCGGTACCTCTTCCGATCCCCGCGTCCAGGCCCAGCTCGACCGGCTGGCGATGCTCAGTGTGCCGCAGGGGCGGCTGGGGCTGGAGACGATCCGCGAACTGCTGGAACGGCTGGGTAATCCACATAAACGCCTGCCGCCCGTGTTCCACGTCGCCGGTACCAACGGCAAGGGTTCGACCTGCGCCTTCCTGCGCGCCATGCTGGAGGCGGACGGCAGGCGCGTGCACACCACCACCAGCCCGCACCTTGTCCGCTACAACGAACGTATTCGTGTCGCCGGAGAGCTGATCGAGGATGCACGTCTGGCGGAATTGCTTGAGGAAGTACTCGATGCGGGCGAAGATCTCGCGCCGAGCTTCTTCGAAGTCACCATCGCTGCCGCCTTCACCGAATTCGCGCGCGTCCCCGCTGATGCCTGCGTGGTGGAAGTGGGCCTGGGCGGGCGTTTCGATGCGACCAATGTGCTGGAGCCGGAGGTGCTCGCCGCCTGCGGTATCGCTGCGCTGGGCATCGATCACGAGAAGTTTCTCTTGGTTCCCGAGGACGGCACGCCGGACGATCCCTTGTCGCGTATCGCTTTCGAGAAAGCGGGGATTACCAAATCCGGTTGCTCGATCGTCACGCTATCATATCCCGACAGTCCTACACTCGAAATCGAGCGCACGGCGATTGCGGCGAAAGCCCCGCTTTCCATGCACGGGCGCGAATGGTTAGTCAGCGCGACCGACACCGGGCTGCACTACGCCGACGCACACGGTGAACTAACCCTGCCGCTCCCTGTCCTCAGAGGGCCGCACCAGCACGAAAACGCCGCGCTGGCGGTGGCAATGCTGCGGCACCAGGGTGTTATATCGGTTTCCCGCGATGCGATGGCGCAGGGGATTCGCTCCGCCCGGTGGCCCGCCCGGCTCCAGCGCCTGGCCTCCGGCTCGCTTACACGGGGAATTGAGGCGCGGATCTTTCTCGACGGGGCGCACAATGTGCAAGCTGCGCGCGCGCTGGCCGATGCGATCGGCCCCGGCCCGCTGGTACTGATGTCCGGCATTCTCAAAAATCGTGACTACCCGGCAATATTGGAACCCTTCAAAGGACGCGTCACACGGTTTGCTGGGCTGCCCGTGCCCGGTCACGACGATCGCGCGCCCCGTGACCTGTGCCGCGCAGCCAATACGGTTTTCGGACTATCCGGCTCCTATCCCGCCACTCGCATCGAAAACGCCTTCGACTGGCTGCGCGAAAAGCCCCCCGCGCCGGGTGAGCGGGTGCTTGTCATGGGATCGCTCTATCTTGCGGGCGAGGTTCTGCGGTTAAACGACGAACCGCCCGATTAAGCCTTACTTGGACGCTTCTTCGGTCCCCGCCGTGCCCATCGCTGCATCGACCAGCCCGCTGCGCATCATCCACCAGAACAGGATGATTCCCGGGAACGCCAAGACGGTGGTTAGCAGATAGAAATTCACATAGCCCATAGCTTCGATCAGCGATCCGGCAGTAGTTCCCGTCAGCAACCTCCCCACGATACTCGCGCCCGCCGAGATCAGCGCATATTGCGCCGCTGTGAAACGTAGGTCACACAGTGCCGAGAAGTAGGCCACTACCACCACGCCGCCATACCCGCTGGCGAAATTCTCAAACCCGATTGCAGCCGCCATGCCAATGTTCGAATGGCCCGCTGCCGCCAGTGCAGCGAAACTGACGTTTGAAATCGCCATCAGGATCAGCGCGATCAGAACCGAGCGCTTGAGGCCCAGCTTAGCGTAAATGATCCCACCGATGAACACGCCGATGATCAGCGCCCAGAAGCCTACGCCGACGTCATAGATCGCTATCTCGTCATTGGTGTAACCGAGGTCTTCGAACAGTAGACGGAAGGTCAGGTTCGCCAGTGTATCGCCGATCTTGTGGACGAGGATGAATAGCAACACGAGCCACGCGCCGTTTCGCTTGAAGAACTCGACAAAGGGATCGGCGATTGCGCGTGCCTTATCGGCCACGCTGGTACGCTCTGCCGGGGCCTTATGGCGTGGTGGTTCTCCAAGAATGAGCGCAGTCAGCATCGCCGGGAGCGCAAATACCGAACACACTGCATAGGCGATGGTCCAGTCACTCCTCGCTGCAACCACGAGCGCCAGCGCACCAGCGCTCGCCGCGCCGATCCTCCAGCCATATTGGCTCATCCCAGATCCGACACCGAGCTGATATGGCTTCAGTGTCTCAATCCGGTAGGCGTCGATCACTATGTCGAAAGTCGCGCCGGCTGCTCCTAACATCACCGCCGAGATCGCGACCCAGATGATATCTTCTTTAGGGTCAGCGAGCGCAAGATTGATTGTCGCGGTGATAACCAGCAAGCCAATCACCAACATCCACGAAACGCGCATTCCCAGTCGTCCGATAACCGGTAGCTTCACGCTATCTATGATCCACGCCCACAGCCATTTGAAGTTGTAGACGAGGAAAGCGAGCGTGAACGCCGTGACGGTCGCTTTTTCGATCCCGTCCTGCGCCAGGCGGGTCGTCAAGGTCGCGGCGAGCAGTGCGAAGGGAAAGCCAGACGACACCCCCAGAAAGAACGCGGCGAGCGATTCTTTCTCCAAATAGGGTTTAACCGAGTCCCACAAACCACGTTCCTCCACCGGAACAGTTTGCTCCATGCCTTCCGCCATGCCCTAGCGTCCTTCCCGTTCGTGCCATTTTTTGCGACACTAGCCGCACGAAGAGGCAATAGGAAAGTACCGATGAATACCGTCGATACGCATGTCCCCAGTTTGCAGCCCACCGAAGGTCAACTCGCGCTTGCGAAGGCCATTGCCGATGGCGAAGAACGCTGCGGCGAGGGAGTCACCTTGGTCCCGGCACATGTCTACACCGATCCCGAATATTTCGCGCGCGAGAAGGCAGCGATTTTTGACCGGCTGCCCCAGGTAATCGCGCCTAGCGCACTCCTGCCCGAACCGGGCATGGCCGTGCCGCATGATGGCACGGGGCGGTCGTTACTGGTGACACGCGACACCGATGGCGAGGTGCACGTTTTTCTCAATGTATGCCGCCATCGCGGAACCCGGCTGCTCGAGGGCGAGGAAGTGCAATGCGGCAAGAAGCTCGTCTGCCCCTACCACGCCTGGACCTACAAGCTCGATGGCACATTGCTCGCACTCCCTCGCCCGGAGACGTTCCCCGGCCTCGACAAGGCCGATAACCACCTGATCGAATTGCCGAGCTGTGAGACAGGCGGGCTGATCTGGTTTGCGCCCGTCGAGGATGCGGATTTCACCGATGCGCAAACGCTGGGCGGGGATTTCGATGCATTCGGCATGGCCGACCACACTCTTTTCCGCCGCAAGACGCATACGGTCGCGGGAAACTGGAAGCTCATCATGGATGCCTTCCTCGAAAGCTATCACGTCACCCGCCTGCACGCGAAGACGATCGGGCCATTCTTCAAGGACGGGATTACCTCGGGGGACATGATCGGCCCTCATGCCCGCTCCGCGGTAGGGCGGCTGGAGGAAATGGAAGGTGTCGACCTGACCGACATGGCCGCATTGCGCCACGTGGTTACCTTTGCCTACCAGATGTTGCCGGCGACGATCGTCATCCCCAGCCCCGACTATCTCAACGTGATGGTGCTGATGCCGCAATCGCATGAACTAACATTGGTCGAGGATTTCATGCTCATTCCCGAAGAGCCGTTGACGGACAAGGCCCGCGATCATTGGGAACGCAGTTGGGCGTTGCTCGATGGCGGCGTGTTCGCATCCGAGGATTTCCGCGCCGCGGAGCTTGGCCAGCAAGGCCTGTCGACCGGTGCGATCGAGGAATTGACGCTCGGCACTCTCGAAGGGGGAATCCGCCGTTTCCATGGAACCGTCGAGGAAGCCTTGCGCGCGGCCAATTGACGTCATTCCAGCGAAAGCCGGGATCTCGTTCCTCTTGGTCGGACCATATTGCACCAGATCCCGGCTTTCGCTGGAATGACGATCTGTGTAGTGGCGCGGCTGATGAGCACTTCCGAACGCCCCGAAGGCCACCGTATCGCCAAGCTGCTCGCCCGCGCGGGCGTCGCCAGCCGTCGTGAAGTCGAACGGATGATCGGCGACGGGCGCATCGCGATCGACGGCAAGGTGCTCGATACGCCGGCTACGATCATCCCCGACCTGCGCGGCGTGACGGTCGACGGAAAGCCGGTCGGCAAGGCGGAGCGCACCCGCCTGTTCCGTTTCCATAAACCCACGGGTCTGCTTACCGCCGAGCACGACCCGAAAGGGCGGCCGACCATCTATGCCGCGCTGCGCAATGCGCTGCCCAAGGATGCAGGCCGCGTAATGCCCGTCGGACGGCTCGACATGAACACGGAGGGCTTGCTGCTGCTTACCAATGACGGCGAGTTGAAGCGGGCGATGGAGCTGCCCTCCAGCGGTATCCCGCGCATTTATCGCGCTCGTGCTTTCGGCGAAGTTTCGCAGGAGCAGCTCGAAGAACTGATCCATGGCGTGACCATCGACGGGATGCATTACGGCCGTATCGATGCAAATCTGGAACGGCGCACGGGCCGTAACCAGTGGATCGAAATGACCATCACCGAAGGCAAGAACCGCGAGGTGCGCCGGGTGCTCGAACATCTCGGCCTCAAGGTGAACCGGCTGATGCGAACTGCTTACGGCCCGTTCGAACTCGGCGACATGCCGCGCGGCACCGCCAACGAGGCCAGGAAGCATGAAATCGAGCGTTTCCGCAGCAGCCTGAAGCGCGACGGATGAGGATTGTCGCTGGCGAATGGCGCGGACGCCGGCTTGGTACGCCGAAGGGCGAGGCGACCCGCCCGACCGCCGACCGCACGCGCGAGACGCTGTTTTCGATGCTGACCAGCCGCCTCGGCGACTTCGAGGAACTGGCAGTCGCCGACCTGTTTGCCGGTTCGGGTGCGCTCGGCCTCGAAGCGCTTTCTCGCGGGGCATCCCGTTGTCTGTTCGTCGAACAGGAAGAAGCCGCGCTCAAGGCCATCCGCGCCAATATTGCTGCTCTCGATGCACGCGCACGCTGCGCTATCCATGCCGGATCAGTGATGCGTCTCGGGCCTGCAAAACAACCATACGACCTGATCCTGCTCGACCCTCCCTATCGCACTGGCGCGGGTAATGTCGCGCTCGACCGGCTGGGACGGCTGGGCTGGATCGGCCCGGCGACATGGATCGCGCTCGAAACCGCAGCGGGGGAGGCCGTTGCTGTGAAAGGGCTTGCCATCGAAACCGAACGCAAAGTCGGCAAGGCGAAGCTCACATTGCTGCACCCGGTGGCCGATCGCAAAGCATCGTCATGCTGAACTTGTTTGTCCGCGTGTATTTTCCCTAACCTCACTCGTCACCCCAGCGAAAGCTGAGGTCGGTTACAGACTCGCGCAATCGTTCGATCAGGCGGCCTGCGATCCCAGCTTTCGTTGCGATGACGATAAAGGGAGAGTCTCGGCCATGGGGCGGCTTTGCCTCCGGACTCGTTACGGAAAACTCAGAGCTTGCTCCTAATCACCGGTTGCGAACCGTTCATGCTCAGGCAGTTCGTGCGCCCTCGCCATCCAGCCGATCCGTTCGGCAGTCTGGACATGCGCCTGCGGCGCGATAGCACCGGGTTCGTCGAGCGTCGCAGACTGGATATCGACCCTGTCCGGCATGAACTCCGGATTGGAATAGAACAGGCTCGTCCCGCATTGAATGCAGAAATAACGCTGCGCCGTTTCCGATGATGCATAGATCGCCGGCTCTCCGGTGACGGTTAGCTGCGTGTCCGGAACCATGACCCAACCGACCATCGGGGCGCCGGAGGCACGCTGGCAATCCTTGCAATGGCACAGCATGTGATTGATCGCTTCGCCGGTAATCTCGTAACGGATCGCCCCGCAATGGCAGCCGCCAGTAAGCATTTTCGTTCTCCCTTGCCCCCAATCTAGCGTCCACGGTGTACAAGGAAAGAAAGATCGCTTGCACTCGCTTGCGGTGCACGCCCGCGTTCCCTAGTTGTTCACACCCCTATGAACGACCCCGTCTCCCTTCCCTCCGGACCCGGCAGCAACGCCGTACCGCCCTATGCCGCAAGGCTGAACGAGCCACAGCGTGAGGCGGTGCTGACAACCGAGGGTCCGGTGCTGATGCTGGCCGGCGCGGGAACGGGCAAGACAGCCGCGCTGACCGCACGCCTCGCGCACCTCGTCGCCATGCGGCTCGCCTGGCCGAGCGAGATCCTGTGCGTCACCTTCACCAACAAGGCCGCGCGCGAAATGCGCGAACGCGTTGGCGGGCATATCGGCGAAGCGGTCGAAGGGATGCCCTGGCTGGGCACCTTCCATTCGATCTGTGCGAAAATGCTGCGCCGCCATGCCGAACTGGTCGGGCTGGAGAGCAATTACACGATCATCGACACCGATGACCAGCTACGCCTGCTCAAGGCGCTGATCATCCAAAATGAGCTGGATGAAAAACGATGGCCCGCTCGCCAGCTTGCCGCGCTGATCGACCGCTGGAAGAATCGCGGGCTCAATCCGGGTGATCTGGATGCAACGGAGAACGAGAGTTTCGCCGACGGGCGAGGCCGACATTTCTACACGCTTTACCAGGACCGATTGAAGGCGCTCAATGCCTGCGATTTCGGCGACCTGATGCTGCATATGCTCAATATCTTCCGCAGCGAACGAGATGTGCTCGCGCAATACCAGAACCGCTTCAGTTATATCCTGGTCGACGAATACCAGGATACCAATCAGGTCCAGTATCTCTGGCTGCGCCTGCTGGCGCAGGAGCGCAAGAATATCTGCGTGGTTGGCGACGACGACCAGTCGATCTATTCCTGGCGCGGGGCGGAGGTCGCCAATATCCTGCGCTTCGAGAAGGATTTTCCGGGCGCGAAAGTGATCAAGCTGGAGCAGAATTACCGTTCCACCCCGCATATCCTCGCCGCTGCATCGGGCCTGATCCGCGCCAACACCCAACGCCACGACAAGACGCTGTGGACCGCGACGAATGGCGGCGGCAAGGTCCGCATGATCGGGGTGTGGGACGGCCCGGAGGAAGCACGCCGGATTGGCGAGGAGATCGAACGACTGGAGGGCGAAGGCGCCGACCTTGACGAAATCGCTATCCTCGTGCGCGCGCAATATCAGACGCGCGAATTCGAGGACCGGTTCATTCAGATCGGGGTCAATTACCGGATCATCGGCGGGTTCCGCTTCTACGAACGCGCCGAAATCCGCGATGCCCTGGCCTATCTGCGCGTGATCGCGCAACCGCAGGACGACCTCGCTTTCGAACGCATCTACAACCAGCCCAAGCGCGGACTGGGCACGAAGACGCTGGAAAAGATGCACCAGCATGCACGACGCACCGGCCTGCCCCTGGCTGCCGCCTCGCTCCAGCTCGCAGACAGCGACGAGTTGCCCAAGCGTGCTTCTGGCACGATCGCGGCACTGATGGGCCAGTTCCTGAAATGGCGCGAAGAAAGCGAGAAGGTCACTCCGTCCGAATTGCTCCGCACCGTGCTCGAGGAAAGCGGTTACGACGCGATGCTCGAAAACGACCGCACCGCCGAAGCCAAGGGGCGGCAGGAAAACCTCTCCGAACTCGCCCGCGCGATGGAGGAATACGAAACGCTCGGTTCGTTTCTAGAACATGTCGCGCTGGTGATGGACAACGATGCGCGCGACGATGGCGAAAAGGTCACGATCATGACCATGCACGCCGCCAAGGGACTCGAATTCGACAATGTCTTCCTGCCCGGCTGGGAGGAAGGCGTATTCCCCAGCCAGCGCGCACTCGACGAAGGCGGGCTGGCATCGCTGGAGGAGGAACGCCGCCTCGCCTATGTCGCGATCACCCGCGCCAAGCGCCACTGCACCGTGCTCCATGCCGCCAACCGGCGCATTTACGGCCAGTGGACCAGTTCGATCCCCAGCCGTTTCATCGAGGAACTGCCGGAGGAGAACATCGAGCAGGAAACCACGCTGACCGGCGGCAAGTCGCTGTGGCAGGCGAACTGGAGCGAACAGGACGATCCCTTCGCCCATGTCTCCACGGCCCGGCCCGACCGCTCCGGCGCACGCGGCCCCGGCTGGCAGCGCGCGCTATCTACCGGCTACGAAACCAGACCTGCCCGGATAAAGGAAAACCGCCGCTCCGCCGCCAGCTTCGCCGCCAAACCGCGCACCGACATCGCCATCGGCGCGCGCGTGTTCCACGACAAGTTCGGCTACGGCACGGTCACCGACCAGGAAGGCAACAAGCTGGAAATCGAATTCGAGAAAGCGGGGACGAAGCGGGTGATCGACAGTTTCGTGACGGTGGCCTGACTTCCCGTTTCAGGCCGCCGTCGGAGCAATTCGCTGCTCGGTTTCCAGCCGATCCGGCTCGCGAGGGACGGACTCTATCGGATCGAGCACATCCTCGGGAATATAACCGAGATCGTAGAAAGTCTGGCACATGCTGTAGGATGCCGCGAAATCGTCTTTCGACTTGTAGGCAGACAGCCTGCAGGCTCCGCCGCACTCGGCCTTCACCGGACATCGGCCGCATATACCTGTCAGATCGTGGTGATCCATGGAACGGAGCCGTTCGAACAGCGGAGCAGTCAGCCACAGTTCGTCAAAGGGCGTTTCGGTGACATTGCCGACATAAAGCGACTCGTCGGCCCCTGCTACGCCGCAGATCGTCACGTTCCCGTCATATGTCACACCGCAATAGGATTTCGTCCAGCCGCAACTGGGGCTACGGATTGGAAGAACGTCTTCGGCATGCAGCAACAGCGGGGGAATGTTAAGGAAGACCCTCGATCCTTGCTGCCGGAGTTCATGACAAAACTGCCGCAACCGGAGTATTTCCTCCACGTCCAAAGCATCGGGAGCCAGGTTCGGTCCACGCCCGTTGTAAGGGTTGAGCAACGAAAACCGGACAGGCACGTTCAGATCGCGCGACAACCGCGCGAGAAACGGGACATCGGCAAGGTTGCGCTTGATAATGGTCGCGTTCACCTGGACGTCGATGCCGGCCTCGCGCAAGGCGGCGATCTCGCTCACTGTTTCCTCATGAGCACCTTCGCGCCCGCGGATATCGTCATGATTGGCCCGATCGCCATCGAGTGAGATCAGAATGTTGCAATCGGCGAACTCTGCGACACGAGCAACGCGTTCGGGGCTGATGAGCGTGCCATTGGAAACAATCGAGAGTGCAAATCCCTGATCGGCGAAGGCCTCGAGTATTTCCAGCCAGTCCTTGCGAACGAAAACTTCACCACCCGAAATGATCACCCGCTTGCCACCGACGCTGGCAGCCTCCGCGGCAAGCTTCCTGATCTGCGGGATGTCGAGGTCGGTCGTCTTCTCCTTGACTGCATTGATATAACAGAACGAGCAACTGAGGTTGCAGGTATTGGTCACATTGAAATGCAGTGTGTGAAGTCGTGCCTGCGCCATAGGATTTCTCCTCCGCTCAAATGACGGCATCGGACCAGAGCCATGAGGCATCGACGCCGGCCTCGGCTATACGGACTCGATCAGCCGCGCCCGATCAGGCGGGTGGCTATCGAATCGATCACCTCGTCGCTGATCGCGGGATTGACGACCATGTCTTCGGGAGCAGTCGCCGCGCTGGCACCACAAGCTACGCACCAGTCGGCATTGAGGTCGGCGCTCGAGAGGCGTTCGGACAGCCGCGCGACAAAGTCGTCACGGATCAGGCCTTTGACGATCTCGGGATCCTGAGAAATCTGTTGCTCGACGACCCGTGGCAATTCGGGTCCGGATGCAGCGCTCGCACCGCAGGCAACGCACCAGTCCGAATTCGCGCGGACACGTGGGCTTGAAATGGCATCGCGAATGGCCGCCGAATCAATCTTCAGGGCTTTTTCGTTCGCTTTGGGCATGCTTTCCTCCTCTGGGTTAGCCAGTAAATATCAAAGCAAGCCAAAGGGATCGACAGCATTTTATTTTATAGAATGCATAGGAAGAGTCGAGTCGATTTATTATTACAGGTATTTTGGTTTAATGTAAAATGTTTTGATTCAATAACGAATCTACATTGTTATATTGTAGTAAAGTCAGTATGATATTTTAATTTATAATATTTATCATTTTGAAGAACGAAAATCCTGATATAATGCCAGGTATTAGGCGGTAATTGCCCTCGAGAATCTGACAGCAAGGTATTTTCGAAAAACCCCGCCTGCAGGCGGGGTTTTCGCGTTCCCGGGATTCTCCATGCGCGCGCGACGCACAATTGCGGGGGCCGTGGTTTTCAACTTGCGCGAAACGCAAGTATCGACCCTGACAAGCAGTTTCGGAAAAAAATCAGTTCGCGCCGAAATCCAGGAAGCCGGGTTTCGGGCCATTCCACTCGCCAGGCTCGACCGGGCCATCATCAGCATCACGGCGTTTCTTACGCGGTTTGGATGCGGTTTCCTTCCCGGCTTTATTCTCGGGCTTGCCGGACCGCTTCCTTGAAGGTTTTTCACACTCCGGCTCGGCCGGAGCCTCGCCAGCATCTTTGCCCTTCGCCCTTTCATGGCGCTTGGGCCTGCCCCCTTTTTTCGGTTCGTCCACCAGTTCGACACGGACGTCGCCTTTGCCGAATACCGGGATTTCGGTCTTGGTCAGCTTCTCGACATTCCCGATCGCCTCGGCGTCGTCCTCGGCAACCAGCGTGAAAGCGCGACCTTTCGCTCCGGCGCGGCCGGTACGGCCAATCCGGTGAACATAATCGTCCGGATGCCACGGGGTGTCGAAATTGAACACATGGCTGACACCCTTGATGTCGAGTCCGCGCGCGGCAACGTCGCTGGCGACGAGGATGTTGATGTCGCCCGATTTGAACCGGTCGAGTTCGCGGATACGGCTCGTCTGGTCCATATCGCCATGAATTTCACCCGAAGCGAAGCCACTGCGCTGCAATACCTTGTTGAGTTCGCGCACGGTCGTCTTGCGATTGGCGAAGATGATTGCGGTTTCGACATGGTCGTTGCGCAGCAGCCATTGCAAGGTGTCACGCTTCTGGCGCGCCTTCACCGGTACCTTGAATGCGGTGATATCCTTGTTCGTGCTCGCCGCGCGACTGACTTCGATCCGCTTGGGATTGCTGAGGAACGCCTTGGCCAGTTTCTCGATCGGCGGCGGCATCGTCGCCGAAAACAGCATCGTCTGGCGCGTTTCGGGAAGCTTGGAACAGATGAACTCGATATCGGGTATGAAGCCCATGTCGAGCATCCGGTCGGCCTCGTCGATCACCAGCAACTCACATCCGTTGAGCAGGATCTTGCCGCGCTCGAACAAATCCATCAGCCGG
>JANQPE010000090.1 GCA_028289565.1 Parerythrobacter sp.
CCTCGCTCAGCTTCTTGAGCGCATCCTCGACCATGCCGACCGCACCCATCACCAGCTTGGCGCGCGCGGCAATTACCGCTTCGGCCTGCTGGCGGCGAAGCATCGCGCTGGCGATTTCCGGCGCATAGGCAAGATGGGTCAGTCCGGCTTCGTCGACCACGATCCCTGCAACCCGCAAGCGCTCGTTCAATTCCTCGAGCAATTCGCGGTTGATGACGTCGGCTCCGCCGCGCAGGGTGACTTCCTCGCCCTCGAAGTCGTCATAGGGGTGGCGCGAACCGACAGTGCGCAGGCCCGCCTCGATCTGGATATTCACGAATTCCTTGTAATCGTCGACATCGAAGGCCGCCTGCGCGGTGTCGGAAACCCGCCATACGACATTACAGGCGATCTCGATCGGGTTGCCGCGCAAATCGTTGATCTTCACCCGGTCCGAATGGACATTGTGCGCACGCGCCGAGATCTTCTTGCGCATCATCCACGGCCAGATCCAGCGCAGCCCCTCGGTCCGCTCGGTCCCGCGATATTCACCGAACAGGGTGACGACCGCTGCCTGGTTGGGCTGGATCATGAAAAAGCCCGCGGAGATCAGCAGGATCGTGATTATCGAGCCGACCAGGGTGCCGACAAACGCGATCTTCATGGCCTTCGTTGCCCCTTCTCCCGGAACCCCGCTGACGATCGCCCAGGCGAAAAACACCACAACCGCAACCAGCGCAAGCAGCATCGCATAGCCGTTATAAGTGCGCGAGTCGCTCTCGCGGCTGGTATTCATAGCCCTGACCAGGTCCGGCATGGGGAATCTCCTTCGATATAATTATGATATCATGTTTATATCGAAATACACCATCCGTCAAGTCATGCGGGTACAGGTCAGAATGATATGGCCACGCCGGCCGACAGCGATGTCGCTTCGGGCCCTGCGAAACCCAGGGTACGAATGGCGACAAGGTTCAGCCGCAGGTTCGAACCCAGGCCGAAGGAACCGGTCCCGCCGATTTCGACCCAGCCATCCTCGCGCCCGGGCGCATCGCGCAAGGCGAACAGGTTGATCAGGGCCTGCGGACTGTTGCCCGGGTTGTAGACGGCATTGTTAGAAGAATGGACGACCCCGGCATAAGCGCCGAGATTATGCGCATACTCTTCGCCGAAAAGGTGCTGGTAGGACAGGCTGCCGGTCACCGTGATGCCGTCTTCCTGTTCCTTGATTGTAAACAGACCCGCGCCCGGAACATTGACCGCCCGGGCGACATCCGCCTCGGCATAATCGAGCGAAACGGACGGTGAAAGGAAGGACGATGTGCCGACCGGGATGTCGTAGGTTGCGCTCCCGCCAATTCCGAAACTCGAGCCGTCGCTGTCGACCGTCACCGATCGCCCGTCGCGCCGTGCGAATTCGAGGCTGTCGAACCTGCGTTCGCCGAATGCGGCATACACGCCCAGGCTTACTGCAGCGAAAGACGTTCCACCCGACAGGGACGCCTGGCGCGTCGTCGCGGGAACGAAACCCGCGCTTACCGGATCGCCACCGGATTCGACGTACGCCCCGGACAGTTCGAGCCAGGATTCCCCGAAATCGCGACCGATCGATATTTCGACGAAAGGCTGGTCGCTCCCACCCGAAAAAACCGTGGATCCCACGGAAACCGAAATCGTCCACGGCGCGGGGTCTTCCCCGCTTTGTGTATCGGGATCCTCTTGCGCAAAGGCCCTCTCGGGCGCGGCAGTGGCAAGCCCGGCCATGACGGCCGCGCCTGCAAATGATATTCTGAAAGCCATCCCGTTACCCCCGTTCGGATGCGGTTGTGATAGAGTGCAACGTGCGGACGGAGAAATCCCTTCGAATTTTTTCGAAGGGTTGGGTTAAGTCGCGCGTTGTATGGTCGCGCGCAGCCATGTTGCCGCAAGCGGACTCGGAAGAGATTATGGCCACACAGGCGCCGAAGCCGGATATGGAAAGCGACGATGCGCTGGTCGCTCGTCTCGCCGCGCGCGACGGCGAGTGCCTGCGTCTGGTTGCTGAACGGCATGGCGAGCTGGTCTACCGGATCGGTTGCAGGATGCTCGGCGATCCGCACGAAGCGGAGGATATCGCGCAAGAGGCCATATTGCGCCTGTGGACTCACGCGGAACGCTGGCAGCCGGGCGGACCGGGTATCGCCGCCTGGCTGAGCCGGGTCGGAACCAATCTGTGCATCGACCGCCTGCGCAAGCGGCGCAGGATGAGCGAAGGCGAAGTTCCCGACCGCGAAGACGACGCACCTCTGGCCGATGTCGACACCGAAACGGCGCAAACCCGCGAAGCCGTGATCGGCTGTATCTCCGAACTGCCCGAGCGCCAGCGTGCAGCCATCGTGCTGACCTATTACGAAGACTTGCCTAATCGCACGGCCTGCGAAGCCCTGGAAATGAAGATCAAGGCGTTCGAATCGATCCTTGTGCGGGCGCGGCAAGCCTTGCGCCGATGCATCGAGCGCAAGGGCATCGCGCATGAAGACGTTGCGAGGATCTCTCCATGAGCCGCACCTATTTCTCCACGGCAGAACAGCTTGCTCTCGACAGCTACGATGTACCACCGATGCGCACCGGTTTTGCCGATCGTGTCGTGCGGCAGGCCTTCGCCGGGCCTGTACCGGGCCCATCCGTGGACGGTCACATGGCGAAGCGGCGGTATCGGTCACCCTGGGCTCGCGCCGGGCGACGGGCCGGTATCTTCATCGCGTTCGGCTTCGTTTCCGCCGCTGCCGCAGCGCTGGGTATCTTCGGGCAACCGGAACGGATACCGGTCGTCGGCGAGCTTATCGCACAAGCCCTGGTCGAAGAAACCACCATTACCGACACACCTGCGCGAACCAAACCGGCACCGGCAATCGCAAGCATCCCGGTCGAACCCGCGCCGCTGGTGGACGGACCGCTCGACCAAAGGGACAGCCAGAATCCCCGTCCAGCGCCGGCTGCTGCCCCGAGGATCGATATCGCTCCATCGCGCGACACGGCACGGGAAAATCGCGCCGCCCCGGCCACCATTGCCCCCGATCGCATGCGCAGGGTCGATCTCCCACGGTCAGCCCGGGTGCAAAGGCTCGAAGCTCCCGAAGCCAGCCAGCGGCAAAGGTTGGCCGAAAGGGTCTCCGAAATACGCGACGCCGAGCGCCCGCCACCCCGCGAACAGATCGCCGAACGGATTGCGGAACGGCGCGAAAGCCTGGCCGAAGCCGAACCGCAGCCAGCCGCAATCGCGCCGCTTGCGGATCCGGCCGTGGCGCCCCGACCCGATGCAACGATTGACCCGCCGTCGACCGCACTGCCAACCCGCAACGCCGCCAGACAACGGCTGCGCGCCCAGTTGCGCAAGCGCCGCGAGACGGCCCGCGACGCCAGGCCGGCGTCGCGCGATATCGCCCGCCAGCGGCGTGCCCTGCGCAAGCGCCGGCGCTGACGATCGAAAATCCCGCGAAGGGTTTCCTCTCCTGCCCCGTTGGAAGGGAGAATACGGCCAGTTTCCGTGTTCCGGAAAGAACAGGAGAACCCCATGAAAGGTCTTTTCATCCTTCCCGTGGCCGCGACGCTGCTGGCACTGCCGGCCATGGCCCAGCCCGTCGAAGGCAAACGGGTCCAGAAGCGCGTGACCGTCGAGCGCAATGCCAACGGCGATATCCGCCGCACCGCGGAGCGCCGGGGCGTGCAGCGCCGCGTTACCGATAACGGTGCGGCTGTGCGCCGCGGAGCGGACCGGAGAGTCACGACCCGCCGCACGACCGATAACGGTGTCGTGGTCACGCGGCAGGTTGATCGCAAACGTGTCGTCCGCCACCCGGATGGCGAACCCACGCTTCGCCAGAAGTATCATAAATTCAAGCGCAAGCTCCATGCTCGCGCCAAGAACGCCGTTGAAAACGGCGCCCGCCCGAAAGTCGTGCGGCACAAGGTCCACAAGGCCAAGCGCAAATTCATTCGCCGCGCGAAAGCGTCACAGAACAACTGACCTCCCCCGAACGGCCCTGCTGCCCTTCAAACTCCTGCAGGGCCGTTCCCTTCCCGCCAGGTGTCCGGCGCTCAATGCGCGCGGATCACCTCGAGGAAGGCGTCGCCATAGGCCTCCAGCTTTTTCGTTCCCACGCCTCCGATCGCGCCGAACTCCTCGATCGAGCCTGGCCGCCTGGCCACCAGTTCGCGCAACGTCGCATCGTGGAAGATGACATAGGGCGGCAGCCCGGCCTCCACCGCCAGCTCGCGGCGCAGCTCGCGCAAGGCATCGAACAGCGGATCGCCCACCGGGTTCGCCCCGCGATCGCGAGGCTTGCGACGGCCTTTCTTCGGCGGAACCACGATCTCGACCGTCTTCTCACCTTTCAGAATCTCCCTAGCATCGCCATCCAGCGCCAATCCGCCATGCTCGGTCGCGACCAGCGCCCCGCGTGCCTGCAAGGCCCGGCTGAGCGGGCGCAAGAGATACGCTTCTTCATCGCCGACAATGCCGTACACGCTCAGCCGGTCATGGCGGCGCTGGCGAATGCGTTCGTCCTCTGCTCCGGTCAGCACCTTCTGGATATGGCCGAAACCGAAGCTCTGCCCCGTGCGATAGACCGCACTGAGCAGTTTGCGTGCCAGTTCGGTCGCGTCCGATACCTCCGGCGCATCAAGACAATTGTCGCAATTGCCGCATCGCTCGGGCGGGTCTTCGCCGAAATGACGCAGCAATACCGCACGGCGGCAACCGGGGGCCTCGACCAGCATCGCCAGCGCATCCAGGCGCGCGCGTTCGCCCGCACGTCGGTCCTCGCTCACTCCGCTAAGCCGCTGCCGTGCCTGCGCGAAATCGCCTGCTCCCCACAGCATCATCGCGGTCGCCGGGTCGCCATCGCGCCCGGCACGCCCGGTTTCCTGGTAATAGGCCTCGATCGATTTCGGGATTCCCGCATGCGCGACGAAGCGGACGTCGGGCTTGTCGATCCCCATGCCGAACGCAATCGTGGCAATGATGATCATGTCCTCGCTCGCGACAAAGGCCGCCTGATTCGCCACACGGATGTCCGGATCGAGACCCGCATGGTAGGGCAGCACCGGTCGGCCTGTCGCTATTGCCAGCTTCCTGGCCAGATCCTCGACCTTGCGCCGGGTGAGGGCATAGACGATCCCCGGCCCCGGATTCTCGGCTATCAGCGTCGCCAATTGCCGAACCGGGCCGTCACGATGGTCCATGGCATAGCGGATATTGGGCCGGTCGAACCCGGCAATCACCAGCCCGCTTTCGGGAATGCCGAGTTGATCGAGGATATCCGCCCTCGTGCGCGCATCGGCGGTGGCGGTCAACGCCAGGCGCGGCACCGAGGGGAAGCCGTCCATCAGCGGGCGTAGCTGGCGATAGTCGGGGCGAAAATCGTGACCCCATTCCGATACGCAATGGGCTTCATCGACTGCGAACAGGGCGAGCGGGCTTGAATGCAACAGCTCGCGAAATTGCGGCTGGCTCGCCCGCTCCGGCGCGACATACAGCAGATCGAGGCCACCCGCGCGGAAAGCATCCACTGTCTCGCGCCAGTCGGCATCGACGCTGGTCAGCGTGGCGGCACGGATGCCGTTTGCCCGCGCCATGCGCAGCTGGTCATGCATGAGCGCGATCAGCGGAGAAACGACCACGCAGTTCCCTTCCAGCATCGTTGCGGGAAGCTGGTAAGTCAGCGACTTGCCCGCGCCGGTCGGCATCACCGCAAGGGTCGATTCGCCAGCCATGACGCGCTCCACCACGTCGGCCTGGCGCCCCCGGAATTCATCGAAACCGAACAGTGCGCGCATGTGATCGCGAACCGGCGCCATCGTCTCGTTTCCGCTTGAATTTCCGGACATTGCGCAACCGATGGCAGATGCTTGCGGCAAGGTGAATGCCCTGTGCACAGCTTTTCCCATTTACGAGCCGCCTCTCGCACGATTATGATCTTTCTCCGCCTGCAAAAGCGGGGGATCGAGATTTTCGACAAGGAGTACCAAATCAATGAAGAAATTCACCTATGCCGCCTTCGCCGGCGCCGCGGCGCTTGCACTGACCGCTTGCGGCAGCGCCGACGATGCGTCGGCCGAAGCCGAAGCCGATACGGTTGAAATGCCTGCCGATGAAGCGATGGAAGACGTAACCGAAGAGCCGATGGCCGACGCAGCGGCGGATGCACCCGCCGCCGAGGAAGCCGATGACGCCATGGACGACAAGGCCGCAGCCGCTGCTGAAGCAGCCGGAGAAGCAGCCGAAGCTGCCGCAGCCGACGTTGCGGCTGCTGCCAGCGCCGCAGCGGAAGAAGCCGCCGCAGCCGCGGAAGAAGCCACCGAATAACCGGCTGCCGCGAACAGCGCGATCGAGAGCGGGCGGGCCGAGATTATCCGGCCCGCCCGCTGTTTCTTTTCCCGAAGCACGCTATGGGTCTTCCATGCGCGTTCGATTCTCCATCGCACTGTCGCCCCTGGCACTCGCGGCCTGCGGTCCAGCGGGTAATGATACCGGGCCGGGCGGAGTGACTGTCGACGAAGCTCGTGCGCTCGACGAAGCGGCGCAAATGCTCGATGCTCGCCGCTTGCCTGATGAAACGCCCGTCGGGAACGCCGGCTCCGAAACAACCGCCCCGGCAACCGGCGCCGAACCTTCCTGACCCAATAACGACAACCCAATAACGACAAGGGGACCTTTCGATGAGCCAGACTGGCATGGACCCGGAGATTTTCACCCAGTTCATCGACCAGCTACAACGCTATGTGCGCGAGCGGCTGGTCCCGGCCGAGGCCGAAGTCATCGAAAACGACCGCATTCCGGAAGACCTGATCGACGAGATGCGCGAAATGGGCCTGTTCGGCCTGACCATGCCCGAGGAATATGGCGGTTCGGGAATGGACATCCCCCAATATGTCGAGACTATCCGGGTGCTGTCCCATGCCCTGCCCGCCTATCGTTCGATCACCTCGATCAATCTCGGCATGGTTTGCTCGGCGCTCAAGAACTCGGGCACGGCAGAGCAGAAATCGGAATGGCTGCCGCGGCTGGCGGCCGGTGAAATCGCCTGCTTCGGGCTGACCGAGCCCGGCTCCGGTTCGGACAGTGCGGCAATGGCGACGACCGCCACGCAGGACGGTAACGGCTATATCCTCAACGGTGCCAAACGGTACATCACCAATGCTCCGCATGCGAAGCTCGGCCTGATCATGGCACGCACGAATGACGAGGCATTGCCGAAAAATGCGCATGTCAGCGCTTTCCTCGTGCCGATGGACACGCCGGGCATTTCGGTCGGGAAGCCGGATCGCAAGATGGGCCAGGCGGGCAGCCATATCGCCGATATCTATCTCGACGACGTCAAGCTGCCCGGCGATGCGCTGCTCGGCGGCGAGGAGGGGCGCGGTTTCGCAACCGCCATGCAGAGCCTCGACAACGGCCGTCTGTCGGTCGCGGCGGCGAGCTGCGGCTATGCCAGGCGCATCCTCGAGACGGCACTGCGATATTCGACCGAGCGCAAGGCATTCGGCGAGCCGATCAGCCAGTTCCAACTGATCCAGGCCATGCTCGCCGACAGCCAGGCGGAACTCTATGCCGCGGAATGCATGCTGCGCGATGCGGCCCGGAAGGCGAACGAGGGCAAGGCAATCATCGAAGCCGCCAGCGCCAAGATGTTCGCCAGCGAGATGTGCAACCGCGTGGCGGACCGCTGCGTACAGGTACATGGCGGGGCCGGCTATCTTGCCGAATACGAGGCCGAGCGTTTCTATCGCGACAGTCGAATCTACACGATCTACGAAGGCACGACACAGATCCTGCAACTGGTGATCGCCAAGCAGATGCTGCGCAACTTCGCAGCGGGCGTAGCAGCGTGAACAGCACTATATTCGCCATTCCCGCGCAGGCGGGAATCCAGATTGGCAGTCACAGCAAGGGATGGCTCTGGATCCCCGCTTTCGCGGGGACGATGAATGTATAAGCTGCTCAGCGGCCTTTCGATTATCGAGGCATCCAGCTTCGTCGCCTCGCCTACTGCGGGCCTGTATTGCGCGCAGATGGGTGCCGAAGTCATCCGGGTCGACCACAAGGCAGGCGGGCTCGATTACGACCGCTACATGCTCACCGACGAAGGTCGGTCGCTTTCCTGGGAGAACCTCAACCGCGCGAAGAAAAGCGTCGCGCTCGACCTGCGCTCGGACGGGGGGCGCGACTTGCTGGTCGAACTGGCCCGAAAAACCGGCCAACTGATTACCAATCTTCCCGAAAAGAGCTTTCTCAGCCACGCACAGGTGTCGGAAGGGCGTGAAGACATGGTTTCGGTGCGGATCATGGGCTGGCATGACGGCCGACAGGCGATGGATTTCACCGTCAATGCCGCCAGCGGCTATCCGCTGATGACCGGCCCGGAAGAGTGGGACAGGGAAAACCCGCCACCGGTCAACCAGGTACTGCCGGCATGGGATTTCATCACTGGCGCCTATAGCGCCTTCGCCCTGCTTGCCGCGCTGCGCCACCGCGATGCGACCGGTGAGGGGAGCGAGGTCCGTATCCCGTTGGGCGATGTCGCCATCGGCACGGTGGCCAATAGCGGGGCGATGGCCGAAATGCTGTATCGCGGTGCCGACCGCCCGCGACTGGGTAATGCCATCTGGGGAGCGTTCGGACGCGATTTTCGCAGCCGCGACGGAAAACGCTTCATGGTCGCGGCACTGACCGCCAAGCAATGGACCGGGTTGGTCGAAGCTTTCGGCATAGCCAGCGAAATCGCGGTACTGGAGCACAAACTCGGCGTGCGTTTCACCGATGGCGATCGCCCGCGCTTCGAACATCGCGATGAACTGTTCGACGTGTTCCGGACCGCCGCCGGCCAATACGATTACGCGGAACTCGAACGCCGGATGATTACCGCAGGCACCACTTTCGAACGTTATCGGACCATGCACGAAGCGGCGAACGACCCTGGCCTGGTCACGAACAACCCCTTGTTCGGTCCCGCACCGGCCAATCCGAGCGGGTTCGACTATCCGGCCGCGCGCTCCTTTGCAAACATGCCGGAAAAGGACATGGGCGATCCGGCACCGGCACCCTATCTCGGCGAACACAGCGAAGAGGTGCTGGCCGAACAGCTCGGCCTCGCCTCGGGTACGATTGGCCGGCTAATCGACAAGGGCGTCGTAGCCACAAGCGACAAGGATTGAGCATGACATTACGCCGCGCCGCCATAGTTTCGCCGCTTCGTACACCGGTGGGCCGCTTTCTCGGGACACTCGCACCGCTCAATGCGGGAGAACTGGGTGCGATCATCCTCAAGGCCCTGGTCGAGCGCAGTGGAATCGATCCCGAGCGCGTTGACGACGTCGTTTTCAGCCAGGGATACGGCAATGCCGAAGCCCCGGCGATCGGGCATTGGAGCTGGCTTGCCGCCGGGCTACCGCTCGAAGTGCCGGGCTACCAAGTCGACCGGCGCTGCGGCTCGGGCCTGCAATCGGTCGTCAATGCGGCGATGATGGTCCAGACCGGCGCGGCGGATGTCGTCGTTGCGGGCGGGGTCGAGAGCATGTCCAATGTCGAGCACTATACCACGCAGTTGCGCAAGGGCGTGAAGGCGGGCAGCCTGGAACTGCACGACCGGCTGACGCGCGGGCGGCTAATGAGCCAGCCGGTCGAACGGTTCGGCGTGATCAGCGGGATGATCGAGACGGCCGAGAACCTCGCCGGCGATTACGGGATTACCCGCGAGCAGGCGGATGCTTTCGCCGTCCGGTCGCACCCCAACGCCGCCGCTGCCTGGGATGCGGGGAAATTCAGCGCGCAGCTCGTGCCGGTCGAAATACCCCGACGCCGCGGCGATCCGGTCATTTTCGACCGAGACGAAGGCTTCCGCGCCGATGCGAGCATGGAAAGCCTCGCTGCGCTGCGCGCCATCGAGGGGCGCACCAATCCGAACGCCATCGTCACCGCAGGCAATGCCAGCCAGCAAAACGATGCCGCCGCTGCATGCTTGGTTGTTGCCGAAGACAAGCTGGCCGAACTCGGCCTCGAACCGATGCTCTACCTGTCGGGCTGGGCGGCGGCGGGTTGCGATCCCAGCCGGATGGGAATCGGCCCCGTTCCCACCGTCGAGCGCCTGTTCGCCCGGACCGGCCTCGGCTGGAACGATATCGGACTAGTGGAATTGAACGAAGCCTTCGCACCACAAGTCCTTGCCGTGCTCAGGGGCTGGGGCTGGAGCGAGGACGACTCGCGCCTCGACAGCCTCAATGTCAACGGGTCGGGCATTTCACTCGGCCACCCGATCGGAGCGACGGGCGGGCGCATTCTGGCCGACATGGCCCACGAAATGCATCGCCGCGAAGTACGCTACGGACTCGAAACGATGTGTATCGGCGGCGGTCAGGGCATGGCCGCCATCTTCGAGCGGGCGGTTTAGGGCCTGGATCTAGTCCAGAGGATAATCCGCAACCGGCTCCAGCACCGAATAGCTTTCCTCATACGGCTCGTGGCCGAGCGGGGGGAATTCCAGCTCCGGCGGGTCGACATGCATGTCGGGCAAACGATCGAGCAAGTCGCGGATCAATGTCAGCCGCCCGCGTTTCTGGTCGTTGAAATCGACCAGCGTCCACGGCGCGTGATCGGTATGAGTGGCGCGCAGCATCGCCTCGCGGGCTTCGGTATAGGCTCGATACTTTTCACGCGCCGCCAGATCGATCGGTGACAGTTTCCAGCGCTTGAGCGGATCCTCCAGCCTCTCCGCCAACCGTTCCTCCTGCTGCACCTGATCGGTCGTCAGCCAGTATTTGAACAGCACGATGCCGTCATCGGCAAGCATCCGTTCGAAACGCGGTGCTTCTTCGAGGAAGCTGGCCACCTGCTTTTCGTCGGCAAACCCCATCACTTTCTCGACGCCCGCCCGATTGTACCAGCTACGATCGAACAGCACGATCTCGCCCTCGGCGGGCAGGTGCTCGACATAGCGCTGGAAATACCACTGCCCCATCTCGCGCTCGGTAGGCTTGGACAGCGCGACCACGCGGCATTGACGCGGATTGAGGCGATGACCGATCGCCCGGATCGCACCGCCCTTGCCCGCAGTGTCGCGCCCTTCGAATATCACGCAAATCCTCTGCTTCGCATGCCGTGCCCAGCGAGCCATCGATACCAGCTCTTCCTCGAGCGGTTCGATCAGTTTCTCATAGTCCTTGCGCTTCAGATCCGACACGCCCATCTCCCTCATTTGTCAGCGCTTCGTGGCGCTGGTATTGGCTGGAACCGATTATGGCGACGATAGCAGAACCCGAACAGAGCTTTTCCGTACTGCCCGAAATGCCCGCGGATGTCTTCACCGCGCCACTCAAGCGCCCCGACCATGTCGGCGAGGACTGGCTCGAACCGAAACAGACCGAATACAGTGCGCAGGAAGACGCGATCTGGGACGATTTGTTCGCTCGCCAGATGGATGTATTGCCGGGGCGAGCGGCCAGTGCGTTTATCGAAGGACTGGAAAAGCTCGATCTGGGCAAGGGAGGCGTCCCCGATTTTGCGCAAATGTCGGAAGAACTGGACCGGCTGACCGGCTGGAGCGTGGTCCCCGTTCCCATGCTCATCCCCGACCATGTCTTCTTCTGGCATCTGGCCAACCGCCGCTTTCCGGCAGGCAATTTCATCCGCACCCGCGAGACCTTCGACTATATCCAGGAACCCGATGTGTTCCATGACGTGTTCGGCCATGTGCCGATGCTGACCGATCCGACCTTTGCCGATTACATGCAGGAATATGGCAAGGCCGGGTGGAAGGCTATGCGGTACAACCGGCTCAAGGCACTGGGCGCATTGTACTGGTACACTGTGGAATTCGGCCTGATTCTGGAGAATGACGAAGTACGCGCCTACGGCGCGGGGATTCTGTCGGGCCCGACCGAAGCCAGGTTTGCCGTCGAAGCCACAAGCCCCAACCGGATCATGCTCAATGTCGATCGCGTCATGCGGACCGATTACGTGATCAGCGACCTGCAGCCGACATATTTCGTTATCGAAAGCTTTGAAGACCTCTACCGTCAGACGGTAGAGCGCGATTTCGACCGTCTCTATCGCAGCCTGCCGCCATCCTTCACCTATGCCAATTCGGCGGTGATAGATGTCGACCATGTCGTCAATCGCGGAACGCAGGAATATCTTCTGCGCGGCGGACGCGGGAGCAATGCCGACCCGGTCTGATCCGGGTTTGGAGGGACTGCGTCAGAACATGACCAGCAAGGCGCAGCCCAGCAGCACGCGGTAGACGACGAAGACCAGCATTGATGCCTTGCGCAGGAAATTCATCAGGAACACCATCGTCGCCAACGCGGCAAGGAAGGTGAAAACGCCAGTCACCAGCGCGTCTTTCTGCATTTGCACGGACGCCTCGGCAAGATCGAAGGCAGCAAGCAGGCCGGCTCCGGCTACTGCCGGGATGGCCAGCAGGAACGAAAACCGCGCCGCCTCGACCCGTTTGTAACCCAGCGCGCGCGCTGCGGTCATGGTTGCCCCGGAGCGGCTCGTACCGGGGATCAGCGCCATTGCCTGAGCGATCCCGACCAGCACCGCATCGCGCAGAGTCAGGTCTTCGTAATCCTTGTCCTGCTTGCCCCAGCGATCAGCAGCGCCGAGCAGCAGGCCGTAGATGATCAGGTTGGCCGCCACGAGATCGGTGACCCTGAAACTTTCCAGATACCCGCCGAGCTTGAGGAACAGGCCCAGGGCGACGGCCGGGACCGTGCCGGCCAAGACCCACAGGAAAAGTCGGCGTTGCGCGGGATCCTTGCCGATCCCGACGGTGGCAAACCCTCCGCGCGCGAGACCGGTCACATCCTTCCTGAAATAGATGATGATTGCCAACAGCGATCCGATATGGACCGCAACATCGATCAACGGCCCCTGGTCGGGGAGGTTGGTCAGATAGGGAATCAGGATCAGGTGGCCGGACGAGGAGATCGGCAGGAATTCGGTGATCCCCTGGACCAAGGCGATCAGGATTTGCTGGAAAAGCGTCATGACCCGCGCTCCATGACGGAAGCGCGGGTCAAGTCAATTGTTTGTTGAAACTCGGGCACCAGCCGGACTGTCCGTCCCCCGGAGCCCAAGGCGAGGCGCCTACCAGATGCTCACACGCTCCTCGGGGGGCAGGTAGAGATCGTCATCCGGCGTCACGTTAAACGCCTCGTACCAGGCATCGATATTCCGGACGACGCCGTTGACCCGGTATTCCTCGGGGCTGTGACTGTCGGTACGCAGGCGATTGCGATAGTTTTCCTCGCGTTGCGCCGACCGCCATACCTGCGCCCAGGCGAGGAAGAAGCGCTGGTCGCCGGTCAGGCCGTCGATCACCTTGTCTTCCTTGCCGCCGAGATGAAGCTTGTAGGCCCGATAGGCGAGGCTCAGTCCGCCGAGGTCGCCGATATTCTCGCCCAGGGTCAGCCGGCCATTGACGCATGTCTCGCCATCGTCGAGCGGGCAGAAGGCATCGTACTGTGCGACCAGCTTGTCGCCGCGCGCATCGAAGGCGGCGCGGTCCTCGTCGGTCCACCAGTTCCGCAATGCGCCCCTCGCATCGAATTTCGAGCCCTGATCGTCGAAGCCGTGACCGATTTCGTGTCCGATCACTCCACCGATGGCGCCATAATTGACCGCCGGATCGGCGCTCGCGCCGAAGAACGGCTGTTGCAGGATACCCGCCGGGAACACGATCTCGTTCTTGAGCGGGTTGTAATAGGCATTCACGGTCTGCGGCAACATTGCCCATTCGGTGCGGTCGATCGGCCCGCCGAGCTTGTCGAGCATGTCGCGCCAGGCCCAGCGAGCGGCGGCCATGCGATTGCCAAGCGGATCGCCCGCCACGACATCGAGCCCCTCATAGGTCTCGAGATTGTCGCGATAACCGATTTTCGGATCGAAGGAATCGAGCTTGGCCATGGCCTGCGTTTTCGAATCCGCACCCATCCAGTCGATTTCCGCCAGCGATTCGGCCAGCGCCAGGCGCAGGTTCCCGACCAGTTCGTCCATCGCCGCCTTGCTGGAAGCCGGGAAATAGCGTTCGACATAGGATTTGCCGAGCAATTCGCCGAGGTGCCCCTCGGTTTCGCCGATGGCGCGTTTCCAGCGTGCCCGTTGCTCGGGCGTGCCGCGCAGTGTCTGGCCGTAGAAAGCAAAATCGGCCTCGTCGATGGCGCTCGGCAGTACCGAGGCGTTGTTTTCGAGGAACTCCTTGACCGTCCAGGCCTGCAGCGTCGCCAGCGGCGTGTTCTCGAGCAGCTCGGTCATGCCGGTAAAGCCCTTGCCGAGCTTGGCCATGGTTTCGTCCGTCAGGCCCAGCTCCTTGGCCCGTTCCTCGCTCGGACGGATATTGGTGACGATGAAGCGGTCGGTGCCACCGAAACCGGAGGTCTCGATCATCGTCTCGATCGGGAAACCGCCAACCAACTCGCCCAGCTCGGACGGCGTGAACGCATTGTATATGAGGTCGAGATTGCGGCCTGCAGCGCGATCCCAGGCAACCGTGCGCGCGATCGTGTCTTCGAAGGCATAGACCGCCGTCGCCGCCCCTTCGGGGTCGGCATAGCCGACCTTGCCGAACAGGAAGGCGAGATATTCGCGATATTTCGCCTTTATCTCTTCGCCCTTCTCGCTGTCGTCGAGATAGTAGTCGCGATCGGGCAGGCCAAGGCCGCCGCTGCCGACATAGACCGAATAGCGATCGGTTTCCTTGGCATCGACATTGACCCCGCCGCCAAGCGGGGAAGGATAGCCCGGCGTCGACCACAATGCGACCAACCCTTCAAGACTGCCGGCGGCGAAGATGCGGTCGAGGTAGGGGCGAGCCGGGGCAAGGCCGGCGGCATCGATCGCAGCGGTATCGAGATAAGAACCATAGACCGCGGCAATGCGGCGTTCGTCATCGGTAAGCGTTGCCGAATCC
>JANQPE010000057.1 GCA_028289565.1 Parerythrobacter sp.
ATTTCGGGCTTGCCGAATTGCGAATGGTTGTGCCGCGCGATGGTTGGCCCAATCCCAGCGCAGGACCGTCTGCGGCAGGTGCGGATATCGTACTCGAGAATGCGTCGGTACACGATACACTGGCCGATGCCGTTGCCGACTGCGCGCATGTTTATGCCACGACGGTCCGCAAACGCGGCGTGACCAAGCCGGTCGTGACACCCGAAGAGGCTGCGCACGAAATTGCCAGTGCGGACGGGCGCTCGGCAATCGTGTTCGGTCCGGAACGGTCCGGACTGGAAACCGGCGATGTCGCCCTGGCACGTAAAATCCTGACCGTTCCGATCAATCCCGAATTCGGTTCGCTGAACCTCGCGCAAGCCGTAATCCTGTGTGCATACGAACTTTCGAAAGTCGAAGCGCTTGAACAACCGACTGCGGATGACATGCTGCCTCCCGCTCCACAAGAAGAACTCGACGGCCTTATCGGCCACCTCGAAGAGATGCTCGAACCCAAGGGATATTTCCTTCCGTCGGACCGCGCCGATTCAACCCGGCGTACGCTCCGCGGAGTGCTGACCAAGGCCGGTTGGAACCACTTGGAAGTCCGCACATTGCGCGGAGTCCTGTCATCCCTGGGGCGAACCGACCGCGACTAAAAATTTCAAGCTCGACTCATAATCGAACCGGCGATAGGAATACTGGTCCGAGCTACCTTCCTCCATATTCAAGGGTCTCATGATGCGTGTTGTTGCATATGCCTGCCTTTTGGCTACCTCCGGCCTCAGCCTGCCTGTCCTCGCAAGCGAGCCAAAACAGGAAGAAGCCAGGTCTGAAGAAAAGCCGAAAGCAACCAAGAAAATCTGCAAACGGATAGCCACCGGCATGGGCAGCCGGGTGAAAGAGCGCGTCTGCCTTACGCGCGAGCAATGGCGGGAACTCAATAATCAGCGATAACGTCTTGCATTTTAGTGCCTTAATCGATCCCATTCGATAAATTCATAAGCAATCGAAGCTTCGACCAAGCGGCTCCAGATCGCTTCGATTTCCTCTCTCGGCAGCCCCGCCTTTTCGGCTGCATCGGCAGCGGCGGAGATAACCGCCGCCTTGCGTGTTTCATCGCGTACGCTCTCGCGATCTTGCTTTATCCGTGCCGCAGCGCGCATGTAGCCGAAGCGCGTTTCGAGCAACTTCACGAGCTGGCGGTCGGTTTCGTCCACACCGTCGCGTACCTCAGCCATGGTTTTGCAATCCGCCGGGGGTTTGACTGTCGTTTCCATGCGCGCGCCTGTGGCCGCTTCCCCTCCGTTTGTCGAGTGTCATCTGGCTTGACTCTCCGGCTTGACGCAAGGGCCAATCATGCTAGAGGCGCGCCTTCGCGAATTGGCCCCGCATCCCGGTGAAGCGGTGGCCGCGTACGGCAACGGGCCGTGCGGTGCGATACCGGGTTGGATGGCGGGCATCGGGTCCGTCGAGCAAATCGAAGGAAAGACTTATGTCGAAGCGCAAGAGCGCCAAGTACAAACTCGACCGCCGGATGGGTGAGAACATCTGGGGTCGCCCGAATTCTCCGGTTAACAAACGCTCCTATGGCCCGGGCCAGCACGGCCAGCGCCGCAAGAGCAAGATGTCCGATTTCGGTCTCCAGCTTCGCGCCAAGCAGAAGCTCAAGGGCTATTACGGCGACGTTACCGAGAAACAGTTCCGCCGCACCTACAAGGAAGCGGCCAGCATGAAGGGCGATACCGGCCAAAACCTGATCGGCTTGCTCGAACAGCGCCTCGACATGGTCGTCTATCGCGCCAAGTTCGCGCCGACGATCTTCGCCGCGCGCCAGATCGTGAATCACGGCCACGTCCATGTGAATGGGGTAAAGTGCAATATCCCGAGCCGCAGGATCAAGGTCGGCGACGTGATCGGCCTGGGCGACAAGGCCAAGGAAATGGCCCTGGTGATCGAGGCGCAGAGCCTGCCCGAGCGCGAAATTCCCGACTACGTCGCACCCGACGGTACCGACAAGGTAACGTTCACCCGCGTTCCGACGCTAGACGAAGTGCCCTATCCGGTAACGATGGAACCGAACCTGGTCGTTGAATTCTATTCGCGCTGAAGCGATTTTCAGGAATATGCAAAAAGGGCGGCCCGCAGGCCGCCCTTTTTATTTCGGCATTCGATGAAACGAACCGGAGGCAAAGCCTAGCTCAGGTAATTGCTTCGAAAATCCGCCGCGAAGGCAGCGAACCGCCTCTCCCCGATCGCATCGCGCATCGCCTGCATCAAATGCTGATAGAACGACAGGTTATGCTCGGTCATCAACATCGGGCCGAGGATTTCACCGGCCTTGACCAGATGGTGCAGATAGGCCCGGCTGTAAGTCGAGCAGATCGGACAAGAACACCGTTCGTCAAGCGGCGCGGTATCTTCGGCAAAACGCGCATTGCGCAGGTTCAGCGGACCGTTCCAGGTAAAGGCCTGACCGTTTCGCCCCGACCGGCTGGGCAGCACGCAATCGAACATGTCGACTCCACGCTCAACTGCCCCGACCAGGTCATCGGGTTTGCCAACACCCATAAGGTAGCGCGGTCGGTCTTCGGGTAATTGGCCGGGAGCAAAGTCGAGCGTGGCGAACATGGCCTCCTGCCCTTCCCCGACCGCAAGACCGCCGATGGCATATCCATCAAACCCGATATCAGTCAGCTCCCCGGCCGAAACTGCACGCAATCCCTCATCGAGCGCCCCCTGCTGGATACCGAACAGCGCCGCAACCGCCGCGTGCGCCTCTCCCGCATCGAAAGCGTCGCGGCTGCGCTTTGCCCAACGCATAGACAATTCCATCGAAGCGGCGATTTCATCGCGGGGCTGATCGGCGCGGGGGCACTCGTCGAAGGCCATGGCGATATCCGAACCGAGCAGGCGCTGAATCTCCATCGACCGCTCGGGTGTCAGCATATGCCTCGATCCGTCGATATGGCTGCGGAATTCGACACCCTCCTCGCTCAGCTTGCGCAAATCGGAAAGGCTCATCACCTGATAGCCACCGCTATCGGTCAGGATAGGGCGCTGCCAATTCATGAAATCATGCAACCCGCCGAGCCGTGCGACCCGTTCCGCGCCGGGGCGCAGCATCAGGTGGTAGGTATTGCCAAGGATGATGTCGGCGCCGGTCGACCGCACCGTCTCCGGCTTCATCGCCTTGACGGTCGCCGCCGTGCCGACCGGCATGAAGGCAGGCGTGAGAATTTCTCCGCGCTGCATGCGGATCGTCCCTTTACGGGCTTTCCCGTCGGTCGCATGGATCGCGAACCGGAAACGCTCTGGCTTGGTATCTGGCATGGGCTTGCGGCCCTTAGCGATAGCGGCCAGAGCGGGCAAATGGTGGATGGCTTCTCTCCCGAGCCCTGGCTGATCGCGGTGATGACCGGTGTCGCAGTATTGACGGGTTTTGTCGACGCGATTGCTGGTGGGGGAGGATTGGTGATGATGCCATCACTCCTTGCTGCTGGCCTGCCGCCGCATCTCGCCATCGGCACCAACAAACTCCAGTCCGTTGCCGGTACCACGACCTCGTTCCGGACTTACTGGCGCGGCGGCTATGTCGATGTCAGGAAAAACTTGCCGCTGGTCGCACTGGTCTTCGCCGGAGCCGCGAGCGGAGCCTACATTGTGCAGCGAATTTCATCGGAGTTCCTGTCCTATGTCGTTCCCATACTGTTGCTCGCGATGGCCGCCTATATCATCCTCTCTCCGCGCATGACCGACGAGGACGCAAGGGAGAGGCTGTCTCGCAGGGGTTATGCCTCCGTGGCGGGCAGTATCGGTTTCTATGACGGTTTTTTCGGCCCGGGAACCGGCCAGTTCTTCACCACCAGCCTCGTCGCCTTGCGCGGGCATGGGTTGACCCGTGCAGTGGGTAACGCCAAGCTGTTCAATGCCACGACCAACTGGGCCTCGGTCATCGTCTTCGCACTCGGCGGGAAAATGGTTTGGGTGCTGGGCCTGTGCATGGCTGCCGGTGCGATGCTCGGGGGTTATCTCGGCTCGCATTTCGCAATGAAGTACGGTGCGCGCGTGATCCGCCCTTTGATGATCGTCGCTTCGCTCGGGCTGACCGGGAAGCTGATCCTCGACTGGTTTACGTCCTGAGCCGCCAGCCCGTCTTGAAGATATAGGCAATCACGCAAATGCACAGGGCCAGGAAACCGCATGTAAGGCCCAGCGACACCCCGATCGATACATCGGAACTGCCGTAGAAAGTCCAGCGCAGTCCGTTGACCAGATAAACGATCGGGTTGGCGAGTGCGATCTTGTCCCAGGGAGCAGGCAGCATGTCGATCGAATAGAAGGTACCGCCAAGAAAGGTCAGCGGGGTCAGGATCAGCAGCGGGATGATCCCGAGTTTCTCGAAACTGTCGGCCCACACGCCAAGAATGAAGCCGAACAGCGAAAAGCTTGCCGCCACCAGCATGATATAGAGTACGGCATAGAACGGATGAGCGATCGAATAGTCCACGAACAGCGTCGCGGTGGTCAGAATGATCGCGGCCAGGATCAGGCTCTTGGTAGCTGCCGCACCAACAAAGCCGACCAGCGTTTCAGCGACTCCGACCGGTGCCGACAGCAATTCGTAAATCGTGCCGGTAAAGCGCGGCATGTAGATACCGAAGCTGGCATTCGAAGTCGTCTCGCCCAACAAAGTCAGCATCAGCAGGCCTGGGATTATGAAGGCTGCATATTCGACCCCGTCCATTGCCGGCATACGCCCGCCTATGGCTGCTCCGAAAACGATGAAATAGAGCGAAGTCGTGAGCACCGGCGAGAGGATTGACTGGAACGCCGTGCGCAGAGCGCGCATTACTTCGCGGGTATAGATCGACCAGGCGCCGCGGAAATTGAACCCCATCAGGCGCGCTCCCCGACCAGATCCACGAATATATCCTCGAGCGAGGATTCATGGATATCAATACCGGTATAATCGATGCCGCAGGAAACAAGTGCCTTGGTCAAGTCGGCGACCTCGGCCTTCCCCTTCCCTGTACCGTCACCACCGCGATAACAGATCTGCATGCCGTCCTTGCCGAGAGTGACGGGAAACCGGGTCATTGCCGGTGGCAGTTCGGCAAGCGGCTCGGTCAGGTCGATCAACGCTTCCGTGCGCCCCAAACGCGCCATCATCGCCTCCTTCTCGTCGACCATGAGGATTTTGCCATTCCGGATGATCCCGACGCGATCAGCCATTTCCTCGGCCTCTTCGATATAGTGCGTGGTCAGGATAATCGTGACGCCGCGCGCGCGCATCGTATCGATCTGCTTCCACATCTCGCGGCGCAACTCGACATCGACACCTGCCGTCGGCTCGTCGAGAAACAGCAGGTCGGGTTCGTGCGCCAGCGCCTTGGCAATCAATACGCGACGTTTCATCCCGCCCGACAACGCCATGATGCGCTCATTGCGCTTGTCCCACAGGCTGAGCGAACGGAGCACTTCCTCGATTCGCGTCTTGTCCGGCGGTAACCCGAACAGGCCGCGCGAATAGCTGACCGCGCGATGGACCGGTTCGAACATGTCAGTCGACAATTCCTGCGGGACCAGGCCGATTCGCGCGCGCGCCTTGCGCCAATCGTCATGCATGTCATAGCCGAAAGCGCGTATCGTGCCCGCACTCGGACGCACGAGACCGCAAACAGCACCGATCAAGGTCGTCTTGCCCGCTCCGTTCGGACCAAGCAAAGCGAATATTTCGCCCTTGCGGATGGTCAAACCAATATCGTCGAGAGCCTTCAGGCCACCGGGATAGACCTTGGTGAGGCCTTCTATTTCCAGAATCGGCTCTGCATCGGAATCCATCCGGACCAGCTAGCGGCAATCCAGTTCCCGTGGAAGCCCGGAAGAACCCATCGCCATCTCGAATGCATTATCGCGCGGGTGTCTGCTGGCGGCACATCGATCGATACGCTGCCCGACCGTGATAAATTACTCAGCGGTTCGGGGAAACAGCAATGACGAATCTCCGTAGCTGTAGAACCGGTATTTCGCTGCGATTGCATGTGCGTAAACTTCGTGCATCCGTCTGCGTCCCATCAATGCACCGACCAGCATGAACAACGTCGATTTGGGCAGGTGGAAATTGGTCATCAGCCCGTCAACTGCGCGAAAGCGATAGCCGGGCGTGATAAAGATCGAGGTATCTCCTTCGAACGGCCGGATGATACCGTCCTTGTCCGTGGCGCTTTCCAGCAAGCGCAGGCTGGTAGTGCCCACTGCAACGATCCGGCCCCCGTCCGAACGCACTGCGTTAAGCCGGTCTGCCGTCTCCCGATCGATCCGTCCCCACTCCGCATGCATGACATGGTCGTCGGTGTCCTCCACCTTGACAGGCAGGAATGTTCCGGCTCCGACATGCAAGGTCAGTGTTTCCCGGGCGATACCGCTTTCTTCGATCGAAGCGATCAGATCGTCGGTAAAATGGAGCGCGGCGGTCGGCGCGGCAACCGCGCCATCCTTGTCGGCAAAGAGCGTCTGGTAATCCGAACGGTCGCGCTCATCGGCTTGCCGCTTCCCTGCTATATAGGGCGGCAGCGGCATCTTCCCGGCTCTCTCCAGCAATAGCTCGACCGGCTCTTCACCGGTAAATGCCAGAGTAAAACTGCCATCCTCATGCCGCGCCTCGGCCGTCGCGGCTACATTCGCACCGAATTCGATCCGATCCCCTTCACGCACCCGCTTCGCATTGCGGATGAAGGCCTGCCAGCGGCGCAGGTCGAGACGCTTGTGCAGCGTTGCTCCGATCTTCGCATCACCACGTCTGCCTTCGAGTTGGGCGGGGATCACCCGCGTATCGTTGAATACGAGCATGTCGCCCGGGCGCAGCATATCGGGCAGGTTGCGGACATGGCTGTCGACCAGGGTGGAATCGCCTTCGGCCACCAGCATTCGTGCCGTGTCGCGGGGCACGGCAGGCCGCAACGCGATCAGTTCTTGCGGCAGCTTGAAATCGAACAGGTCAACGCGCATGGCGCGCACCTAGGCGGCGTATGCCGCAAAGGGAAGCCTACTGCGAAATCGGAGCGTTGAGGTCTTCGAGGCTGATTTCGTCAGCTTGCGGAACAACCGGCTGAGGCGCGGGTACCGGCTTGTTGTCGGCGGCGATGGATGCCTGAAGGATGCGGGTCGGATCCGCCGGTGGCTCTCCACGGTTAATGCCGTCGACCGCATCCATTCCGGAAATCACCCGGCCGAAATTGGTGTAGTTCTTGTCGAGGGAAAAGCGCGGGTAGAAGACTATGAAGAACTGGCTGTTCGCACTGTCTTCGTTGCTCGCGAGCCGGGCCATCGAAACCGTGCCGCGCAGATGCGGCATCGGGTTGAATTCGGCTGTCAGATCCGGCAGCGTGGAGCCACCCTGTCCGGTGCCCGTCGGATCCCCGGTCTGCGCCATGAAGCCGTCGATCACGCGGTGGAACACTACTCCGTCGTAAAATCCCTGCCGGGTCAAGGTCTTGATCCGTTCGACATGGCCAGGTGCCCAATCGGGCATGAGCCGGATTGCAACACGGCCTCCGTTGGACAGATCCAGCAGCAGGATATTTTCGCGATCGGCAGTCGCATCGTAGTCGAGCGGGGCATAGAGACGCGGCCCGACCGGCGCTTCGTCCTGTGCTCCCACCGGTGCTGCGGTCACGGCAAGCGAAGCGATCGCACCAGCAGCAATCAGTCGTTTCAGCATGGAAATCCTGTCATGTTCAGCAATTCGTTCTACAAGAGCCGCATCTAGCGTCGGCGGACTGTCACTTCAATGAATGATCCAGCCAGCCCCTGTCCGGTCAATAGTCGCCCATTCTCCCGATCTCTTCAACGCGCGCGACTACATCTTCCCGCACTTGTGCGCTGACAAAGGGAGCTATGTCGCCGCCGAACAGGGCGATTTCCTTGACCAGTTTGGATGCGATCGGCTGGAGGGATACATCGGCCATCAGGAATACCGTTTCGATATTCTCGTCGAGTTGCTGGTTCATCCCTGCCATCTGGTACTCATATTCGAAATCGGCGACCGCCCGCAGACCGCGCAAAATGACATTCGCGCCTGCTTTCTGGGCGAACTTCACCAGCAATGCGTTGAACCCGACCACTTCGACATTGTCGAGATCCATCGCAGCCACCTCTCGTTCCACCTTGGCAAGTCGCTCACTGGTCGAGAACATGGGATTCTTGGAGGGGTTGGTGGTCACCCCGATAATCAAGCGATCGACCAGCTTGGCCCCGCGCCTGATAATATCGGCATGGCCAAGAGTGATCGGGTCGAAAGTACCCGGATATATGCCTACACGCTCTGTCAACGGTCCCTCTCCACAATAAAACGTGCCAGCGCGGCCAGCAGTCTTGCATCTTCGCCGTGTTGCGCCAAGTGGCCGACAGCCTGGTCGACCAATGCCCGAGCTTGCTCGCGCGCCTGGTCGGCCCCCATCAAGGTCACGAATGTCTGCTTGCCCTGTTCGTCGTCCTTGCGCAGCGCCTTGCCAGCCTTTGCTTCATCGCCTTCATAGTCAAGCAGGTCATCGGCTATCTGAAAGGCCAGTCCGATATCGCGAGCATAGCCGCGAAGCCCCCCCCGCCCTTCAGCAGGCAAGCGGCCAAGAATCGCGCCCATTTCAACCGATGCGGCCAACAAGGCTCCTGTCTTGAGCTGTTGCATTCTGGTGATCGCATGCAGATCGTAATCCTTCTCCTCGGCCGCCATGTCCATCACCTGCCCACCAGCCATGCCGTTCATCCCGCTTGCCATCGCGAGTGTCGCCACAAGTTCTGCCCGCGTGAAGGGATCGCTGCTCATTTCCGGCGCCGAAAGAATTTCGAACGCCAGTGCATGCAGGGAATCCCCGGCCAGTACCGCGGTTGCTTCGTCGAACGCTTTATGCACTGTCGGTTTGCCATGACGCAGGTCGTCATCGTCCATACAAGGCAAATCATCGTGAATCAGCGAGTAGGCATGGATCGCCTCGACCGCGCAGCCGGCACGCACCGCCATGTCCCGGTCGACACCGAACAGATCCGCTGTTGCCGCCAACAGCAGGGGGCGCACTCGCTTGCCCCCGCCGATTGCAGCATAGCGCATCGCTTCGACCAATCGCTTGCGACTGTCCATGGGAACCGGCAACAAGGCATCGAACACAGCATCGATATCGGCCCGGATTCGCTTCAGCTCCTCGTTGAGCAGCGCTTCCTCGGACGGTACGAACTCCATCTCAACCCGCCGCGTCGAACGGCTCTGTACCTTTTGCCGAGCCGTCGGCCCCGCCCACAATCTTCTCTATACGCGCCTGCGCCCTGTCCAACCGTGCCTGACAATGCTGGCGGAGTTTCTCGCCACGTTCGTACAGATCGATGGATTTATCGAGCGGAACGTCGCCACTTTCGAGCTTGCGTACGACATCTTCGAGTGCGCGCAATGCGTCCTCGAAACTCATTTCGGAAATGTCCGGAGCACCCTCTGCCATTCCAAGAGCATTGACCGCCGCCCGCCGCTTGGTCAAGTAATTGGCCATCGACAGGGGGTGCAGATGAAGTGGATTATCGCCTATGCGGTTGCGGCGCTTTCATTCGGTGCGCTCGATGCGATGTGGCTGCGATGGGCCGGGCCGAACCTTTACCGCCCGGTTATCGGCGAGATCATGGCAGACGAATTCCGTGTCGGTGCAGCCGCCGCTTTCTATTTTCTCTATCTTGCAGGAATGGTGTGGTTTGCGATTCGTCCGGGCCTCGACAACGGCAATGCCGGAACGGCTGTCTTGAACGGGGCGTTGCTCGGTGCCTTATGCTATGCCACCTTCGACCTCACCAGCCAGGCGGTCATGAGGGTATGGGCGACGCATATCAGCCTCGCGGACATCGCTTGGGGAGCCTTCGCCACCGCCATCGCCTCCGGCATTGCGACCTGGGCGACACTCAGGATTACAGGCTGACGCATGTTTATCGGTCACTGGGCCCCCGCCTTTGCAGCAGCGGCGATAAGCAAGGACGCGCCCAAGCTCGGCACGCTGTTCGTAGCGGCGCAACTGGTCGATTGGGGCTTTTTCACGCTGGCCGCGATCGGCGTGGAGAAAATGCGGATCGAGCCGGGTATGACAGCGATGAATCCTCTCGACCTATACTATATGCCATACACGCACAGCCTGGTCGGCTCGCTTGGCTGGGCAATAGGTTTCGCGCTTATCCTGTTGATGATGCGGGAAAACATTCGAACGGTCTTGATCGGTGGCACTGTCGTCTTGTTGCACTGGTTTGTCGATCTTCTGGTTCATCGCCCGGACCTGACCTGGGCGGGCGGTACGAACAAGATCGGCTTTGGACTGTGGAACTACCCCTTAGCCGCTATCGCGCTCGAACTGCTTTTGATCGGCGGCGCATTCTGGTGGTATTTGAGGCGGACCAAAGGCCCCGCGGCGCCTCCCTGGATTCTGTTTGCGCTACTTTTGGCACTGCAGGCGATCAACTGGTTCGGTCCGCATCCGACAGTGGCCGGTCCGAGGCTCTATTTTTCCGCGCTCGCCGCATTCCTCATCATCACACTGGTCGCGGCATGGACCGGTTCGACACGTTGGCATAAACGCGAAGTGGGTCTGGCGGTCGCCTCCTAGCCTCGCTAAGGGCGCGCGCATGGCCACCGTCGAGTCCGCAATCACCCCCCAAGTCGTCGAACAGCACGGCCTCAGCCCAGACGAATACGAGCGCGTACTCAATGCGCTGGACCGCGAACCGAACCTGGTTGAACTCGGTATCTTCTCGGTGATGTGGAGCGAGCACTGCTCGTACAAGTCCTCGCGCCTGCACCTCAAGAAACTGCCGACCGAAGCGCCTTGGGTGATCTGCGGTCCGGGTGAGAATGCAGGCGTTATCGATATCGGCGATGGTCAGGCGGCGATCTTCAAGATGGAGAGCCACAACCACCCGAGCTATATCGAGCCCTATCA
>JANQPE010000063.1 GCA_028289565.1 Parerythrobacter sp.
CGCGCGAACAAAGTCGGATCGCGCGTATCGAGCGAAACATTGATCCGTCGCACGCCCGCTGTCGCTATGGCATCGGCGTATCGGGCGAGTCGCGTGCCGTTGGTAGTAAGCGTGAGTTCTTCGAGTCCATCGCCCAGCTTGTGCCCCAAAGCGGTAAGCAAATCGACTATATCGCGTCGTACCAGGGGCTCGCCTCCAGTCAGGCGAATCTTGGTCACTCCCCGTTCGATAAAGCACAAGGCCAATCGGTAGAGTTCTTCCAGACTAAGCACATCCTTCTTGGGCAGGAACTCCATCCGCTCCGGCATGCAATAGGTGCAACGCAAGTCGCATCGGTCGGTAACCGACAGCCGCAGATATGTGATCGACCGTCCATATGTGTCGGTCAACGGCTCCGTTCCCTTGTCGGAGAACCCGGGCGATGCGGTATCAATCGCCATGAAGCAGCAGATACTGGCCGGTCACTCCCGGCGCAGCCTCAAGATAAGCAAGCGTCGTTTCCATTCTTTCGTCTTTTCCTCCCGCGATACCATTCACTTTCCGGGGAGCGTATTTCCGCGCTAACCCCTGGATCGCCGCGCGACGCCATGCACAGTGGGTATGATCGCCTGGAGTGAACGCGACCGTCACGTCCTGCCCTTCGCGAAGTACGGTTTCGACATGCGGTAGCCAATGCTGGTGGAAAACACCGGCGGCAGCCAGTGGCTCGTCGGGCAAGTCATCGACAGCGACCAGCTTCACCCGCGCCTCTCGCGTGTCAAGGTAATGCCGATCTTCTCGTTGGCCTCGGCGATAGCCAGCTTGACGATTTTTACCGTCACCGCTTCGATTCTCCGGTCCTGCAGGAACAACGTCTCGCAAATATGGTCGGCAACGGCTTCGATCAGCTTGAAATGTACACCTTCGGGCAATGCCTCGGTGGCAGCGAACTTCAGGTCCATGTAATTCTTGCTCGCATCAAGCGAGGTATCCGGATCGTATCGGTCCAGGCTCGTGAGCCGAACGCTGACGGTAATCCGCAATGGCTGCGGCTTACCGGTTTCCTCCGAATAGATTCCAGTAAGAACATCGTGTTCGAGGTCCGCAACTTCGAGGATGAGCGAATCGGCCATGAATGTGCCTTAGCTTGAATTGGACCAGCGTGCGAAGATGGCGGTAGGCAATAAGCGACCGCCCTCTCCTTCTTCGCGCACGGCAAGATCGCCATGTTCTACAATGCCGGGCAAGCCGGTAAACAGTTCCGCAAGCAATCCGCCCAAGGCCAGGCTCGACATGCGCACGGCATATACGGTTAGGAACAGGAAACGGCTGTCGGCATCGAGCAGCTTGCGGCAATCGGCCAAGAGGCCTGGGAGATTCTCTTCCAAACGCCAGGTTTCGTTTTTCGGACCGCGCCCGAATTTCGGTGGATCGAGAATGATCCCGTCATAACGCCTTTCCCGTCGCACTTCGCGCGCCGTGAATTTTGCGGCATCATCAACCAGCCAGCGGATCGGACGGTCTTCCATGCCGGACAGCATCGCATTGGTACGTGCCTGAGCAACCGATTTCTTGGACGCATCGACATGGGTTACATGGCCATGCCGGCTCAAGGCCAGCGAGCCAACACCGGTATATCCGAAAAGGTTGAGCGTTTCGGCGTCTTCCCGTCCTGCAAGCTGCGCGCGCATCCATTCCCACACAGGGGCCATGTCGGGGAAAAAGGCCAAATGCCGAAAAGGCGTCGGCCGGGCGGTGAAGATTACTTCGTTCCAGGCAACCGGCCACCCTTCGTCGGGCAATCCGCGAGCGTCGGTCCAACGCCCGCCGCCGTCTTCGTCGGAACCCGGCACGAACTCGCTATCCGCCTCCCACTTCTGCCCAACCTCCCATCGCGGCGTCCACATCGCCTGCGGTTCCGGACGGACAAACTCATAGGAACCAAAACGCTCGTATTTCCGGCCATGCCCGCTATCGAGCAACCGGTAGCCATCCCAACCCTCGCCGGCCATCAACACGGGATCGGTTCGCAACTCGGCCATCAGGCGGCAGGCGCGGCCCGTTCGGCCACATAGGCAGCTATGGCGTCGTAATCGCCCGAAAGCTCCGCGCAGGCCTCTTCACGCTGGAACAGGTCGCCCACCCGGTCGGGCAGGTTTGGCCGAAAACCCGTGGCCCGCTCCACCGGATCGTGGAACTTGGCCGGATGGGCTGTCGCCAGAGTGACCAATGGAACACCACCGGCCAGTTCGATCCGGCGCGCGGCATGCAGGCCGATCGCCGTATGCGGATCGATCGCCTGGCCGCATTCTTCCCACGCCCAGCGCATCGCCAGCGCCATTTCGTCGGGATCGGTGCGCGCACTGGTAAACAGGCCCGCCATACCCTCGCGCTGGCCATCGGTGAGGCGCATCGCGCGAGTATCATCGAAGCCGCGCATCTGCGCGGCCACCGCAGCACCATCGCGTCCACTACAGTCGAACAACAGCCGTTCGAAATTGGAACTCACCTGGATATCCATCGACGGGGCCGCCGTCGGGGTCACTTCGCCCGCTGAATAATCACCTTGAGAGAGGGCGCGGTGGAGGATGTCGTTAACATTGGTCGCAACTACGAGCCGCTCGATCGGCAAACCCATCTGCGCTGCGACATAACCGGCAAAGACATCGCCGAAATTACCGGTCGGGACACTGAAGGCCACCTTGCGATGCGGTGCCCCCAATTGCAGTGCGGCGGCAAAGTAATAGACCACCTGGGCCATCAACCGCGCCCAGTTGATCGAATTGACCGCGCCCATGCGGAAGCGCCCGGTCAATCCCTCGTCGGCGAACATTCGTTTCACATGCCGCTGTGCATCGTCAAAACTGCCTTCGATCGCAATGTTGTACACGTTGGGAGCCTTGACCGTGGTCATCTGGCGGCGCTGGACATCGCTTACACGCCCCTTTGGATGGAGCATGAAAATGTCGACCCGCTCGCGTCCGGCCACGGCATCGATCGCCGCGGAGCCGGTATCGCCCGAAGTCGCGCCGACAATGGTCAGGTTCTCGTCACACCGGGTGAGGAATTCCTCGAACAGCAGGCCAAGCAATTGCAGCGCCACGTCCTTGAAAGCCAGTGTCGGTCCATGGAACAATTCGAGCAACCAGTTGCGCTTGTCCAATTGGACAAGCGGAGTAACTGCGGCATGCGTGAAACGGCCATAGGCTGTCTCGCACATATCAAGCAGGCGTGCTTCCGACAGGCTGTCACCGACGAAGGGTAGCATGATGCGTGCCGCCAGCCGGGCATAGGGAAGCCCCGTCAGTGCAGCGATCTCGGCCTCGGTGAAACGCGGCCATTCGCGCGGAACGTACAGCCCGCCATCCGCTGCGAGTCCCGCCAACGTCACGCCCTCGAAATCGAGCGGCACGGCCATGCCACGAGTGGAAACATAGTCCATGGCGAGGGCGGTTAGCGATGCCGCCGGTTGCAGGCAAGCAATGGTAGCTAGCCCGAAGTTTGCTTTTCCTTTTCCAACTCGTCTTTCAAACGATGGAGACCCATTGCCGCCTGCGCTGCATGCGGTCCGATCCAGCGCTCGTGGATCGACTGGATCGGCATGGCATCGAGATAGTTGAACCGTTCACGTCCCTTGCGCACCGGCACTACCAGCCCCGCTTCTTCGAGTACGCGCAGGTGCATCATTACCGTGGTCCGGTCGAGTTCGGGAAATCCGGCACAAAGTTGCTTGGTGGTGAGCGGCCTCAGTTTCAATTCGTCGCATATTGCACGACGCGCACAATTGGCGAGCGCCTTGAAGATTCGATCGAGATCGCCAGCGTTTGACATGTTATGTTTTTATAACATATTTGAAACCGACTCAAGCAGGAGAGATCGAATGGAAGTGAAATTCAGAGTCGCAGCGCGCATTGCGAAACCTGTCGAGGAAGTGTTCGAAGCACTGGCCGATCCGGACAAGCTCTCCTGCTATTTCACCACCGGCGGAGCCAAGGGTCGGCTCGAAACAGGCGCTACGGTAACCTGGGATTTCCACGATTATCCCGGTGCTTTTCCGGTCCATGTCATCGAAGTGGTGCCGAACGAACGGATTGTCTTCGAATGGGAGGCCACGGAAGGCGAGGCTCCCAATCTTGAAGGGGGCAGGATAGAAAATGCCGGTTACAATACAACCGTCACCATAACGCTCAAACAACTCGATGACGGCCGTACACTTATCGAAATTTCGGAAGAGGGCTGGCGCGATACACCTGGCGGGATCGAAGCCAGTTACGGCAACTGCCAAGGCTGGTCACAAATGCTCTGCGCGCTCAAGGTCTGGCTCGAACACGGCATCAATCTACGCGACGGGATGTACTAATGGTCAGCCAAGGCGCCTCCGCCTCAGGGCCAGTACGTAGATCGCCAGGGCAGTCAGGGCGAACAGGAACCACTGCCCGGCATAGGCCAGGTGATTGTTCGGAAGATCACCCGGATCGGGACTGGCCAGCTTACCCAGCCCGGCTCGCGGCGGATCGGCAACCAGGCGCGGTCCGGGCGCGACAATCCCGCTTACCTCACCGCCTTGCCAGTCCGGCCCTTGCGGCGCGCGGGTCCAGCCCAACGCCACCAGCGCCTCGTTACCATCGGGCAATATGCAGCGGGCCATCTGCGCCCAACCTTTTGAGCCTCGCTCACTGGTTCCGGCGACAGCGCTACGTTCGCTCACACGTTCACAACTGATCTCGCTACGCCGGTACAGCACGGCAGCGACAGCCTGTTCGCCAACAGGCCATTCCACGCTCTCCGCGATATCGCCGGCTTCTGCGTAGCGGGCGATGAGAGCTTCTTTCTCATCGGCGCGGCCAAGTTGCCATATGCCCAGCGCGATCATGGTCGCGACCGCGGCAACGACAAGGATCGTCGGAATGATCGGCAGATCGCGTATCACGCCTCGCCTTTCGCGCGATAGGCAGCAAACAGCGAGGCTGCCCTCGCCAGCCGCAAGGCGTAGATCACCGCAATCGCTGTTACCGGAACCCAGATCACCGCATGCACCCAAATCGGCGGATACAACGCCTCGTCGAGCCCGAGAGCCAAGGCTACCAGCACGGCCCAGACCAGCGTCGTCAGCAAGCCAGCCGGCACCCTGCGCGCACCAAGCCCTTGATAATCCAGCCCGCAAATCGAGCAGGTATCAGCCAGGTTGGCCGGGCCATCGAACAATGTTCGCGCATCGCAGCGCGGGCAGGAACCGAAAAGGGCAGCCACGGCTATACCGGGCTGCCCCTTTTCGGTGTCCGGACTGGCGGAAGGCATCAGTGCGTCGCTGCGCCCCAGCCACCCCAGACATAGACAACGACGAACAGGAACAGCCACACGACGTCGACAAAGTGCCAATACCAGGCGGCCGCTTCGAACCCGAAGTGCTGGCGCGGGGTGAAATGCCCCTTGTAAGCGCGGAACAGGCAGACGATCAGGAAGATCGTTCCGACTAGTACGTGGAAGCCGTGGAAGCCGGTCGCCATATAGAACGCCGAGCCATAAGTGTTCTCGCCGAACGGGAACGGAGCGACACTGTATTCATAGGCCTGGATGCAGGTAAACAGGATACCGAGCGCGATGGTCGCCCACAGCCCTTTCTTCAAGCCCTCGCGATCGCCGTGAATCAACGAGTGATGAGCCCAGGTAACGGTGGTACCCGAGCATAGCAGGATCAGCGTGTTCAGCAGTGGCAGGTCGAATGCATCGAGCACTTCGTGCACGGCGGCAGGTGGCCATTGCCCATCGACTACTTCGCTAAGCGTAGAGGGGAACAGCGAAAAATCGAACCACGCCCAAAACCAGCCGACGAAGAACATTACTTCCGAAGCGATGAACAGGATCATGCCATAGCGCAGGTGCAGTTGCACCACCGGCGTATGGTCGCCCCCTTCCGCTTCGCGGGTGATGTTGGAGAACCAGCTAAAAAAGGTTGCGATCAGTCCGGCAACACCGAGGCCAAGCACGAGGTGCGCATTGGCCATCTCGTGCATGAACAGGACCATGCCGCTGGTAAATGTCAGTGCCGAAATCGAACCGATCAGGGGCCAGATATCGGGTGGAAGGATATGGTAGTCGTGATTTGCTGTGCCGGCCATGAATCTCTCGTTCTGTCGGTGCCTTTGCCGCAGCCCATAATGCGCGCCGCAGTATTGGTCCAGTGCTAGGGCGCGGGTTTATCCGCCTTGTGGAAGGTATAGCTCAAAGTGATCTGTTCCACATCGCGCGCATTCTCATCCTCGAGAATCGCAGGATCGATGTAATAGAGTACCGGCATGCGCACTTCCTGACCTGGCTGTAGCACCTGCTCGGTAAAGCAGAAGCACTGGATCTTGTGAAAATACCTGCCGGTCTGCTCGGGCTCGACATTGAAGGTCGCAGTTCCGGTAATCGGCACATCGCTGTCGTTGCGAGCCGTATAGAAAGCCAGGTCGCGTACCCCGATCTGGACCGTGTCGGTCACCTGCACCGGCCTGAAAGTCCACGGCATATTACCGGCAATACTTGCATCGAAGCGGATCGAGATAGCCTTGCCGCCAGCGCTGCGGGCCAATCGTTCGGCCAGGTCCGCCTGTGCTTCGGTCGCGCGCTGAGTGGTGCCGCCAAACCCGGTTACCCGGCAAAACAAGTCATACAGCGGTACGGCGGCATAACCGAGACCGAGCATGGCGAGCGCACCGGAAAAAGCGAGAATGCCGACCCGCAGATTTCGTTTATCGATCGCGGCCGCAGTCATCGATCAATTGCCCACCCTGACAACGGTAATCGCATAAAACAGCACCACGAAGAATACGAGCACGGCACCGAGAACGAGGTTGCGGCTTTTCTGGCGGCGGCGATATTCGGTTTCCTCTTCCGGAGTCATGAGAGCCATCCTTGCTGGATTGCGAAAGCGTCGGCGACAAGAGCCGCGAACAGGGCAAAAAGATAAAGAATGCTGAAACCGAACAAGCGCTTCTCGGGCTTCATCGAATCCCCTTCGCTCGTCACACGAAACGCAACCGGCACCGAAAGAGCGAGAAAGGAGAGTGAAAGCGCCATCGCAGCTATCCCGTATAGCTGACCCGCTCCACCGATCCACCAGGGTGCAATGGCAAGCGGCAGGAGCAACACGGCATAGACCAGTATCTGACGCCGGGTCGATGCATCGCCCTTTACTACGGGCATCATGGGAATGCCGACCTTGGCGTAGTCCGACTGGACGAACAATGCGAGCGCCCAGAAATGCGGGGGCGTCCAGAAGAAGATGATGGCGAACAGCAGGATCGGCATCGCCGTCACTTCGCCCGTCACCGCTACCCAGCCGATCATCGGGGGGAACGCACCGGCACCGCCTCCGATCACGATATTCTGCGGAGTGCGCGGTTTCAGCCAGATAGTGTAGATCACGGCGTAATAGAGGATCGATACGGCCAGGATCGCCGCGGCAAGCCAATCGACCGCAACACCCATCAACAGCACCGATGCGACCGACAGGGCAATCCCGAAATCGCGCGCATCGGTCGGCTGCATCCGCCCGGCAGGCAAGGGCCGCGCGGACGTTCGTTTCATGCCGGCATCGAGATCACGCTCCCACCACTGATTGAGCGTCGCCGCGCCGCCTGCGCCAAGCGCGATGCACAGGATCGCAGTAAACCCGAGTACCGGATGGATGTCGCCGGGAGCGGCAAACAAGCCGCATAGTCCGGTGAAGATCACCAGACTCATTACCCGCGGCTTGGTCAGCGCGAAAAAATCGCGCCAATCCGTAGGTAGGGCCTCTTGCGTTGCTGCGGTCATATCCTTGCGGTCGGTCCTAAAAGGAAGGCGCACCGTCACCGATGCGCCCCCCGTCATGTTCGTTTCCCCGAGGGGCTGGGACAATTCATGCAGTCGCCGAATCCGCCGAAACGGCCGGACGATGATCGTGGTAGTCCTGATGGTCCTCGATCACCGGCAGCGTCTCGAACTGGTGGAACGGCGGCGGACTCGACAGCGTCCATTCCAGTGTCGTCGCACCTTCACCCCAGTAATTGTCCGGTGCCTTCTTGCCGGCGATGAAGGCATAAGCCAGGTTGATAAAGAACAGGACCATCGAGGCGGCCATGATATGATAGCCGATCGAACTGATCTCGTTCCATAGAGTGTAGGCCTCCGTGTAATCCGGATAGCGGCGCGGCATACCCTGCAAGCCAAGGAAATGCTGCGGGAAGAAGATCACGTTCACACCGATGAAGAAGCCCCAGAAATGCAGGTGCGAGAGGAATTCGCTATGCATCCGGCCGCTCATCTTGGGGAACCAGTAGTAGAAGCCCGCGAACAGCGCGAACACAGCACCCATCGACAACACGTAATGGAAATGCGCGACCACGAAATACGTGTCGTGCACGACATCGTCGATGCCGCCATTGGCCAGGTAAACGCCGGTCACACCACCCACGGTAAACAGGAAAATGAAGCCCAGAGCCCAAACCATCGGCGACTTGAACTCGATGCTGCCGCCCCACATGGTAGCAATCCAACTGAAGATCTTCACGCCTGTCGGTACGGCGATGACCATGGTTGCGGCGGTAAAATAAATCTTCGTATTCACATCCATGCCAACGGTGTACATGTGATGTGCCCACACGACGAAGCCGACCACGCCGATCGCGACCATTGCATAAGCCATGCCGAGATAACCGAATACAGGCTTGCGGCTGAAGGTCGCTACGATCTGGCTGATCATGCCGAAGCCGGGCAGGATCATGATGTAGACTTCGGGATGGCCGAAGAACCAGAACAGGTGCTGGTAGAGGATCGGGTCGCCACCGCCCTCGGGCGAGAAGAAGGTGGTGCCGAAATTGCGGTCGGTCAGCAGCATCGTGATCGCCGCGGCTAGTACCGGTAGCGCGAGCAGCAACAGGAAGGCAGTAACCAGCACCGACCACACGAACAGCGGCATCTTGTGCAAGGTCATCCCCGGTGCGCGCATGTTGAAGATGGTGGTGATGAAATTGATCGCCCCCATGATCGATGCAGCGCCTGCCAGGTGTAATGAGAAGATCGCAAAATCCACTGCCGGCATCGACGAGGATTGTGTCGACAGCGGTGCATAGGCGGTCCAGCCTATGCCTGCGCCCAGCCCGGCCGCGTTCCCCGGCACAAAGGCGGAAAACATCAACGATCCGAAGCCGGCTACCGTCAGCCAGAAGGAAATATTGTTCATTCTCGGAAACGCCATGTCGGGCGCACCGATCATCAGCGGCACGAACCAGTTGCCAAACCCGCCGATCATTGCCGGCATGACCATGAAGAATACCATGATCAATCCGTGCGCGGTAATCAGGACGTTCCACATATGCGCATTGGCATCGAAATTCGCTTCGCCGCCCATGAACTCGACCCACCAACCGAGAACCTGGATACCAGGCTCGGCCAGTTCGGCGCGCATGATGCCGGAGATCGCACCGCCGATGATACCGGCGCAGATCGCGAAGATCAGATAGAGCGTGCCGATGTCCTTATGATTGGTGGACATGAACCAGCGGGCGAAAAACCCCGGCTTGTGATCGGCGTCATGATGAACATCGCCTTCGTGATGCTCCTGAAAGGTCTCGGCGGTGGTTGCCATAGTGTGTCTCTCAGACCTCTTTTAGATTTTACTCGGACGCTTCGACGGCTTCGTCAGCCGGCGGCGTTGCGGGAGATTCGGTGGTATCGGCCGATTCTTCGATCGAATCTGACTCTTCTTCCTCGGTCGAGGCCGGCTCTTCGTCGGCAGCAACAGTGCCACCCGGCTGCGCGCGCACCCAGGCTTCCCACTGTTCACGCGGAACCGCCTCGACAGCGATCGGCATGTAGCCGTGCTTCGGACCGCAAAGCTCGGAACATTGGCCATAATAGATGCCAGGTTCATTGATCGTCAGCATGCTTTCGTTGAGACGTCCGGGGACGGCATCGAGTTTGAACCAGAGTGCCGGCACGGCGAAGGAGTGGATCACGTCGGCCGCGGTCGTCTGGATCCGCAGCGGAGTGTTGGCCGGCACGACCATCCGGTTGTCGACTGCAAGCTGGCCGGGCAGGCCTTTCGCCTCCGCTTCATCTTCCGGCATCATGTTCGAAATCACTTCGAACCCGCCATTGTCCGGATATTCATAGCCCCAATACCACTGATACCCGATCGCCTTGATGGTCACGGCGTCTTCGGGGGGCGATTCGTATTGCTTGGCCAGCAATGACATCGACGGCAGGGCGATAAACGCCAGTATCAGGGCGGGAATGACCATCCAGACAACTTCGATCATTGTGTTGTGCGTCGTCTTAGACGGCGTCGGATTGGCCCGCTTGTTGTAGCGCAACACGACCCACACCAGGAGTATGAGGACGAACGCACTGATCACCGCCATGACCCAAACCAGGCCGAGATGCAGGTTGACCGCGGTTTCCCCGATCTCGGAGAATTGCGGCTGGACATTCAGCCCGCCGGGCGTCGGCTGCCCCTTGATCATGTCGGGACCGAGCGGTTCGTAACCGCCTGCGGCCGGAACTGCATCGACTGCCCCGTCGGCCTGGGCGATATCAGGGGATTCGGTGGTTTCCGCCACATCCTGCGCCATGGCCATTTGGGGTGAGAGGGCGAGGATCGCCGCAACCCAGAGTGCCGTAAATATCCGAAGAGCCCTGCCGGGCCAGCCACCGAAATTCATTTGTCCGACGCTTTCCATTCTGCTGTTGGCCATTCTGCTGTCGGCGATTGCCGCGACAACGGCAATCACCCCGCCGGGGGACCGGTATGGCGCGGCCTATACGCGCGCTTGCTCCTACCCTCAAGCGCTTCTAGGAGAAAATTCCGTGGGTGGAGCTTTCCATCCCCGCCAGCATCAGGAAAAACCGGAAAATCAGCCCATGAACGACGAAGACGTGCTTGCAAAATTTCGTGCCAGCGGTGCCCTGCTCGAAGGGCATTTCAAACTGTCATCGGGTCGCCATAGCGCGTACTACCTGCAATCCGCGCGCGTGCTGATGAATGCCGAACGGGCCGGAGAACTGGCCTTGGCCTTGCGTCGGAAAATCCCGCGAGAGATTCGCGACGCAATCGATGTCGTCGTGTCGCCAGCGATGGGCGGCCTTATCATTGGTCACGAGATGGGGCGCGCACTCGGAAAAGACGCGATCTTTCTCGAACGTCCAGACGGCGTTTTCCATCTGCGACGCGGCTTCACCCTCGAAAAGGGCGCGAAAGTGCTGATGGTGGAAGATGTCGTGACAACCGGTCTATCAAGTCGCGAGGCCATCGAGGCGGTCGAGCGCGAAGGCGGGGAGGTAATCGCCGAAGTGGCCCTCGTCGACCGATCGAACGGAACAGCCGATCTGGGCGTCGCGTTCTTTCCGCTCCTGACCATGAATTTTCCAAGCTACGACGAAAGCGAACTTCCCGGCGAACTCGCTGCCATACCGGTGACCAAACCGGGAAGCCGCAAATAGATGACGTCCGCACTATACCCCGACAAGCTCAGGCTGGGCGTGAACATCGACCATGTCGCAACCATCAGGAACGCACGCGGCGGCGATCACCCCGACCCGGTCCGGGCAGCGGAAATCGTGGCCGCGGTTGGCGGCGACGGTATCACGGCGCATTTACGCGAGGACCGGCGCCATATCCGCGATGCAGACCTGAAGCGCATCCAGGACGCGACCGACCTCCCTCTCAATCTGGAAATGGCAGCGACCGAGGAAATGCTCGAGATCGCGCTGCGACACAAACCGCACGCCGCCTGTATCGTACCCGAAAAACGCGAGGAGCGTACAACCGAAGGGGGGCTCGACGCCGCCGGGCAGCACAATCAGCTCGCGCCGATCGTTGCCCGTCTGGCCGATGCCGGAATTCGCGTAAGCCTGTTTATCGAGGCCAGCGAACAGCAGCTCGAGGCGGCCATGAGATTGCGCACGCCGGTAGTCGAGTTCCACACCGGGGAGTACGCCCATGCGGAAGGGGATGCGCGCGCGCGCGAACTGAAACGGATCGCGGATATGGCCGCGCTCGCCGCCAAGAACGGGATAGAACCGCATGCCGGCCATGGGCTGACTTACGAAAACGTACAGCCCATCGCCGCGATTCCACAGCTCGCGGAATTGAATATCGGACATTACCTGGTCGGTGAGGCAGTGTTCGTCGGTCTGGAGACGGCAGTGCGACGGATGCGCGAATTGATGGATGAGGCCAGATGATTCCTTGCTCGCCAATATTTGCGGGCGGCACCGGTCCGCTCCCCCTCCCAACCACCCGATCATGCCCTGATACGGTAACGGACAGTTGGAAGAGGGAACGAACCGGTGCCGCTTTCGCTGTCAGACGAAGAGAACGGCCATGATCATTGGTCTGGGTTCCGATCTGTGTAATATCGAACGCATCCAAAAGGCGCTCGACCGGCACGGCGACCGCTTCGAGCGGCGTTGCTTCACCGAAATCGAGCGCGCCAAGGCCGCGAGGCGTCCCTTCACCCGTGCCGGAACCTATGCGAAACGTTTTGCCGCGAAAGAAGCATTTTCCAAAGCGGTCGGTACTGGTTTCTATCGTGGCGTCTATATGAAGGATATCGGCGTGGTGAACGCCAAATCGGGCGCCCCGACACTCACGCTGGCGAACGGCGCGGCCAACCGGCTTGCGGAATTGACGCCGCAGGGCCATGAGGCCGTCATTCATCTGACCCTCACCGACGACCATCCATGGGCACAGGCATTCGTGATAATCGAAGCCCGCCCGCTGCCGAGTACTGCACCCCGACCGTGACCGACGACAAGAAAACCGAAGACGAAAAGATCAATTGGCTGTCCGAACTGCGCGGGCTGGCACTGATGCTGCTTGCCGTGCTCGGCTTCCACAGCTTCATAGCCAAGCCGTTCTACATCCCCAGCGAATCGATGATGCCCAACCTTCTGGTCGGCGACCGGTTGGTAGTGAGCAAATATCCCTATGGCTGGAACTGGTCGTCGATCAGCTTCCACCTCGCCCCCCGTGGCGATTGGCGCATCTGGCCTGCCACCCCCGAATACGGCGATATCGTAATCCCGGTTCACCCGAAACGCGACGAAGATTACATCAAGCGCGTCGTCGCCCTGCCCGGCGATACCATCGAAGTTCGCAACGGCCAGATCATCCTGAACGGCGATCCGGTGCCGCAGCAAGTCGAGCCTGCAATCCCGGTCCCGGTCGACGCCAACTCCCCGTGCGACTATTTCGACATGGCGACCACGGGTCCCGGGGGTGAGCGCGTGTGCGAAATGCCTGTCTATCGCGAGACCATGCCGAACGGAGCGACCTATCTCGTGGTCGATCATATGAATCAGCAACTCGACGATTTCGCGCCTCTGGAGATTCCCGAAAATCATGTTTTCGTCATGGGTGACAATCGCGATCACTCGGCGGATAGCCGTGAATTCGGACCGCGCGGTCTAATCGGTCCGATCCCGCTGGAAAATATCGGCGGGCGCGCCGAATTCATTACCTTCTCGCTCGACGGGACTACCACACTCAACCCTGTAACGTGGTTCACATCCTTGCGCGGCGAACGCGCATGGACCTCGCTCCGCCCAGCGATAGCGAATAACGGCACCGGCGATGAGTGAGATCGATGCCGATCCGGGCGGTAAACTGTCCACCAGCCCAACCAATATCGCGAATCCCGAACTGCGGTTCGAGGCGAAGCGCGCTTTCGTATGGGCATTCGTCATCGGAACGATCATCCTCGCCGTCTATATAGCGCAATCGCTGCTGGTCATTTTCGGGGCGATGGTCCTGGCCGCCATGATCGATGGCGGCGCCCGTCTGCTTGGGCGGATCCTGCCCATCGGGCGCGTGTGGCGGGTCGCAATCGTGCTGCTGCTGACGGCCGCCTTCTTCGCATGGCTGATCCTGTTCGCCGGCACGCAGATATCGCGCGAAGCCGCACAATTGCCAACGATCGTGGAAGGTCAGGTAACCCAATTGCTCGCCTGGCTGCAAAAGCAGGGTTTTTCCATAGAATTCAAGGAACTGCAAAGTGTCATATCAGGCCTGTCGAGCGGTGTGGGAACGGTAACCAAGGCGATCGGAGGGCTTCTGGGCGGCCTGACCACAATGGTCCTGATCAGCATTATCGGCATCTATCTGGCCATTGAGCCCAAACTCTACGAACGCGGCGTGGCGTGGATGCTGCCGGGGCATCGGCGCGATGCCTTCTTCGTCACCGCATCGCGGATGGCCGCAACCATGCGGCGGCTGATGGCCGGGCGCCTCGTCGGGATGGTGTTCGAGGGCATTTTCACATGGGCGCTGCTGGCCATCTACGGCGTACCCATGGCCGCACTGCTCGGTATCCTGACCGGGTTACTCGCCTTCGTTCCCAATCTGGGCGCCTTGATCGCGGGCGTGCTGATGGTGCTGGTCGGTTTTTCCGGCGGTGTCGATATGGGGCTGTATACGATTTTCGTATATTTCCTCGTCCAGACGTTCGACGGCTACGTCGTCATCCCGCTGATCGCACGAAAAACTGTCGATCTTGCCCCGGCGCTAGTCCTGGCGGCGCAGTTGATCATGGGGATCCTGTTCGGCATTCTCGGCCTGTTTCTGGCCGATCCCCTGCTCGCCATGCTCAAGGTCTTTCTCGAACGGCGTTCCGAACAGTACGATGGCAATAGAAGCGATGGAGCAGTGATAACCGATGGTACGTAAATTCCTCTATTTCATTGCGATCCTGATTGTACTGGCGATCCTCGGCCTGATTGCCCTGCGCATCTTCTGGAATGATCTGGCCGAAATCGTCTATGTCCCGCAAACCGAGTTTGTCGAGCAGTCACCACTAGAAACGAACGCCTATCAGGATCCGGCCATGTGGCTTTCGCGCCCGGGCATCGGGATCGACGACCCGGCTCGCTGGCAACCAGCAATGCAGGGCGAAGGACGCCAATTGCCTTCACGCGATACCGAAACACCGGATTTCGCCGTCTTCTTCGTCCATCCGACGAGCTATCTCGACCGCGCGCACTGGAATGCGCCACTTGACGATGCGGAATCGCTGCGTATCGCCCGTATCTATGTCCGCGGGATGGCCAGCCCGTTCAACCAGGCCAGCGAAATCTGGGCTCCGCGCTATCGCCAGGCGACCTTCGGGGCATTCCTGACCGAGTCCGAAGAAGCGGAACAGGCGATCAATGCCGCATACAAGGATGTCAGGCAGGCCTTCGAATTCTTCCTCTCGAGCGTAGATGCGGACCAACCAATAGTCCTTGTCGGGCACAGCCAGGGTTCGCTTCATCTGCTGCGCATGCTGCGTGAGGACCTGGCCGGGAAACCTGTCGCCAATCGCATTGCCGCAATCTATGCGATCGGGTGGCCGATATCCGTCGAACACGATCTGCCTGCACTCGGCTTTCCCGCATGCGCGACCGAAGGCCAGCCTGGCTGTATCATGAGCTGGTCAAGCTTCGCCGAGCCTGCGGATCCCAGCGCGGTGCTTGATGCCTATCGAACCTCGAAGGGGTTCGACGGCGAGTTGCGCGGCGACAGTGAAATCCTGTGCACCAACCCGCTGACCGGAAGGACCGGGGGAGCGGCGGAAGCTTCGGCGAATGCCGGGACCTTGGTTCCCGAGCAGGACTATACTGGCGGCGAGCTGGTCCCCGGGGCGGTTCCCGCCCGTTGCGGCGAACGCGGCCTGCTGCTGATCGGCGATCCACCCGATGTCGGCAGCGCGGTCCTGCCGGGCAACAATTACCATGTCTACGACATTCCGCTGTTCTGGCAGAACATCAAGCAGGACGTTGTCGCCAGAGTGGATGCATGGACGAAAACCCCCTGATTATCGATAGCGCCGCCGCCTTTCGCGATGCGCTGCCCGATGGCGGCGCGCTCATCGGTCTCGACTTGGGAACGAAGACGATCGGAGTGGCTGTGTGCGATGCCGGCTGGCAATTCGCCAGCGCGGGCAAGACCCTTTCACGCGGAAAGTTTTCCCGCGACAGTGCCGTATTGTCGGCATTGGCAACCGAGCGGTCCGCAACAGGTATCGTTATCGGCCTTCCACGCAACATGGATGGTAGCGAGGGACCGCGCGCGCAGGCCAGCCGCGCCTTTGCACGCAACCTGTCGCAAGCACTCGACCTGCCGATCCTGTTGTGGGACGAACGCTGGTCCACCGCCAGTGCCGAGCGCGACATGGTCGGACAGGACATAAGCCGGGGCAAGCGGGCCGAACGAATCGACAGCCATGCCGCGGCAGTCATCCTGCAAGGCGCAATCGACGCATTGGCGGGTTCGAGTATCTAGGCCATATCGCCGCTATCGAGCCGCATCATCTCGTAAACATAGGCCATCAGGATCACGATCCGGTCATCGGAATATGCACCGGTCATGTCCGACACGTCCCCAACCATTCCGATCAGCCGATCGAGGTCGGACGGGGCAGGAGAGGCGGTCCTGGGCGATTTCATCACAGCTTTCCACTCAACAGGGTTCGAACCGCTTCGCAACCGCACAAAGTTGACGACGCAAGAAGCTGAATTGAAATTAAAAGATTGTAATATCCGGGATCGCTCGACACAGAGAGAAGATGGGCAGCGAATTGCCACCATTCGATCCCGAAGCCGCATCTTCGATGATGCTGGCACATGGCCATGCCGGCTGGCTCGGATTGAGCTATCGCGCCCATGGCGAGGATTGGGTCGAACTCGACTTGCCGTGGCGCGATGACCTGGTCGGCGAACCGGAACACGGAATCCTCGCTTCCGGCCCCATTGTCAGCCTGATGGATATGGCGTCCGGCATGGCCGTATGGAATGCCATGGGCGAATTTCGGGCGATCGCTACGCTCGACCTGCGGGTCGATTACATGCGTCCGGCCAGCAAAGGTGCGGCGGTGACTGGGCATTCGCAATGCTACAAGATCACCAAGTCGGCCGCTTTCGTGCGCGGTTTCGCACATGACGGCGACCCAGACGATCCGGTGGCGAACATGGCCGGCGTGTTCATGTCGATCCCGTGGAGACCACGATGAGCACCGAGCTGTTGCCCGACGAATTGCCCGCCTATGCCCGCTCGCTCGGGATCGCGGTCGAGCGCATGGAAGACGGAGTGCCGGTTCTTTCGATGCCTTTTTCGGGAACCGTCGAGGGTCGCCCGACAGTACTCCATGGTGGTGCGACCAGCGGGTTGCTGGAAAATGCCGGCTTTGCCGCCTTGCGCGTTGCATTGAAGAATATCGACCGGGATGCCCGGCTCAAGCCGATCGGAATCACCGTCCAATTCCTCAGTGCCGCCAAAAGCAAGTTCACTTTTGCACAGGGACGGATCACCCGGCTCGGGCGGCGCAACGCCAATATCGAGGTTTCGGCATGGCAGGACGACCGCGAACGTCCCGTCGCAACCGCAGTCATGAACATCCTGATGGCCAGAGACGGTACCGGGTAGCCGCTCTGGCTACTGCGGTGGTTCAGAGGGCGGCTCCGGCAGTTCTCCGGGTCTGACCGACAAGCCGTCCTCATCCAGCGTGACATCGACCGGCACGCCTTCGATCCGCGTCGAAACGGTCACGCCCTCGCCTTCCTCGATCCGCAGGCGTGTGCCGCCATCTCCGATCGGGATATCGCTCGCATCGGGTACATCCTGAGGTTGCACCGGACCACTGGGGTTCGGACGGGGCACGGGACGCGCGGGACGAGCCGTTTCGCCCAACGCTTCGCGCATGAAATCGCGCCAGATTCGTGCGGGCAGCCCACCCCCGCTGATCCCGTCAAGCTGGGTATTGTCGTCCTTGCCGACCCAGACACCAACCACCAAGTCTCCGGCATACCCCACGAATAGCGCATCCCGATTGCCTTGGCTGGTACCGGTCTTGCCGTAATTCGGTCCACGCAGCATCGCCGCACGCCCTGTACCGCGGTTGACCGCGCTACGCAGCATCTGCTCCATCGCGTCGTGATCGCTGTTCCATTGGCTGCTTTCGGAGCTCCACAACCAGTCGAACCAGCCTTCATCGTCCTCGTCGAATGCCCGTGGAGAGACTGGGAAACGGTTCGCGGCGACGCCGGCATAGGCAGCGGTCAGTTCCAGCAGGGTCACCTCGGCAGTCCCCAGCGCCAGGCTCGGATCTCCTCGCGGCAGCGGCGAACGAATCCCGAAATCGCGCGCCATGCCGATTACCGCATCATCGCCCAACTGGCTGAACAATCGAACCGCTGCGACATTGCTCGAACGTGCGAAGGCGTCTTCAAGCGTGATTTCGTCCGAGTAGCGCCCACCGGCATTCCTCGGCCGGTATGACCCGCTTTCGATCGCACTGTTGTCAATCATGTCGTCCGGCTTCATCCCGGCATCAAGGGCGGCCAGCCAGACGAACAGCTTGAACGTCGAGCCGGGCTGGCGCCGGGCCTGAGTGGCACGGTTGAACGGCGATGTACCGTAATCCTTTCCACCGATCATGGCGACGACTTCGCCATCGGGCCGCATCGCAACCAGTGCAACCTGTGCATCGCCCAGAGGCGCGCGCGCGACGACACGACGGGCGAATCCCTGCAGGCGCGAATCGAGCGTGGTGGTGAAAGTCTGTGCGGCATAGCCCCCCTCGCCCATCTGCCGCGCCACCGGCAACGCCCAATCCGCGAAATAGGTGCCGGTAGGCAGTTCGTTCTTGCTACGCACATCAAGTCTGGGCACCGGCATCGCGCCAGCTTCAGCTTCAGTCAGATACCCCGCGGCCACCATCGAGCCGACCACCAGTTCCATACGCTCGGTGGCCAGGTCCCAATTGCGCGTCGGCGCCAGTCTCGATGGTGCCTGAAGCAGTCCTGCCAGCATCGCCGCCTGCTCGGGCTTCAGGTTTTCCGGGTGGCGATAGAAATAGTGCAATGAGGCCGCGCGCAGCCCATAGGTATTGTCACCGAAATAGGCGTTGGACAGGTAGCGCTCGAGAATCTCGTCCTTGGTAAGCCAGCTTTCGAGCCAGAAGGCGATCAACATCTCGCGCGCCTTGCGCGTCAGGCTCCGTTCCGGGGTGAGGAAGGTGAACTTGGCGAGTTGCTGGGTAATGGTGCTGCCGCCCTGGGTCGGCCCACCGGTCACATTCGACCACATCGCCCGTGCCAGCCCGCGCGGGTCGACGCCCCAATGCGTGTAGAACCGTCGGTCCTCGATTGCGAGGAAGGGCTCGATCACATGATCGGGCAGGTCCGTGGCCCGGACCGGTTCATCAACCACGGCGCCATTGCGCGCGATCGGCGTGCCGTCGGCAGCCAGCAGCGTGATCTGCGGCGGTGCGATCGGTTCGAGCGAGCGCGACAGTGGCGCCGTGATCGCCAGCCACGCCACCAGCGCGAGGAATGACAGGAACAGCGCTGCGACAATCCGTACCGCCCACCAACGCTTGCGCCGCTCGCGCCAATGCGCCGGCTGCCACCAGCGGCTGCGTCGCCGCTCTTCCTGCTCGACTGCGTGATCGAGCCGGTTGAGGCGCGCGTCCCAATCTTCGTAATTCGGTCCATCGCCATAGGCATCGTGCAGCGCGTAATAACCCGCATGCGATGCAGGTCCGGGATCGGGTCTCCGCTTGCGGATCAGGGAATCGAGTACGCCCATCGCTTACTGTGTTAAACGAATAATACAGTGGTGGATAGAGCTTTGCGGATTAATCCTTGCCGACCATGTTCGGGCAAGCGGCCCCAGGCATGCAACCTCAGCTAGCCTCGCGAGCCTCCATCTCCGACAGTCGCTCGATGGCCTTTCGCTGATTGAGATAGTCGACCAGCAGCCGGTCAGGATTGGCCCGACATTTTTCGCGCGCCTTGGCCCAGTTCCTGCGGTGAGCGTCCATCACGTTCCGGAAACTCTCGGCATCGCCGGGGAAAAGCGAATCGTTCGACGCTGCAATCACACGCAAACCCAGCAGCATGATTTCAAGCCGCGTCTTTTCACGTTTCCCGTCCACCACGGGATTAATGCTCTCCCACCAGTCGGTATCGAGAGTGAAGTCGGCGCAATTGTAATGGACCAGCCCGCCACCGGGTTCCGACGATTGCGATTTGTAGAATTCATAGGGTGCGAGAAAGGTCAACGGGAGCGGATTTCCATTTCCGTCAAGTGCCGGCGTAAACCTTGCTGTACGCGCAGTTGCCAGGGCGGAGGCGTCGAGCAAGTCGGACCGGCTGCTATCGGCAATTTCCGCCAGAGTTACCGCACCGGCAGTATCGATGCTTATCCTGACTACGGCCTTGCCATGGTGACCCAGCATTTTCGCTTCATCCGGATAAGGCGCACGGTCGCCGGAAACGAAGCGCGGCGCCCTGATCTTGGCCCGGCCAGCCGGCGTTTCGGTAGCGGCGGCGGAGGCCGGCCCAGCCGTCGAACCGCCGGCAATAGTCAGCAATGGCGCCAGTGCGATCGATCATCCCGCAGCTTGCCCGCCAACCACGCTTTCCGGCAAATCCTCGCCAAACACACGCTGGTAATATTCGGCTACCAGCATCCGCTCCGCCTCATCGCACTTGTTAAGGAAGGAAAGGCGGAAGGCGAAACCGGTATCCTTGAAGATGGCCGCGTTTTCCGCCCAGGTGATCACCGTACGCGGGCTCATCACGGTCGAAATATCGCCGTTGATGAAACCCTGCCTGGTCAGGTCGGCGACCTTGATCATGTCGGCCACCGCCTTGTCATCGGCATCCGGGTTCTTGGCCTTGACGATCTGCTGTTCGGTTTCCGCCGGCAGGTAGTTGAGACCGACGACAATGTTCCAGCGATCCATCTGCCCCTGATTGATCGCCTGCGTGCCGTGATAAAGGCCGCTCGTATCGCCCAGCCCCACCGTGTTGGCGGTAGCGAACAGGCGGAAATGCGGATCGGGGCGGATCACCCGGTTCTGGTCGAGCAAGGTCAGTTTGCCCTGCTGTTCGAGCACGCGCTGGATCACGAACATCACGTCGGGCCGGCCGGCATCGTATTCGTCGAACACCAGTGCCACCGGGTGCTGCAGTGCCCAGGGGAGCAGGCCTTCGCGGAATTCGGTGACCTGCAAACCGTCGCGAAGCACAATCGCATCGCGCCCGACCAGGTCGATCCGGCTGATATGCGCGTCGAGATTGATCCTGATGCACGGCCAGTTCAGCCGCGCGGCAACCTGTTCGATATGAGTTGATTTGCCCGTGCCGTGATAGCCCTGCACCATCACCCGGCGGTTATGCGCGAAGCCCGCGAGGATCGCGAGCGTGGTATCCGGATCGAACACATAGCTTTCGTCGAAATCGGGCACTCGCTCATCGGCCTGCGAGAATGCGGGCACTTTCCAGTCGACATCGATTCCGAAGGCCTCGCGCACATCCACCTCGGTGTCGGGCGCAGCCATCGCGGTCTTGCTGGACGGTTCAAAGCTCTTGTCGGTCATCTCGTTCATTGCCGGGCTGACTAGACGTGGCTGTGCCCGGCTGCAAGCCACAGGCGAACAAGATTTCAATTGTTCCGCGACAGTCTATATTGGCAGGCATGACGGACAATGGCCCTGGCGAATTCCTGCGCCGGCAACTGGTCGGCAAGGTTCGTGCCGTATTCAACGACGTTGAAGGCGGCGAACAGCCGGTCCCGCCCTCGGACGAAGCCCTGTTCGAACGCGACACACCGATCCGCATGGTCCATGCCGACGCCATCGGGATGATGGTCGGCGGCATTCGCGGTCTGCTGTTGCAGATGCTCCACCCGCATGCATTGCAGGGTGTGCTCGACCATTCCAATTTTCGCGAAGACATGCATGGTCGCCTTCGCCGCACCGCGCGTTTCATCGCAGTGACAACCTTCGGTCATCGCGATGAAGCGAAAAAGGAGATCGAACGCGTCAATCGCATTCATGAGCTTGTCAGCGGCACACTGCCCGATGGCACGCCCTATTCGGCACGCGAACCACGCACACTGGCCTGGGTGCATGTGGCCGAAGCAACAAGCTTCCTGGCCGCATATCTGCGCCATGTCCAGCCTGATATGCCAGGACATCAACAAGACGAATACTACCGGCAATTCGCCATCGTCGCACGCGCTCTGGGTGCCGATCCTGTGCCCGAGGACAGGAGCGAGGCGAGAGTAATCTTTCGCCAACTGCGCGGTGATTTGCGCAGTTCGCCCGAGGCACGCGAAGTAGCCGACCTCGTGCTGACGCAGCGCCCGGAAGGAGCACCGGTCGCCGTGCAGGCCGTACTGGGAAGCGAAGCTGTCGAAATCCTGCCGCCTTTCGCCCGCTCGATGCTCGGCCTGACACGCGCCGGGATCGGTGCGATCCCGGCGCGAGCTGTGACCTGGAGCATGGGCAAGACACTGCGCTGGGCCTTCCGCCAAAATTGACGCGCGGCTGTGACGCGAAAGTGCTAAAAGGGAAATTGAGAGGAGAGCGTCGATGTATCCATTCGACCGACAGACGAGCACGGTGATTTCATCTGGTACGAACTTACGACCAGCGATGCCGGGGCCGCACAGGCTTTCTATGGCCCGTTGCAGGGCATGGATCCGCACCAGGCGTTTTTCGCACTGATCAGCAAGAAGAACTGAGGGAGACAGGCATGGCGGAATACACATTCTTCACCAACCCGATGAGTCGCGGACAGATCGTGCGATGGGCCCTGCACGAGGCAAACGTCGAATATGATACCGAACTTGTCGACTGGGCTGACAAGTCACAGGGACTGCTCGACGCCAATCCGATGGGCAAGGTTCCCACGCTGGTCCATCATCATGGCGATCATATCCGCGTCATTACCGAAACGGCGGCGATCTGTGCGTATCTGGCCGATGCCAGCGCCCCCGACTTGCTCCCGCAGGACCACGAACGCGGCGACTATTATCGCTGGTTGTTCTTTGCCGCCGGGCCGGTCGAGCAGGCCATAATCGCCCGCGCGATGGGTTGGGAAGTACCCGATGACAAACAGGTAATGGTCGGTTTCGGCAGCTACGACCGTACGATCGGTACGCTGGAGCAGCACTTCGAGGCCAATTCCTTCGTCTGCGGCGACCGGTTCACCATGGCCGACGTCTATGTCGGCAGCCAGGTCGACTGGGGGTTGCAGTTCGGCTCGATCCCGGAACGCGACGCTTTCATCACCTATGCGGAGCGGCTGCGCGAGCGCCATGCCTACAAGGCCGCCAAGAGCATCGATATGAAACTGATCGAGGAAGCTCAAGCCGCTGGCTGATGACGCCCTTGCGATCTGTCCGCTGAACGTCAGGCAAACCCGAGACCGCCCGAGACAACAAGGAGGATTGAAGGATCGCACGCTTGCCGCCCCTCAGAGCAGCCAGGCGACCAAGGCGAATGTCCCGAACACCAGCAGGCCGAGTAGCGACAAGCCGAGGAGCGCTCCCTTGATCCGGCAACCCGGTTCCTTGCGCGCATGATGACGTTCGCCGAATTCACCCTCGCGAAACGCCTCACCGGGCCGGTGGTACTTTCCTCTTCTTTCGAAAAACTCCCGCTCGTGATCGCACATCGGTCAGCCTCTTGGTTCCAGAGGCGATACCGGGCCCGTCGAGCCGGGTGTTTAGAACCCTGCACTAGCACAGAGCGCCGCCACCTTTAGGCGGACCCTGGACATACGTGACGGCCACCCGGCCGAAATACCGTTTCGACCGGAGCTAGTGACTTGAGGTTCCAAAGCCTCACAGCGGGAATTGGCCCGCTGCACGGCCGTTCCTAGCTATTCATCCATTTTCGAGCAATAACAAACGGCGCTTCCGCGCAGACGGTCAGGCGAAAGCCTCGCTCTTGCACAGCCGCTGGTAAGCCTCGACCACTCTCACCAGTCGTGCTTCGTACTGACGATCGCCCCCGTTGCGGTCCGGGTGGTAGCGTCGAACAAGCTCGGAATAGCGCCGCCGCAACCGCCGCCGATCCGTATCGGGGCCCAATCCCATCGTTTCGAGCGCTTCTGCCTCCACGCGACTGAACCGGCCGTCCATGGCCATCTCGGCCTCGCGTTGGGCACGTGACTTGATACCGGCGGCACGCGCACCGATGGCATCGAGCGGATCATCAAAGTCTGCCCAGCGGGGCATGCCATCGACTCCGGCCGTCGGACGAAAAGCACGCGTCTCGGCAGCCCACCCGGCGACAGGGGATTGCGCAGCGAGGATTTCCTCTGCGTCCATCCCTTCGAACCAATCATAGCCCGCATTGAATTCGCGAACATGCTCGAGGCAGAACCAACGCCACACGCCAGGCCCGTCAAAGCTGTTGCCGGCGCTGCCCGGCGCACGAAACTCGCCCGGCGAAATGCACCCTGGCTTCTCGCACAGGTTCTCGCTCTCTTCATGACGGCTATGGAACTTCGATCGCTTCACAATACTAGGATGGGCATGGACAAGTCGGAAGTGAACCCCCAAGAGACAGGCATGAGGGGAACAGTCCAGCAGGAAATCGAGCGACTTCTGCGCGATGCATTCGCTCCGACGCGGCTTGAAATCATCAATGACAGCGCTGCACATCATGGCCACGCCGGAGACGACGGCAGTGGGGAATCGCACTTCACGGTGATGATCGAAAGCATGGTTTTCGAAGGCATGTCACGGCTCGACCGGCAGCGAATGGTCAACAAGGCATTGGGCGACATACCCGGAGACCGCGTGCATGCGCTTTCCATTCGTGCTTTCGCGCCCGGAGAAGCTGGGTGAAGACCATGCGGGACATGCCGGTAGCAGGGCCGAAACGCCTGACCTGATGCTGCTATCCAGGACATATCGGCCCTCGTCCGAACTGGCCCCCTATGTCCGGCGTTTCTACGTCTTCGAGGCCGAATTGCCGGAAGAGATGGTGATCGAGGATTTCCTGCTCGCCGAAACCGCTTTCATTCGGTGCCTGCTGAAAGGTGACTGGGCAGGGGAAGTCGCTCCAGGCGAATGGAGCCGGCCAGGCAGGACGCTGTTTTTCGGCGCCAACGAACTGCCTTTCAAGGTTCGCGTCCAAGGGAGCTTTGCCGTAACCGGCTGTGCCATTCGACCGAGTGGCTGGCGCGCGTTGTTCGACAAGCCGCATCATGAATATGCCGATCGGCTGTTGCGCCTGCAGGACGTATGGGGGGAACTCGGCAACACCATGCAGGAGAGTGTCGATGCGGCCGCCGACGACGAAGGCAAGATCGCCGCGATAGAACAAGCCATTCTCGATCGGATCAAACAGCTCGGCAAACCCGAACCCGACCTGCAAATGGCCGGATTGGAAGTCATAGCCCGCACCGATAGCACGATCCGCATCCGGGAAGTGGCGGATGCCTGCCAATTGTCGCCGCGTCAGCTTGCACGACGCTGCCGTGAGAGCTTCGGCCTCTCGCCCAAGGCCGTGCTTCGTCGCAGCCGGTTCCTCGACATGGCAACCGCATTACGCGGCTTCAGCAGCCCGACCGAACAGGATCTGGCGGCGCTGCGTTATTACGACCAGTCGCATCTCGCCCGCGAGTTCCGGCGGTTTGCCCATATGACTCCGAGCGAATTCGCTTCGGCGATCACGCCCCTGCAAACAGCAGGACTCAAATTGCGCGAGGAAAGCCGATTCGAGGACTGATCTACGCTTGGTGCCACGCATGGCAACGCGAAGGCTGGTACGATGCAAGTCATTATATCCCACAATGCGCAGTCTGGCTTCGCCGCGTGCCTTCAAGGCGCTAGGACGAGGATGAGGATGAACACATTGTACCTTACCGGACCAAGACAGCGAGCGTCCCATGAGCTTTGAAGACAAGACAATCTGGATCACCGGCGCCAGTTCAGGGATCGGGGCCGCGCTCGCGCGCAAGTTCGCCGGGCGCTGCGCAAATATCATTTTGTCGGGTCGCGACGAGACCAGGCTCTCGGCGGTGGCTGCCGATATCGATACGAGCACGCTGATCCTGCCCTTCGATGTCCGTGACGACCGAGCGTTGGCCGATGCCACCGCAAAAGCTGTCGCATGGCGGGAGGGGATAGACATCGCCATCGCCAATGCGGGGATTTCGCAGCGCGGGATCGCGTTGAAAACCGACATGCAGGTCTATCGCGACATAATCGATATCGACCTGACCCAGCAGATCGCATTCATACAGGGCCTGATCGGGCACATGGTCGAACGCGCCGGAGGCGGACAGCTTGGGAAGCTGGTGTTCGTCTCCTCTATCGCGGGCAAGGTCGGCGTGCCGATGCGGACCGCCTATTGCGCGGCCAAGTTCGGGCTGATCGGCTATGCCGACGCGCTACGGGCAGAACTGTCGCAAAGCGGTGTCGATGTGCATGTCGTCATCCCCGGATCGGTCGCGACCGATGTGTCGCGCAACGCACTGACCCCGGATGGCCGCAAACGCGGCAAGAGCGACAAGGCGATTGACGAAGGCATCCCGCCCGATGAGGCGGCTAGGACCATGATCGATGCGATCGGTGCGGGCCAGCGTGAGATCATCGTCGCGCGGGGCATGGAACAAGCGATGGGGGAAATGCGCCGGACGCCGGACCAGATGTTCGACCAGATCGCAGCGATGGTTGCGGCGGGCTATGTCGAAAAGATGGAGAAGGAGGGATGACGATGGAACAGCAAAGGGTGGAGCTTGCCAACGGGATCGAACTGGATGTCGTCGATTCTGGCCCGACAGATGGCCCGGCACTGATCTTTCTCCACGGTTTCCCTGAAAGCCACCGCACCTGGCGGCACCAGATCGCGCATTTCTCTGATCGCTTTCGTTGTATCGCTCCCGACCAGCGCGGCTATCGCGGCTCATCCAAGCCGCAAGATGTCGAAAGCTACACCCCCGACAAGCTGATCGGCGATGTGTTTTTACTCGCTGATGCGCTGGGCGCCGAAACGTTCACTGTCGTCGGCCACGACTGGGGCGGCGCGATCGCTTGGGGCGTGGCGCTCGCAGGACAGGCGAACAGCCGCGTGACTCGCGCAGTGATCGCCAACGCTCCCCACCCTGCTCTCTTCAGCAAGCTGTTGTTCCTCAACGAACAGCAGCGAGAGGCAAGCCAGTATATCCGCGAATTCCGCAACCCGGGAAACGACGCCCTGGTGCGTCAGCACGGTTTGGCCGGCCTGCTACTGAAAGCAGTCAAGTGGGATCGTCCCTCGGCCATGGAGCCGGAGGAGCGCGAGGCCCTGCTGCGAGACTGGCAGGATCGCGATGCCGCCTTCGGCATGCTCAACTGGTATCGGGCGAGCTACATGGACGTTCCACCGATGGATGCACCCTATAGGCTACCGGAAGGATGGGACCCCCCGCAGCTCCCCGATCTTTCCATTCCCACACTGGTGATCTGGGCAATGGACGATCCCGCCCTGCCTGCGGAGAATCTGCATGGCATGGAAGACATCATCGACGATCTGACACTGGAAAAAGTCCACGATTGCGGGCACTTCGTCCCTTGGGAAGCACCTGGCGCGGTCAACGCCGCCATGGATGCTTTCCTGAAACGCACGGTCTAATCGCCAAACCACTCCACCCACGCGCCATGCGGATGAGCCTGGCCAAGCAGCGCCTCCTCGTCATCGCCGGGCCAATGACGAACGCGTAATTCATGTGCGAACGTCTCGCGATTGGTTTCGAGCGATACCCACGCCAGCGGCTTAGCCGGATCGGCAGACGCACCCGCCTTTTCCATCGCCTCGCTGATCTGCAACTGGACCGGCTCGGGAATGTATTGCCAGACGATTGAGTGAAAAATGACTCGCGTGACACCTTCGGGCTGCTCGGTGGAAAGCAGTTCCGCGACGAAAGCACCGGCATCCTGCCGGGCCACGCTCGGGGGCTTTTCCACCGCGAGCCGGATCGCGGCTTCGATCCGCGCCATGCGCGCCATTGCCTCGGGCCAGACATAGCTTTTCAGCCGCAGCGCGGCTTCGGGATCGGACAGGTCTATCGGCGCCCGATCGCACCCTCTGATCGCAATGATATCGACCGGGTTGTCCGGCGGAGGCAGCCCGCGCCACTCGGGAGCAATGTGCATCGGGGAGCCTTTGCGACCGACCCTCACCCCACCAAGGTTGTAGCGATATCGCTCCATCATCGTATTGATACCCGCACTCGATCCGAGTTCGTTCAACTCGAACCGGGGACCCAACCTGCCCGACAGCCATAGCAGCGCCGCCATGATGCTGGCCGACCGCCCCGCCTCGTTGGTCTGCGGCGGACCGTCCAGCCAGGGTAGCAGGCGTGCATCATATGTCGCGATCAGGTCAGCCACCAGCCGGTCCACCATATCCTGATCGGTTGTCAGCCCGGCATAAACGGGTTCCAGCCGCATATCCTCGCCCGTCAGCAGAAGATTGTGCAGTCCGCCATGGACCCTCAGCGGCATTGCGTCCTTGAGCGTCAACCCTTCCCAGTCAGCCATGCGCCGTCCGACCGCCGTGTCGCTGTCCAGAACCGCAAGCAGTCCACGGATCACCCGCGCAGTGCCGGGAGAGCCTCCACGCTCCGCATGCTCGGCCTGCCACTCGATTGCCCGGGGAATATCGGCGATATCCATGACCGCCCCATAATTGCTGCCTACTTCCGCCAATCAGATTGCCCTTTCCTGCCAGTATCCCTATCTGCCGCCGCGCTATGACTGTTCCGCTTACCTTCGCCATTCCCAAGGGTCGCATCCTCGACGAGGCATTGCCGGTAATGGCGCGCGCGGGCGTCGTGCCCGAGGATGCATTTCACGACAAGGGCAACCGTTCGCTGACTTTCGCAACCACCCGCGAGGATATGCGGCTGATCCGTGTGCGAGCCTTCGACGTCGCCACCTTCGTCGCGCACGGGGCAGCGCAGATCGGTATTGTCGGCTCCGACGTAATCGAGGAATTCAACTATTCCGACCTTTATGCCCCGGTCGACCTCGATATCGGTCATTGCCACCTCGCCGTGGCCGAACCGGCAGGAAACAAGGCCATTTCATTGAAAGCCAGCCACATGCGGGTTGCGACGAAGTATCCCAATATCACGCGTCGCTATTTCGAGCGGCAGAGCATTCAGGCCGAATGCGTCAAGCTTAACGGTGCAATGGAAATCGCCCCCAGCCTCGGCCTATCTGGCCGGATCGTCGACCTCGTCTCATCCGGACAGACGCTGAAAGAGAACGGATTGGTCGAAACCGCGCGCATTCTCGATATTTCAGCACGCCTGATAGTCAACCGCGCCGCGCTCAAGACCGATCAGCGTCTCGCCAATCTGGTCGAGGCATTTCGAGCCAATGCAGCGACCAGGGCCGAAACGTGATGCAACGCCTGCATGTCTCCGACCCCGGCTTCGAAAGGAGCTTCACCCGGATCGTCGCGGATCGCCGCGAAAGCGATAGCAAGATTGCACGCGAAGTAGCTGATATCCTCGCCCAGGTGAAAACGCAGGGTGATACAGCCGTAGCCGAATACACCGCGCGTTTCGACAAGTACCGTCTTGGCGGCGAGGAAAGCTGGCTCATCTCTCCTGCGGCATGCCGTCAGGCTTTCGAGAACCTCGATGACGAATTGCGTGCGGCACTTGAACTCGCTGCAACACGTATACGTGCCTATCACGGAGCACAACTGCCCGAAGACCGTGACGAAACCGACGATGCGGGTATCAGGCTCGGCGCGAAATGGCGCGCGGTCGATGCGGCAGGCCTTTATGTACCGGGTGGCCGGGCGACTTACCCTTCCTCGCTGTTGATGAATGCAATCCCCGCAAAGGTTGCCGGGGTCGAGCGCTTGGCCGTGACCACGCCGACTCCTCGTGGTGAAACGAACCCTCTCGTACTGGCCGCGGCGCACCTCGCAGGTGTCGACGAGGTCTGGCGTATCGGGGGAGCGCAGGCGATAGCTGCCCTTGCCTATGGTACGGAAACGATCGCCCCGGTCGATGTGGTCACCGGCCCCGGGAATGCCTGGGTCGCAGAAGGCAAGCGCCAGCTTTACGGTTTGGTCGGAATCGACATGGTTGCCGGGCCGAGCGAAATCCTGGTAATCGCCGATGGCGACAACGACCCCGACTGGATCGCGGCGGATTTACTCAGCCAGGCCGAACACGATCCTGCCGCACAATCGATCCTCATCACCGACGATGCCGCTTTCGCCAGCCTGGTCGAGGATTGCATCGACCTGCAACTGGCGGCTCTCGATACCGGCAAGACCGCGAAAGATAGCTGGCGGGAGCATGGCGTGATCATCGTAGTCGACGATCTCGAACAGTCGCTCCGGCTCGCCAATCGCCTGGCTGCCGAGCATGTCGAGCTGGCTATCGCCGAACCCGAGCAATTTCTTGACGGCTTGCGTCATGCAGGAAGCGTGTTCCTCGGTCGCCACGCACCCGAAGCGATCGGCGATTACGTGGCCGGGCCGAACCACGTCCTGCCGACTGGTCGGCGCGCGCGGTTCGCCAGCGGGCTGTCAGTCCTCGACTTCATGAAGCGTACCAGCTTTATCGGCCTGGACGAGGCAGGCTTGGCGAAGATCGGCCCTGCCGCTGCAACGCTTGCGCATGCCGAGGGCTTGCCAGCCCACGCCCGGTCGGTCGAAATGAGGTTGAAATGAAAGCTGCCCGTACCATCGCCCGCTCCGCGGCCCGCCTCGCCGCCGTTCAGGCGCTCTACCAGCACCAGATGGAAGGGACCGCCCAAACGAAATTGCTGGACGAATTTCACCGGCACCGGCTCGGTGCCGAAATCGAAGAAGAGCAATATGCAAAAGCGGACATCGCCTTTTTCGATGATATCGTCGGCGGTACGATAGCGCGCAAGGACGAGATCGACGCGCTTATCGCCACCCGCATGCAGGCGGGATGGACACTTATCCGGCTCGACAAGACCATGCTCCAGATTCTGCGCGCGGGAAGTTATGAATTGCTCGCCCGCCCGGATGTGCCTGTGGCCAGCACGATCAGCGAATACGTCGACGTCGCGAAAGCTTTTTTCGACGATCGTGAGGCAAAGTTCGTGAACGGCATTCTCGATGCGCTGGCGAAAGATGTGCGCCGATAGTGGCTTCGGGAGAATTCCCTTTCATCGACATGCTTCGCGGGATCGTGAAGCTCCCGCCCGGCGCCCGTGACTTACGCGACGATGCAGCGGTACTGGAAATCGGAGACGAAACGCTCGTCCTGACGCACGATGTCATTGTCGAGGGTGTCCATGTACTGCCCGATCAAGACGAGCGTGACATCGCGTGGAAACTGGTGATGGCGAACCTGTCCGACCTGGCCGCGAAAGGCGCGGAACCGGTCGGTGTCCTGGTCGGGCATTCGATCTCGCTCGACGATGCGCGGTTCGCAGCCGGGCTAACCGTCGCGCTGGGCGCATATGGTGTCGATTTGTTTGGCGGCGATACGGTATGCATGCCCGAAGGTTCGGCGCGTAGCTGGAGCATGACTGCAATCGGCCGCGCTTGCCACACACCCGTACCGTCGCGTGCGGGTGCCTGCCCGGGGCACGATATCTACGTCACAGGGCCTCTGGGCGCCGCAATGATGGCGTTCGAAGAATTGAAGGCGGATTCCCGCGCCGAGGCAAAGGCGTATCGCCGACCCGAGCCGCGACTTTATGAAGGAATCGACCTGGCACCGCATGTCTCTGCCATGATGGACATATCGGACGGTTTGCTCCTCGATGCCTGGCGGATGGGCCTCGCGAGCGGCGCATCGCTCTCGATCGACAGCGCATCAGTGCCGATCGCCGCCCCCGAAAACAGGCGCGAGGACGCGCTTTCTTGGGGCGAAGATTTCGAGTTGCTGCTCACTGCACCGAAAAATGCCGACTTGCCCATACCCGTTACGGCGATCGGGGAAGTAATCGATGGTGACGCACCATTGACGCTCGATGGCGAGCCTGTTTTCGAGCCCGATGGCCTCGGCTACAGTCACGGCGGCTGACGGTCAGGGTCAGATCGCGGAAACGTCTACTCCGCGTTTGTCCAGGATCGGCTTGAGCGCAAGGTAGGCTGCCTTGGTCCGGTGGTTGGGAATCGACGGATAGAGGTGATGGATAAGGTGCGTTTCCATGCACATCGACATCACATGCCCCAACCGGCTCTTAAAGATATTGGCCTGCTCGTAACGTCCCGTCTTGCCTTCGCGCGGATGGTGCGGCGCCCAACTGAGATAGAAACGGATATAGCTAAGACCGATATGGCGCGGTAGCCACCACACCAGTGCCGCTTCCAGCGCATAGCCGGCCCAGGCCATCGTAAAGAGCACGGTCATGAACAACAACTGCAGGACCAGCGTGTCTTTCAGTGCCTTGTCCGCCTCGGGCGTGCCCATTTCGGCAAGAATCCTCTTGTAGTGATGGATCGAGCCGTCGACGCCGGGCTGACGATTGTACCAGGTCTTGTACCAGGCCATTAGCGCATTGGGCGCTTCGTCGGTGTAATCTGGATCCTTTTCCGGGTCGTTGCAATGATAGTGGTGCTCGAGATGCATGATCCGCGCCATCGAGAAAGGAAAGACGATGGGAATGGTCGAAACCTTGCCAACCCATTCGTTGACCCAGCGATATTGGGTCCCTGCGCGAGCGATATTGGAATGCATCGCCTCGTGACTGGTTACATACCCGCCTGTTGCCAGCACACAGGAAACCACGAAGGCAATCGGCAATGGAACGATATCCAGCATGGTCAGCGGGAACAGGCTGAGCCATACTGCGAAACCGCCCCATGCGGCCACGACATAGGGCCACATGCGGCCACCGTGGAATTTCTCGGCAATCGCACGTTCTTCCCTGAGCAGCTCGATGCGTGTGTACCTGTCGAGCGTTTCATCGCCGGTCAGCGGGATCGCCGGGACATCGTCCCTAATCGGGATGTCGACAGGTGCATCGCGTAGGGAGATACGATCTTCGCTCATACCCACCGCCCACGAATTGTCGCATAGAGGCCCCACGGAACCCCGATCAGCAGACCGAAGGAAATCGGCGTCAGCCCGAGGGGCGGCCGCCACCCCCAATAGATCATCGTTTGGGCAATCAACGGGGCGACAAAGCCGATTCCGAACAGGAATGGCATGATCTTGAACAGCCCTTTGACCGCGTTTTCCATAGGCGTTTACTTAATCTTAAGCACGAATCGCCGCAAGTCTTCGCTATTTTCGCCTCATTTCGGGGCAATCACGCGCCGGTGAGAAAATGCGGTAAACACTTGCGCCGCGCGTGGTTCCTCCTATAGCGCTCGCCACAAGCGGCCCTGCGAAAGCGGGGCCGCATGCTATGGAACACATTCTAATTGGAAACAGGGGGACTCCGTCGTGAACCTCGTCACGATTGCCATCGTTTTGGGACTGCTTGCCGTGATCTACGGCTTCGTCACCAGCCGCCAAGTGCTCGGCGCCGCCGCCGGCAATGAGAAAATGCAACAAATCGCAGGAGCCGTTCAGGAAGGTGCTCAAGCCTATCTGAAACGCCAGTACACCACCATCGGCATCGTCGGTGTGGTGGTTGCGGTCATCGTATTCTTCTTCCTTGGACCGATTTCCGCGACCGGCTTTGTGGTCGGTGCCATTCTGTCCGGTGTCGCCGGCTTTATCGGGATGAACATTTCGGTACGCGCCAACGTCCGCACCGCAGCCGCTGCGCAGACCGGCCTGCAGCAGGGCCTGACCGTTGCCTTTCGCGCCGGTGCGGTAACCGGCCTGCTTGTTGCCGGCCTCGCCCTGCTGGCTATCGCGGGATTCTTCTACGCGCTGACCGGGCCGATGGGGCTGGACCTCACTGTTCTTGCGGAGAAGCGTGAAGTTATCGACGCACTCGTCGGCCTGGCCTTTGGTGCCTCGCTGATTTCGATCTTCGCGCGCCTGGGCGGCGGGATCTTCACCAAGGCCGCAGACGTCGGAGCCGACCTCGTCGGCAAGGTCGAAGCCGGTACCCCGGAAGACGACCCCCGCAATCCAGCCACCATTGCCGACAATGTCGGCGACAATGTCGGCGATTGCGCCGGCATGGCCGCCGACCTGTTCGAAACCTATGTCGTGACTGTCGGTGCGACCATGGTCCTCACCGCCTTGCTCTTCACCGGCCTTGCCAGTGCCGAGCTGACGGCGTTGATGAGCCTGCCGCTGCTGGTCGGTGGTGTCTGCATCGTCACTTCGATCATCGGCACATATCTCGTCCGCCTCGGAAAATCGGACAACATCATGGGTGCGCTCTACAAGGGTTTCATCACTACCGCCGTGCTATCGATCCCCGCCATCTGGTGGGCCACCGATTACTCGATCGGCATGGGTACCGAATTCGCTGTCGGCGACCAGACCTTCACCGGCATGGACCTGTTCTGGTCGATGATGGTTGGGCTGGCGGTGACCGGCCTGATCATCTGGATTACCGAGTATTACACCGGCACCGAATACCGCCCGGTACGCTCGATCGCCAAATCGTCGGAAACCGGCCATGGCACCAATGTCATCCAGGGTCTCGCGATCAGCCTTGAATCGACTGCCCTGCCGACGTTGGTGATCGTGATCGGCATCGTCGTCACCTACCAGCTCGCGGGCCTGATGGGCATCGCATTCGCAGCCACCTCGATGCTGGCGCTTGCCGGCATGGTCGTCGCGCTCGATGCCTACGGCCCAGTCACCGACAATGCCGGCGGGATCGCCGAAATGTCGGAGCTGGACGAAAGCGTCCGCGACAAGACCGACGCGCTTGATGCCGTGGGCAATACCACCAAGGCCGTGACCAAGGGTTATGCCATCGGCTCCGCCGGACTTGCCGCACTGGTCCTGTTCTCGGCCTATACCGCCGATCTCAAGGAGTTCTTCCCCGATCTGAAGGTCAGCTTCAGCCTTGAAAACCCCTACGTCATCGTCGGCTTGCTGCTCGGTGCATTGCTCCCGTACCTGTTCGGTGCGCTGGGTATGACCGCGGTTGGTCGTGCCGCCGGCGATGTGGTCGTCGACGTTCGTGCCCAATTCGCCGCAGACGACGGCATCATGGCCGGCACCAGCCGTCCTGACTATGCCCGCACGGTCGACCTCGTGACCAAGGCAGCGATCAAGGAAATGATCGTTCCGTCGATGCTGCCGGTATTCGCGCCGATCGTGGTCTACTTCGCCGTCTATTGGGCAACCGGTAGCCAGGCGGAAGGCTTCGCCGCACTCGGCGCGCTGCTGCTCGGCGTGATCATCTCGGGTATCTTCGTGGCACTTTCCATGACTGCCGGAGGCGGTGCATGGGACAATGCCAAGAAATATATCGAAGACGGCAATCACGGCGGCAAGGGCTCCGAAGCTCACAAGGCCGCAGTGACCGGCGACACGGTCGGCGATCCCTACAAGGATACCGCCGGCCCCGCCGTCAACCCGATGATCAAGATCACCAACATCGTCGCCTTGCTGCTGCTCGCGGCACTCGCGACCGGCTGATCGCATCTATCCCGGAGGGAAGACGAAGGCGCGCGATGCTCTCCGCATCGCGCGCCTTTTTCGTAAAACCTTCCTAAGCCTTCACCTGGTTTCGCAAGCGACGCGGCGCAGGATGCCGCCAAATGCGAAGGTTAAGCTGCCCCGCTTCCAATCGGGGCAAGGCCCTGGCCTACCGTATCCTGCGCAAGGTCGGTCTGACTCGTTGACGCAGCGCCCTTGCGTCCGCAAAGCGGGCGGATGACCGTACCCGTCGAACCGACCGACCCCGACCACCTGGTAACCAGCCTCGTCCGCCTGTTGACGGTCGAGCAGCAGGGCGAGAACACCTTCATCGGGCACCCTCGGAAAGGCGGCGTCGGTCGTGTCTTCGGCGGTCAGGTTATCGCGCAAGCATTGCAGGCAGCGCAGGCGGCCGCGCCCGATGGCATGGAGACGCATTCGCTGCATGCCTACTTCCTGCGCGGGGGCAAGGAAGGACCGGAGATCGACTATGCCATCGCGCGCGATTTCGACGGACGTAGCTTCGCCAACCGGCGGGTCGTCGCAAGCCAGACCGAGAAAGGCGGCAACCGGCACCCGATCCTCAATCTTATCGCCAGCTTCCAGCGCCCCGAGGAGGGCCTCGAACATGACGACTATGTCATGCCCGAGATCGCACCGCCCGAAGATCTGCCCTGCGACATGGAGTTGCGCGGGAGGTTTATCGAAGAGATGGGCGACGTCTCCGAGCAACAGCGCGCCATGATGCTGCAGCCGCGACCGATTGAGATGCGCACGGTCGGCAAGCTGCATTGGATGAACAGCGACAAGAAGCCACCACGCGCGCATAGCTGGTTCCGCACCGTCGCGCCGTTGCCCGACGACCCGGCCATCCATCGCGCGATCATCGCCTATGCCAGCGACATGACCCTGCTCGGCACCAGCGCACTACCGCATGGGCTGAGCTGGGCTCGCGGCGAGTTGAAAGGCGCGAGCCTCGACCACGCCATCTGGTTTCACCGCCCCGCTCGCGCCGACGAGTGGCTGCTTTACGCAACCGACAGCCCGTGGAGCGGTGGCGGACGCGGTTTCAATCGTGGTCGCATCTTCGATCGCGAGGGACGGCTGGTGGCGAGCGTCGCGCAGGAGGGCGTGGTCCGGCGGGCCAGACGCTAGAATACCAAAACTTGCGCCACGTCACCGGGCCGCTACTCTCGCGGGCGAGAGGATCAGCTTCCGATGCCCATCACCCGCCAGCCGCCCGTCGCCACCTCGCTCGAACCGTCGAACCATCCCTATCTCTCCGGCCCGTGGACGCCGCTGACGGAAGAGGTCGAGATCGACGAACTCGATGTGATCGAAGGTGAAATTCCGGTGGATATCGACGGTATCTACCTGCGCAATACCGAGAACCCGGTCCACCAGCCGCTTGGGCGCTACCACCCGTTCGATGGCGACGCGATGATCCACCAAGTCAGCATTTCGGGCGGCAAGGCCAGCTATCGCAACCGTTTCGTGCGCACGCATTGCTTCGAAGAGGAACAGATCGCCGGCCGGTCATTGTGGGGCGGGTTGATGGATCCGCCCGGTACGTCCGTTCGCCCTGGCTTCGGCGCGCATGGCGGCCTCAAGGACACCGGCAGCACCGACATCGTCGTCCATGCCGGAACCGCCTACGCCACTTTCTACCAGTGCGGCGAAGCGTGGATGCTCAACCCCGAAACACTGGATAACCTCGGCAAGGCATCATGGGGGCCGCTCGACGGTGTCTCCGCCCATCCCAAGGTGGACGAGAGTAGCGGTGAGCTGATGTTCTTCAATTACGGCGTCCACGCGCCCTACATGCATTACGGCGTGGTCGACCGAGGTGGGAAGCTGGTCCACTATGTGCCAATTCCGCTGCCCGGCCCGCGCCTGCCGCACGACATGGCAATCACCCGCAACTGGTCGATCCTCAACGACATGCCGCTATTCTGGGACACGGAGCTTCTGCAACGCGATATCCATGCCGCACGGTTGCATGAAGGCATGCCAACGCGGTTTGCCCTGATCCCGCGCCATGGACAGCCCGAAGAGATTCACTGGTTCGAAGCCGAACCGGCCTACGTTCTTCACTGGACCAATGCCTGGGAAGAAGACAACGAGGTGGTGCTCGAAGGTTATCACCAGTCGAAACCGATGCCCGACCCGCTGGAGGAAGCGGGCGAATACGGTCACATGATGGCCTATGTCGACGAGCACAGCTTCCAGAGCCGCCTCCACCGCTGGCGTTTCAACCTGACGACCGGGAAATGCCAGGAAGAGCGCCTGTCCAACCGGATCGTCGAGTTCGGCATGATCAACCCGCATTTCCTGATGGAAAAATCGCGCTATATCTGGTCGACCACAACCAAGCCGGGATGGTTCCTGTTCAACGGATACGTCAAGCACGACACCCAGACCGGCGAGGAACAGGTCTACACTCTGCCAGACGGCATCTATGCCAGCGAAAGCCCGATGGTGCCGAGAAAGCCCTCAAACAGCGAAACGACAGGACAACAGGGGCATGAGGATGATGGCTATCTGGTAACCTTCCTGATCGACGAACACAGCGACACATCCGAATGCGCGATCCTCGACGCGCGTGATGTAACGAAAGGCCCGATCTGCCGCATGACTCTCCCTCACAAGATCAGCAGCGGCGTGCATTCGACCTGGGTAGAGCATGAACGACTCGAACTGGACAAGGCGTTCCGGCGCGAGAGGGAACTGCTTGGCACCGCACCGGAAGGTTGACACAAACGCTCGTGCGAAAAGCGTAACCTTCGCTCACGGAACGCGGAAACGCGGCGGGCACGAAAGAAAATAGTTCATCCGCGGGGTTAAGGCAGATTCTGGCCTAATGGAAAAGTCGTATCGAAGATCTGTGAGCGGTAGATGCGAATGCCCGTTCCTGCATCACCGTCAGGCATATACCCTTATCCGCCCGCATGGTAGAAATCGTACACTTTCCGCGCCACCGCCGCGCTGATGCCGGGCGCGCGTTGGAGATCTTCGAGCGCGGCCGCGCGAACCTTGCTCGCAGTGCCGAAATGCAGCAGCAATGCACGCTTCCTTGCCGGGCCGATACCGGGGATTTCGTCGAGTGGTGAAGCCGTGATCGCGCGGCTGCGCTTGGCGCGGTGGGCGCCGATGGCAAAGCGGTGGACTTCGTCACGCAGGGTCTGGAGGTGGAACAGGACCGGCGAATTAACTGGCAAGGTCTTCTCGCGACCGTCGGGGAAGTGGAACACTTCCCGCCCCTCGCGCCCGTGATGCGGCCCCTTGGCGATCGCGATCAGGGGCATATCCTCGATCCCCAGTTCGGCCAGGGTATCGCGCACGGCCGACATCTGGCCCTTGCCACCATCGATCAGGACGAGATCGGGCCAGATGGCGGCATCGCCGCTCGTCTCGCGATCGGGATCGTCTTTCATCGCCCGGCTGAAGCGGCGGTGCATCACCTCGCGCATCATACCAAAATCATCACCTGACCGCGTGCTCCTGATGTTGAACTTGCGATACTGGTTCTTGATGAAACCGTCCGGCCCGGCAACCACCATCGCACCCACCGCCTTGGTGCCCTGGATGTGACTGTTGTCGTAGATTTCGATCCGTTGCGGCGGTGCTTCTAGTTCGAGGAACTCGGCCAGTTCGCGATTGATCCTTGCCTTGGTTCCCTTTTCGGCCAGCCGCCGGTCGAGCCCTTCGATCGCATTACGCCGTGCCTGTTCCATCAGCTTGCGGCGCTCGCCGCGCTGGGGCGTGCTGATCGCCACCTTGCGCCCGGTGAGTTCACCGAAGGCTTCGGCGACCAGCACCTGCTCGGGTAGCTCGCGATCAACAAGGATCGTGCGCGGCGGCGGTACTTCCTCGTAGAACTGCGCGAGCACATCAGCCAGGACCTGCCCTTCCTCGACGCCCTGCGTGTGCGAGGGGAAAAAGGCGCGATGCCCCCAATTCTGCCCGCCACGGACGAAAAAGGCCTGAATGCCCACCTGCCCCCCCTTGCTCGCCAGAGCGAAGACATCCGCGTCCCCGACCCCGCTCGCATTGATGGCCTGGGAGCCCTGGATAAAAGTCGCGGCACGTAGCCGGTCGCGCAGAATCGCGGCTGTTTCAAAGTCGAGCCTGTCAGCCGCTTCGCTCATCCGGGCTTCGAGATCGGCTTGCACCGCACCTGATTTGCCACCAAGGAAATCCTGCGTCTGTTCGACCAGCTCGGCATAGTCGGCTTCGTCGATCCGCCCGACGCAAGGCGCACTGCAACGCTTGATCTGATAGAGCAGGCAGGGTCGATCACGATTGCGAAAAAAGCTGTCAGTACAGGATCTTAGCAAGAACAATTTCTGCAATGCATTAATAGTGGTATTGACCGAACCCGCGCTTGCGAAGGGGCCGTAATAATGGCCCTTCGCACGCCGCGCACCGCGATGTTTCATGATCCGCGGGAACGCATGGTCAGTGCGCAAGAGAATGAAAGGGAAGCTCTTGTCGTCACGCAGCAATACGTTGAATGGCGGGCGATAGCGTTTGATCAGTTGCGCTTCGAGCAGCAACGCCTCGGCTTCGCTATTGGTAGTGACGATTTCCATCCGCCGGGTCTGGCTGACCATCCGCTGAAGGCGGTTGGAGAGACTCGCAACCTGCGCATAATTCGCCACCCGGTTCTTCAGCGCCCGCGCCTTGCCGACATACAGTACATCCCCGCGCGCATCGAGCATCCGATAGACACCCGGAACCGGTTCCAATACCTTCACCATATCGCGTATCGCCACCACCCCGGCGTCGAGGTCGGGCTGTGCGCTGGCAACGGTATAAGTCGCGCGCTCCTCATTGAAGCGCTCTGCGCCACGTGGATCCTGTGGCGTTCCTGCGGGAGTGCGAGCCATCATCCGATCAGATAGTCGTCGCACGACGGATTGGAAACGGGTTAAACGCAAATCCCCGGTAAAGAATATCGCTGGCGATTCAAATGGATCGACGGAACCGGTCATGAGTATCGCGGCGCGAAACGAAGAATCGCTTGTGGATAACTTGTCGGCTGAGAGGTGTGTGGAAACGAACCGCGGCCAGCTTCCGATCAACGCATATGCGCAAGACCGGCACATCTCGCCGACATTGACGGGATTCCTGCATCTGTTACCCGTTGCAGATTGGAACCGGTTCGAGCCGGTCCGCTGGAGGAGAGACGGGCTTGCGGCAGCTTCAGGGCATGGATGCGTCCTTTGTCGCACTGGAATCGCGCAACTCGCCGATGCATATCGGCTCTATCCTGATCTACGATCCGGCAACCGCCCCCGGCGGCTTCGTTCGCTTCAAGGACATCCTGGGCTTTTTCGAGAGCCGCATGCAGCTCAGTCGCACGATACGCCAACGGCTGGTGCGCGTGCCGTTCGATCTCGATTATCCCTACTGGATCGAGGATCCGGATTTCGACCTCGAATATCATGTCCGGCATATCGCCCTGCCCAAGCCGGGTGACTGGCGGCAACTGTGTATCCAGGCCGCACGCATCTTCGCTCGTCCGCTTGATCTCAACCGGCCGCCATGGGAATTCACCGTGGTCGAAGGCCTCGATAACATCGAGGGAGTCGCCAAGGGCAGCTATGCGATGGTCACCAAGGTACACCATGCGGCAATCGACGGGATGAGCGGCATCGACCTGATGGAAGCGATGCATACGCTCGATCCTGATACTCCGCCTCCCAAGACACCCGACACGTGGAAACCCGAGAAGGTGCCCAATGCGGTCGAGATACTCGGCAAGAGCTATATCAACGCGATCACCAATCCGATGAAGCAGCTCGAAGTCGCCGCCAAGGCCGCGCCCGGGATCGCCAACGCCATCGCCGGGCTCGCCAAGAAGGATTTCAAGCTGTCGGGCGAGATGATCGCGCCACGGTCGCGTTTCAACAGAGCTATTTCCCCCAACCGCGTGGTCGAGGGGCGTAGCGTAGCGCTCGCCGATATCAAGGCCATCCGGGTGCTTTGCGATGGCTGCAAGGTCAACGACGTGTTCCTGACCATCGTTGGCGGCGCCATGCGCAAATACCTGCTCGCGAAGGACGATCTGCCGAAGAAGACGCTGACTGCGATGGCACCGATATCGGTCCGCGGCGCCGACGAAAAAGGTGATATGGGGAACCAGGTCGCGGCGATGATCGCACCACTCGGTACGCATATCGAAGATCCCGCGGAACGCCTGAACTACGTCCACAGCCGGACGATCAATTCCAAAGCGATGACCGACGCGATGGGCGCGCGCAACATGACCGAGGCCAGCAAGGTCAGCCCCGCCCTGTGGATGTCGCTCGGCGCACAGCTCTACACCCGGCTCGGCCTGGCCAATCGCGGTGTCGGACCGATTTTTTCGACCGTCGTGACCAACGTGCCCGGCCCACCAATACCGATCTACTCCAGCGGCGCCCGGCTCGAAAGCATGATGGGGCTACTTTGCCTGACGGACGGCTTGGGCCTTGGGCATGTGGTGCAAAGCTATTGCAACGAGGCGACGATATCCTTCACCGCCTGCCGCGAATTGTTGCCCGATCCCGATTTCTACGCGCAATGTATCGAGGAAAGCTTTGAGGAACTGCGCGATGCCGCCAAAGCGGCAGATGCTCCGAAGACGAAGAAGAAACCGGCGGCAAAGAAGAAAACACCTGCCAAAAAGAAAGCCACATCCAGGAAAGCCGCATCAACCCGAAAGGGCAGCACCGGCAAACGCACAGCCAGGAAGAAGGGAAGCACCAAGGCATGAGCACCGCTGCAGAAATACAGGAACATACTGCCCGTCCGCCCAGCGCCTTGCTCGCCTTGACCGAGCCTGGGCGTGCAATGGGCGACCTGGCCGGATTTTATGCTTTGCGCCCTTTCATGGGCACCCTGCCCAAAGGCGATGGACATGGTGTATTGGTGCTGCCCGGCTTTCTTGCATCGGATTTCTCGACCGTGCCCCTGCGATCCTTGCTGACGAATCTCGGCTACATGGTGACCGGGTGGAACCTAGGCCGCAACATCCGGGTCGACAATGCCCGGATCGAAGCCATGATGGCCTGTATGGACGAATTACATGGGAAAACAGGTCGCCCGATCTCCATCGTCGGATGGAGCCTTGGTGGCGTCTTCGCCCGCGAGTTGGCGAAACTGGCTCCAGAAAAGGTCCGGCAGGTCATCAGCCTCGGCAGTCCGATCAGCGACGATCGCAACCATACCAACGCACGGCGCCTGTTCGAATATCTCAACGGGCGTGAGCCGGAAGTGATGAAAGACGGCAATTTTGCCGAACTCGCCAAGGCGCCACCTGTGCCGACCACTTCGATCCTGACCAGAGGCGACGGTATCGTGCACTGGCGCGGTTCAGTGCAGCAGCCCGGCGAGCAGAGCGAAAACATCGAAGTGATCGCCAGCCATTGCGGACTGGGCGTGAATCCGGCGGCAGTCTATGCGATTGCCGATCGACTGGCGCAGGAAGAAGGCCAATGGCGCCCCTTCGCACCGACGGGACTCGCTTCGCTAATGTTTCCACGTACCAACTTGCACTAGCACCCTTGCTCAGAACAACTTGCGCAGTTGTATCCCGAGATAGCGCCCGGTCGGATCGATCAACAGGGGCTGGAAACCAAGCGGCGTGTCGCCGTTCGAATCCACCACCCGCCGCCGCGCATCGAAGATGTTGTCCGCCCGCAATGATATGCGTGCGCCCTGCCAGAAGCCCGCATCCTTCTCCATAATCCGGCCCAGATTGGCAAACAGCCGCAAATTGACCGTTGCGAGATCGTCGAAAAACAGGTCCGTGCTGCCCGGAGCGCCACTGCCCGTGATAAAAGTCTTGCCGACATAACGTGCCGATATCCGCGTGCCGAAGCCGTTCCAGAACAACCCGCCTTCGAGCCGTGTGCTGTGGCGCGGCAAGCCGCTGGAGGAAAGCGCATCTCCATCGAGCTGGTCGAGCGCCGGAATGCCGGGGGCGATCCG